>CAMCQA010000003.1 GCA_945876935.1 uncultured Clostridia bacterium | reverse complement strand
TTTATTTTGTAAAATCTTTATGCTGAGGTAATTATGAAAGAGCTATCTAAAAAAGAAATGACAATGTATAAGAAAATTTTCATAAAGCATGTTTTGGATGATGAAGAAGGATCTTCTATGGAGTCCTATAACATGAGTACTCCTTTTGGAAAGACAATTTATGAAAGTTTTTCAGATAGAGAGCTTTTAAATATTTTAATAGCAAAAGCAAAACATATAGACCATAGTCCTTCTCAGAAAGAGGTATCAAAAGTTTTTAGAGAATATATAAAGGCTAGGTTTAAAAAGTGGCCATATGCTCTTTCAAAGGCTGGTTTAAGCAAATCAGGAGGAAGCGGTGGCTTGTCTTTTGATGAAATAAAGAGACTAAATGAGGAGAAAAAAGAGCTTCTCGACATTATTAGAAAAGAGACTTTCGAGAGAGGCTATATTCCCCATCCTCATCAGCTTGCCCATATTGATAAAGATTTAAAGAAACATTTTAAATATTGGGGAGAATTAGTTGACGAATTAGATATAGATTTCAAGTTTGAAAAAGTTGATAGAAGCGAGATTTCGGATGAAGTTAATAGAGTTTTGGAAGAAATAAAAGACTTGGCGTATAACAAACTAGGAAGAGCTCCTTTAAAAACAGAAATTGATAGAAATAAGAGAGAACTTTTGAGAGAGCAGTTTGGATCGTGGAGAAATATACTTTTTCAAATTGATTTGGAGCCAGTAGAAAAAAGAAGAAAATTCTCTGATACATATCTTGATCATAGAAAGAGACAAGAGCTTGGAAAACATGATAGAGATATTAAAGAATGCCGTTTCAGAGTTCTTAACTTTGATGATAGAGAAAAAGAATACCTTAAAGAAATCAATGATATCATACAAAAACTTGATAGAAAGGTAGAGAAGAAAGATATACCTGTTGATATGTATAAGACTCTTATAAAGAAGTGTGAGTCTTTTCATAATATGATTTATCAGGTAGAGCTCTATATAGGATAGGTATTATAAATGGAAAAGATTGCAAACTATAGCTTAATAGGTGGAGTTAGGATGAGTTTTGAAGAATTTCATCCTATTTCGATAAGCCTATATTTCCTCATTGTTATGGGAATAAGCATGGTGGTTAGCAATCTTTTTGTTATTTTTGTAAGCTTAATTTGTGGACTTATATATAACACTGTTCTTTTCGGTTTTAAAAAGCTTGGAAAATACATTGCTTTAACTTCAATGTTAGTATCCGTTATGGTCATTGTAAATGGTATTTTTGTTCATCAAGGAGAGACTATACTGTTATACTTTAATGAGAACCCAATTACCTTAGAAAGTTTGAGTTTCGGTGCCTATAGTGGAATAAAATTTTCTAGTATGATAATTTGGTTCAATCTGTTAAATAAGGCATTAGATGGAGAAAAAATATCTTATTTGTTTGGAAGAGTATCTTCTCTTTTTTCACTTATGCTATCCATGATATTAAGATATATTCCGATACTCAAAAGAAGGTACTTAGAGATAGAGCAGGGACAAAAATACTTGATAAATGATAATAAAAGCATTATCAATAGTTTAGAAGCAGGAGCGAAGAGACTATCAGTTTTGATAAGTTGGTCCTTAGAGTCATCTATAGATACAGGTATTTCTATGGAATCTAGAGGATACGGAATAGGAAAAAGATCAAGCTTTCATCTTTTTAAATGGGAAATTAGGGATAGTATATTTTGCTTTTCAATAGCTATTTTAACTATTTTTTTTATATCGTCGTATATAGTTTATGAGATGGAGGACTTTTTCTATCCAAAGTTAATAATTCAAAGCTATGAAAGCATATATGATTTTATTTTGATTGTAGCTTTTTCAATAGTTTGTATTCTACCTATTTTGCTAGATGTTGTGGAGGAGATTAGATGGAGAAAATTATAATAGATAAACTTAGTTTTAAGTATCCTCTGTCAGATAAATTGGCTTTAGATAATATAAAACTCGCTGTGAATGAAGGTGAATTTATAATTTTTTGTGGAAAGTCAGGGTGTGGTAAAACAACTCTTCTAAGGCATTTGAAAAAGCAAAGCATTCCTCATGGAGATAGAGAAGGTAATATTTTGGTTGATGGTGTCAGTATTTTTTCTATGGAGAAATTTGATGCAGTAACTAAAATAGGATACCTATATCAGAATCCGGATGCTCAGATTGTAACAGATAAAGTTTGGCATGAACTTGCTTTTGGGCTTGAAAGCCTAAATATGGACAATAAGGAGATGAAGAGAAAGATAGGAGAGATGTCAAGCTATTTTGGGATTCAAAATTGGTTTGATTTGGATACTTCTGAACTGTCGGGAGGTCAAAAACAAATTTTGAACTTGGCCAGTATAATGGTCATGAATCCGGAGATTCTAATTCTAGATGAGCCTACATCCCAATTGGACCCTATAAAAGCAAAAGAGTTTATGTACATTTTAGATAGAATCAACAAGGACTTTGGTACTACTATAATAATGTCTGAACACAGATTAGAAGATGCTATGTCTTTATGTACGAGAATAGGTGTTTTAGATGAAGGGAAATTAATAGTTTTTGATGATCCTAAAAAAATTCACAAATATATAGATAAGGATAGGGTTTTAAAAGAAATTTTTTCAGGTTTTCCAGCAGTGATGCAGGTGTTTATCAATCAAAACTTAAATGAACTTCCAATAGATGTAAAAGATGGTAAGAAGATTCTTAGTAAATTGGATATTTCAAATTTGAATGAACTTTACAATAATAAAAAAAGAAGGTCTTTTGATAAAGATAAAGAGGTGGTTTTAAAAGGAGCCGACTGCTGGTTTAAGTATACTAGAGATGGAAAATACTTTTTGCGAGGTCTAAACATAGATGCTCATAAGGGAGAGATATTTGGTATTTTAGGTGGGAATGGCAGTGGAAAAACTACTCTTCTCAGAACTATCGGTGGAGAGCTTAAAATGCAACGAGGATCTCTAAAGATAAAAGATAAAGTTGTAGTAATGGTTCCACAGAACCCTCAAAGTATATTTACAGAGCTTACAGTAGGAGATGAGCTTTATGAAGGTGTAAAGTTTTCATGTAGCGATGATGAGGAAAAAGTGGAAAGAGTTATATCTATGTTAGATCTTATGGAGTTATCTCACCTTGCTAATAATAACCCATACGATATATCTGGTGGTGAGCAGCAGCGTCTAGCTATAGGAAAGCTTCTTTTGAGGGAAGCTGATATCTTGTTATTAGATGAGCCTACAAAAGCTTTAGACAGCTTTTTTAAAAGTAAGCTAGGTAAGATTTTGACCAAACTTAAAGAAGATGGCAAAACGATTATTATGGTTAGTCATGATATAGAATTCTGTGCTAATTATGCAGACAGATGCACTATGTTTTTTAATGGTGAACTGATTGGAACAGAAGTTAGTCATAGTTTTTTTAAAGATAATAACTTCTATACGACTACATCAAATAGACTGTGTAGAGATTATAACGAAGATATTGTTACAGTTGAGGAGGCAAAGCTTTGGTTGAGAGGAAAGGCATAGAATTTTTCAAACGCTTTGAAAAGCAAGGAAATAAAAGTATAAAAAAATATATACTAGTCTTCTTGATGATGTGTATATGTGTTTTTTCTATGGCTTTGTTTTCAAGTTCTAGCTATATGCTTCTAAGTTTTTTAGTTATGGCTATTGCTGTAATTCCATTTTTTTTACAGTTCGAAAAAAGAAAACCTAAGGCTAGAGAAGTAGTTTTAATAGTTGCCATGAGTGGAATTTGTGTAGCTATCCACTTAGGGTTTTCAGTAACATTTCCTATACAAGCTGGCAGTGCTTTAATATTTTTAACAGGTTGTTGCCTTGGCACAGAGGCTGGATTTATAGTTGGAGCCATGTCTAGACTTGTCTGTAATTTTTATATGGGTCATGGTCCATGGAGTCCTTGGCAGATGATGGCATGGGGAGTATTAGGCTTACTAGGGGGATTAATATTTGCTGATACTAGCCAGGTAGATATAAAAAGTGTCGTTAAAAGCAAAACGCTATATTCTTATGGAGAGAATAAATCTTTAAGTTCAAATGATGAAAGCTTCTTGAGGGAAAAGAGAGACGCAAGCAACTTTATTTTATCTATTATAGGGTTTGTATTTTTATTTAATTTATTAGGATACATATTATTTGTTACCGGAGTTCTTGATAAAAACTTATTTACAGGAGTTGGGATATATATAATGTCCTTTTTAGGTCTCATTTCAGCTTTAATCTTAAATGTAAAAAAAGTAGATAAAACTCCACTAGCTATGGCTATTGCTTGTGGAATTATAATATTTGTTATTTACGGTGGACTTATGAATATGAGTGTGATTGCAACATCGGGAATATACTCACAAGAGAATACTTTTTCATTAGACGCTCTTAAAACCATTTATATATCAGGAGTTCCTTACGATTTATTTCACGGAACTTCAGCTGCTATCGTAGTTTATTTTGTGGGAGATAAAATGGTAAAGAAGATAGAGCGAATTCGTATAAAATATGGTATTTATTGTTAATAGGTGAGTTAATATGAGAGATGAATATAGAGAAAAACTGAAGACCAAAAAGAAAAGTGATAAGAAGAGAAGATGGGCTCTTTTAATTATTGTATTGGCTTTTATCTCATTCACTGTCATTAAAAGTGATATATTTCATTTTGTAGATAGTGATAATGGAAAAGTAGAGGCATACATAGTTATTAACTGCCACAACCTTTGGAAAAATAATAATGAGGCCTTAGAGAAGAAAGAGAAAGCATATCTTATACCAGATAAGGGCCAGATTCTAAAAAAAGAAAAATATATTATGAAAAAAGGAGAAACAGCCTTCGATTTGTTGAAGAAAGCAACCATAGATAATAAGATACATACTGATTACAAATTTGTAAAAGCCTATGATAATTACTATGTTAAGGGTATCAATAATCTATATGAATTTGATGGGGGCAAGGAAAGTGGATGGCAATATTATGTAAATCAGAAATATATGAATTATGGAGCATCTAACTACAATCTTAAAGATGGAGATGTTGTATACTGGGTTTATACCTGTAATGGAGGAAAGGATATAGACTTTGAACAGATTTAAGAATAGATTGAGCTTAGCATCTTTCTCAGACAATGCTATAGAAATAATAAAGAAATATGATATAGCTATGGAGCTGAACCACTGCTGCATATCAGATTATTTAAATGAAGATGTATTCGAAAATACTTTGCAAGAGGCAATTAAGGATATTGAGCTTTGTGGTGGAAAAGCCTTTATAATGCATGGTCCTTTCACTGAAATAATTCCGGCATCCATAGATAGCAGAGCTATTAAGCTAGGTTTAGATAGACTCAATGAAGCCTATAAGTTTGCTAGTAGGTTAGGTATAAAATCCATGGTTGTTCATACGGGCTATGTTTCTCAAATATATCAGAAGGGCTGGCATAAGGAAAAGTCAGTTTATTTCTGGAAAAAGTTTATGGAAGATAAGCCTTTAGATTTTAAAATCTTTATAGAAAATGTCTTTGAAGATGAGCCTTTTACTCTTATAGAAATGATAGATGAAATAGATGATGAAAGAATAAAGATATGTCTTGATACAGGTCACTGTAACGTTTATAAGAAAGGTACAATAAGTGTTACAGAATGGATGGATATAATTGGACATAGGCTAGGACATATGCATATTCATAATAATTTTGGAGATAGGGATGAACATTTATCTATCTTAGAAGGTGATATCAACTTTGATGATGTAATCAATAAGCTTATAGAAATAGATAAGAATAATGACATTACTATTACTATAGAAAGTAGAGTTAGTGAGAGCAGTATAGAAAAAATTCTTAGTTATTAGAGCACTGGAATAGGGAGATATATTATGAAACATATGAAACTAAAAAATATTATTTTGACTTTGTTTTTAGTATTTGTGATAGGAAGCTTTAGCAGCTGCTCAAAGAATATTGGTACTCTCAATGAGGAAGTTGATATTGCTAAGGATATGGTTGTTAATATAAATGACTCTCTATCTACTGAGGGGGCAGGTGGCGTATGGCCTGTAGTTGGTTTCGTAAGGGGCGATTTTCAAAATGAGGAAAGAGTTAAAGACCTTTTAGAAAGTTATAAAATCGATCTTATAAGCCAATTGAAGAAACAAAATGGTGAGATTGATGAGGATTATTATAGCTCTTATGAGAGAAATAGTATAGGTGCTAAATATATAGGCTTAGATCCAAGAAATATTGTGGGATACAATATTGTCACAAAAATCGATAGTAGAGAGAATGTTGAAAAACAAGGAATAAATGCAGTGGCCTTCGCTCTTATAAGCTCAAATGTTGTAGGAGAAAAGTTATCTAATGAAGATACTTACATAGATATTATTATCAAAGATATAAATGATAGAAAGCTATATAATGATGATCAAGCCAGCGATTATGTGACTATGTCAATACAAGGTTTAAGTTATTATTATGACAGAGAATATGTGAAAAAGGCAGTAGACTTGTGGCTGGACGAACTTTCAAATCTTCAGAAGGAAGATGGTTCTCTTGGAAACTGCGAATCAACATGCGAGCTTATAATAGCTCTAACTTCACTTGGCATAGATCCAAGAAAGGATGAGCGCTTTATTAAGGATGGAAAGACACTTTTAGATGGACTATACGAGTATAAGGGTGAAGATGGATATCTTCATACTAAGGATGAGGATGCAAAGTACAATCACTTATCAACTGAAAAAAGCTTTTTAGCTCTACTGAGCATTAAGCTATTAGATAAAAATGAAAAACTGTTTCAACTTATGAATTAAAGGTAAAAGTATATAACAAAACTTCATTAATGTTTTGTCAGGAGGTATTTATGAAAAAAGTATTGATATTAGAGCCTTCTTTGAGAAAGGAGTCTTTTAATAAGAAGCTAGCGTTATATATTTCAGAGAAGCTGAGAGATTTGGATTATAAAGTAACAGACTTTCATATGGAGAGCCTTCCATATATGAATCAAGATATTGAATTTCCAGTTCCATTGCAAGTTCAGGAGATAAGAGATAAAGTTGATGAAGCTGTTGCTGTATGGATAGTTACACCTGAGTACAATGGCGATATGCCAGCAGTTCTTAAAAATGCTCTTGACTGGATTTCAAGACCTACGGAAATGGGTGGAGGTAGACCAGCTTTTATAAAAGATAAACCTGTTTTTATTACAGGGCTTGCAGGAAGATCGGAGGCTATGTTCTCAAGAGAAAGAGTAGTATTTTTAACTAAAAGAATAACTATGAAGCCTATGGAGCCACAAGTTGGTATAGGTCTTGAGGCTAGCGCTTTTTCTGAAAATAACTACTCTATAAGAGAAGAAGATAAAGCTAAGCTTGATGAGCAAATTGAAGCTTTTCACAACTTTGCAAAGGAAATATAAAAGTTACAATTGATAGATTGAGAAGAGTTTTTTCTTAAAAAATAACTCTTCTTTTTATTTTTTATTGCTTTAAACTTATTTTTATATACGTATCATAGTATAATTGCATTAAGAGGGAGTTTTAATATTATGAAAAAGAGAAGTAGAAAGAATTTAAATAGCAAATTGAATATAGCTATTTTTTTAGTAGTCATGTTGATTGCTCTTGCTAGTAAGTTTTATTTTAATGCTGTTCCAACAGCTGATAGTTTAGCGGATGTTCCAGAGTTTGATGGAAAACCATATGTGGAACTAAATGATAATGAGCCAGAGTTCGATAAAGATAATCTTCCTAAAAAATCTTTTGAGAAATATAGTGAACTGGATGAGCTAGGAAGATGCGGAGAAGCCTATGCAAATATAGGAAAAGATCTTATGCCAACTAAGAAAAGAGAAAATATAAGCTCTGTAAAGCCTACGGGATGGGAGCATAAACAATATAAAAGTATAAAGGATAGGTACTTATACAACAGATGCCACCTTATTGGATTTCAGTTAGCAGGAGAAAATGCAAATCCGAAGAACCTTATTACTGGAACAAGATATCTAAATGTTGAAGGAATGCTTCCTTTTGAAGAAGAGGTTGCCGAATATGTTAAGAAGACAGGAAAGAGAGTTCTTTATAGAGTAAAGCCAGTATTCAAAGGAAAAGAACTTGTAGCAAGAGGCGTTCAGATGGAAGCTATGTCAGTTGATGACAAGGGAAAAAGTATCTCGTTTAATGTATTTGTTTACAATAACCAGCCAGGAATAGATATAGACTATAACACAGGAAAAAGTAAAGAAATAAAATAGAGTAAGGCATATCTTACTGCTTTAGATAGTTGAAGTTGAAGCTTAATCGTGATATAATATTGATATAAAGTTTTTAAATAATTAATAAAAGTTACCTTCATGTTGGTTAGTTTAAGGAGGGTCTTGTGTACAGTATTGGAGATAAGATTGCTATACCTATGTGTGGGGCTGGTGTTATAGAAGAAATAAGGCAAGTATCTGTCTTAGACAAGACCAGCTTTTATTATGTTGTTAATTTAAGTCACGACAAGATGACTGTTCTCATACCGGTTATAAATGATGAGGGATGTAAAATAAGGCCTATTGCCACATGTAGCCAAATAAATGAAGCTATTGATGTTCTTTCATCAGAAGCTACTCCTATGGAGAAAAGCTGGAGCAAAAGAATAAAGGAGAACAATAAGAGACTTGAATCTGGATCATTGTTAATAATGGCTGATATTATTAGAAATTTATACTTAGCTAACTTGCAACACCCTTTAGCTAGTGGTGAAAAAAAGATGCTAAAGAAGGCTGTGGATATTATGGCTAGCGAAATTAGCTTGGTGTTGGAAATAAACTTTGAAAAAGCAAAAGAAAGAATTTATGAAGTGATGTAATATCACTTCTTTTTTTAGTAGAATACAACACTTTAACTCGTTGATAGAATAAGCTTAATATGTTAAAATTAAAGGTACGAAAAATTTAGAAAGGAGGATTAGAAAATGAATAAAATATTTAATGTGCTTATGTTCATTATAGGAGCTTTTGTTGGCGTATCTGTATTTTCTGCATTACTTAAGTTGACTGATACCAACTTTTGGCCAGGCGAGGAACTTACGAGGGGTCAAGAATTAGGAATGTCTTTTTTCTTTGCAATTATTTTTGGTTTTTTATTTTATAGAATCATTCCTGTATTTGCCCAGCATGGTCGTTGGCTCGCTAAGATGATTATACAAGATTTAAGAAAAATCTCAGCTATTAAGCTAGTTTTTGGGATGTTCGGTTTAATTTTAGGATTTATAATAGCATTTTTGCTGAGCTTAATATATACCTATATTCCAATAAATATAGTAGGAACTCTTATGACGATAATAACATATGTTGTACTTGGTTATATGGGAGTTCTCGTCTTTAGCGATAGAGGCAGGGATATATTAAATCAGATAAGTCTAGAAAGAGTTTCTATCGGAAAGAAAGAGAAGAAGAGAACTAGTCCAAAAGTTTTAGATACCAGTGTCATAATAGATGGAAGAATTCTTGAAATTATGGATACAGGATTTTTAGAGGGTGATATCATCATACCGGAATTTGTTCTTTTAGAACTTCAATATATTGCTGATAGCGCAGATGACTTGAAGAGAGTTAGGGGAAGAAGAGGGCTTGATATTCTAAAGCAAATCCAAGATAAGTATAGTATAGAAATCTATAATACTTCTGGGGAGAAAACTATAGAAGAAATACCTGATGTAGATATTAAGCTATTAAAATTATGTCAAATTATAAAAGGTGAAATTGTTACTAATGATTTCAATCTTAATAAAGTAGCAAAACTTAAAGATATCAAGGTGCTAAATATAAATGAGCTTGCTAATGCAGTTAAGCCTATTGTTCTTCCGGAAGAAACTATGAAGGTGAAACCTGTTAAGGAAGGTAAAGAAAAAGAACAAGCGTTAGCTTATCTTGAAGATGGAACTATGATAGTAGTTGAGGGTGGCAGAAGATTTATAGGAAAAGATATTACTATTAAAGTTGGAACTGTTCTTCAAACTCCTGCAGGAAGAATGATATTTGGTAAACCAGAAAAAGAAGAGTATGTTTAGGAAAGTAGATAAAAATTTAAATGTAGGTCTAGTTTTAGCCGGAGGCTCTGGAAAGAGAATGGGTGCTAAGGTAGAAAAGCAGCTTCTGTTTATAGATGGAACTCCTATTATATGCAAAAGCTTGGAAGTGTTTTTTTCTTGTGAAGATGTGGATAAGGTTGCACTAGTATGTCCTAAAGGAAAAAAAGAATTATACACCGAGTTGGTATCATCCTACTTTGATAAAAATGAAGTTTTAGATAGAAAACTGTTATGCGTAGTCGAAGGGGGAAGCACAAGAGCCGAATCATCGCTTGTTGGACTAGAAGCTATAAAAGAAGTTTGTGGTGATCAAGATGTAGCTGTACTTATCCATGATGGAGCACGACCTTATGTAACAGAAGATATTATCAAAAGATGTATATATAAGACGTGGGAATGTGGATCAGCCATACCTTGCGTAAAAGTAAAAGACACTATAAGAACTGATAAAGAGACTCTTCCAAGAGAAAATTTATATTCTGTTCAAACACCTCAGACGTTTATGTTGTCAGATATTTTAGAATCCTTGAACAGTGCCATAAAAAAAGGCTTTGAGCTTACAGATGATGCATCTGCTATGGAGATTATGGAGAAAAAAGTTTTCTTAGTTGAAGGCAGCTACAAAAATATAAAAATTACTACAGAGGAAGATTTACCGAAGATGATAAGAGTTGGAAAAGGATACGATGTTCATAGAGTAGAGGAAGGTTTAGATTGTGTTTTAGGAGGAGTTTTTATAGAAAATAGTAAAGGCATGGTCGCACACAGTGATGGAGATGTTCTTACTCACGCTATAATGGACAGCCTTTTAGGTGCAGCAGCCTTAGGGGATATAGGAAGACATTTTCCAGACTCTGATGAAGCTTATAGAGGCATATCAAGTATTGAACTTCTCAAACATGTTGGAAGCCTAATTAGAGAAAAGGGTTGGGAGATTGTTAATATAGATGCTACGGTTATCTGTGAAAAACCTAAGATTTCTCCCCACGTTAATAGGATGATAGAAAATATATCGGAGGCTCTTTGCATACCGCAAAACTCTGTCAATATTAAAGGAACAACAACTGAAAAGCTAGGCTTTACAGGAAGAGAAGAGGGTATCGCCAGTGAGAGCGTATGTCTTATACAATCAGCTAAGCCTCAGTCGTAAAACAAATTACAGTTAAAATGATAAATTTTTAGAAATATAGGAGATAGATATGAAACTTTCAAAAATGCATTTAAAAACTTTAAGAGAAGTCCCAAATGAGGCTGAAATTCCAAGTCATATTCTACTGCTTAGAGGCGGTATGATAAGAAAGCTAGTTTCAGGCGTGTACGGTTTTATGCCTTTAGGATATAGATCTTTAAGAAAGATTGAAAATATAGTAAGAGAAGAGATGGATAAATCGGGAGGGCAGGAAATTCTTATGTCCGCTATTCAGCCTGCTGAACTATGGCAAGAGTCAGGAAGATGGTTTGCTTACGGTCCAGAAATGTGGAGATTAAATGATAGACATAACAGAGAGTTTTGCTTAGGTCCTACTCATGAAGAAATATTTACAGATATAGTTAGAAATGAGGTTACGTCATATAGACAGCTTCCTATCAATCTTTATCAGATTCAGACAAAATATAGGGATGAGGCTAGACCTAGATTTGGTCTCATGAGATCTAGAGAGTTCATAATGAAAGATGCCTACTCTTTTGATAAAGATGAAGCAGGTCTTGATGAATCATACAAAACTATGTACGAAACTTACGAGAGAATTTTTACAAGATGCGGAATTACTTATAGGGCAGTTGAAGCTGATACAGGTGCTATTGGAGGTAGCAATAGTCATGAATTTACAGCTTTATCCGAAGTTGGAGAAAGTGAAATAGCTCATTGTACATCATGTTCTATGGCTGCTACAACAGAAAGAGCTGAGGTTAAGGATACTGTTTCAGACTCATCAGAAGAACTTCTTCCTATGGAAAAAGTTTTTACGCCGGAAACAAAGACTATAGAAGATGTTTCAAAATTCTTAGGAATTGAGCAAAAAGATACAATTAAAGCATTATTATTCATCACATATGATGACGAGGGAAATGAAAAGGAATATGTTGCAGCCTTTATAAGAGGAGATAGAGAGTTAAATGAAACAAAATTAGTTAATGCTCTAGGTATTCACGAACACTCTATCGAATTTGCTGATGAAGATAAGATTGCAGCTACAACAGGTGCAGTTGGTGGATTTACAGGACCTATGGGACTAACAAACTGCAAAGTTGTTGTTGATAGTGAGCTTGTTGGGCTAAAAAATCTATGCTCTGGTGCAAATGAAAAGGATTATCACTTTAAGAATGTAAACTTTGATAGAGACTATAAGGCAGATTTAATTGTAGATATTAAGACTTTGACAGAAGAAGATCCATGTCCAATCTGCGGAAGCGAAATAAAGCTCGCTAGAGGAATAGAAGTTGGTCAGGTCTTTAAATTGGGAACTAAATATTCAGAAGCTATGGGAGCTTACTATAAGGATGAAAACCAGCAAGATAAACCTGTTGTAATGGGATGCTACGGAATAGGCGTGTCAAGAACATTAGCAGCAGTAGTTGAACAAAATCATGATGAGAATGGTATTGTTTTCCCTATGTCAGTAGCACCTTATCATGCAGTGATAACTGTTGTGAAAGTAAAAGATGAAGAGCAGATGAAGCTGGCAGAAGAGTTGTACAATAATCTTTTATCAAAAGGTGTGGAAGTTATTCTTGATGATAGAGATGAAAGAGTTGGGGTTAAGTTTAAGGATAGAGATTTGCTTGGAATCCCAGTTCAGATAACTGTAGGAAAAGGTGCTGTTGAAGGAAAAGTTGAGTTCAAGTTAAGAAGGGAAGATTCAAAAGAAGAGATTTCCTTTGAGGAAGCTATAAATAGAACAAAAGAGCTAGTTGAAAAAGAGAAGTAAGGAGTTGTAATGGACTTTATAATTTTTATGGAGTTTATAGGAACTATTGCTTTTGCAGCGACAGGAGCTCTAATAGCTATTGAAAATGACTTGGATTACTATGGCATAAGCTTTCTTGCTATAGTTACAGCCATAGGTGGGGGAATAATAAGAGATGTAATAATAGATAGAAAAATACCAAACTCTCTTGAAGACCCTATATTTGCCATCATATCCTTAATTACAGTTATAGTGATTGTCATATTCTATAAGTACATATTGCACTTGAATCGACTGATCAATATATGTGATGCTATAGGACTTGCAGCTTTCACTGCAACAGGGGCGGCAGCATCTACCAATGCAGGATATGATCAGGTATTTATTGTAATAACCACTGCCATGTTAACAGGTACAGGTGGTGGACTTATAAGAGATGTTTGTGTTAAGGAAGTTCCCTTCATATTGGAGAAAGAAGTATATGCTGCAGCTTCTTTGAGTGGTGCTTTAGCCTATGTTATATCTTTTCAATTTTTAAGTAGTGTCCATAGCATTTACATTGCCTTTGGGGTTACTTTGGTTATAAGGCTTCTTTGTATGAGGTTTAATATCCACTTGGGAAAAGTGAGAAAGTAAGGAATCGTCAAAATGGATAATGAAAAAACAGATATTGGATATTTTGAGTTATTCTTTGAGTTTTTTAAAATAGGTTTGCTAACTATTGGAGGCGGACTAGTCATGATATCCATTATTAGACAGATGGCTGTAGATAAGAAAAAATGGTTATCTGATGAAGAGATGATGGAGTGCATCGCCATTAGTCAGAGTGTTTCAGGTGTTATAGCTATTAATCTAGCAACATTTGTAGGGTATAAACTTAAAGGAAAGAAAGGCTCTGTTATAGCTACACTTGGAGTTATATTACCTGCATTTATAGTTATAGTTCTTCTGTATGATGTCATAGAGGCTATATCAAAAAATCATCTTGCTATAGCAGTAGTTAAAGGGATGAAAGCGGGAATAATAGGTGTTCTGTTATCTGTAGTTTGGTCATTAGGTAAAAAAACGCTTAATAAACCTTTTCACTATGTGGCCTTTGTTATGACTTTTGTTTTTACAACAATATTAGGCTGGTCAGCTATTTTAACCATGCTTTCTTGGGGATTTTTAGCAATGGCATATTTTTATGTGGAAAGCCTAATTAAAAGAAGGAGAGGTGATGTATAGTGAATACCAATTTACTTATGTCTATCATCTTCTTTAAAATAGGAGCCTTAAGCTTCGGTGGTGGAACAGCAATGATTCCTGCTATATATCAGAATCTCCAATCCTATGGACTTATCAATTATGATGAGTTTGCAAATATTATAGTAGTCAGCCAAGTTACACCTGGAATGATAGCTTTGAACTTAGCTACATATATAGGTCTAGAAAAAGGAGGTTTTTTAACGGCAGCCTTAGCTACTTTAGCGGCTACGATCCCCTCAGTAATAGTCATGTTTTTAGGTATGAAACTTTGGAACAAAATGAAGGAAAATGACTATACTAAGAGTTTTTTAGAGGGCGTTAAAGCCTCTAGTTTAGGACTTATTTTAAGTGCTGTTTTTATAATGGCAAAAGGTGTTGAATTTGGCTATGTTACAATTTTTATTGTATGTCTAGCTTTTGTAGGTTCTGTGATATTTAAAAAAAATCCTATGTTAATACTTTTTATATCAGGTGTTATAGGTGGTATTTTCTTAGTTTAGAAAGTATAGATATTGTAAATAAATATATTAGTAGTAATAAAAATAATTAAGGAGAAATAGATATGAAAAATTTTATAATTGAAATGGAAAACGGCGATGTTATGAAGGGTGAACTGTATGAAGATATTGCTCCAATAACAGTTGAAAATTTCGAAAAGCTTGCAAATGAAGGGTTCTATGATGGATTAATTTTTCACAGAGTTATACCAGGTTTTATGATTCAGGGAGGTTGTCCTAACGGAACAGGTACAGGTGGTCCGGGTCATACTATCAAGGGTGAGTTCAATATGAATGGTCATGTAAACAACCTTAGACATGAAAGAGGTGTTCTTTCAATGGCTAGAACTATGGCGCCTAACTCTGCAGGTTCTCAGTTTTTCATCATGGTTGAAGAATCTCCACATTTAGACGGTCAGTATGCAGCTTTCGGAAAGGTTACAGAAGGAATCGAAGCAGCTGATAAAATTGTATCAGTAGATAGAGACCCTATGGATAAACCTTTTGAAGATCAGAAGATTAAAACTATAAAGGTAAGTTAATTACAAAGATACTCTTACCTAGAAAGAGGGAAAAATGAAAATATATAAGAATGTAAGTGATCTAGTAGGAAGAACTCCTTTAGTGAATTTATCTAACTTTGGTAAAGAAGTTGGGGGACATATTATTGCTAAGCTTGAGAGAAGTAATCCTACTGGAAGTGTCAAAGATAGAGCAGCTAAATATATGATTGAAGAGGCTGAAAAGAAAGGTATTCTTAAAGAAGGAAGCACAATAATAGAGCCAACTTCAGGAAACACAGGTATAGGTATATCTGCTATAGCAGCAGCTAAAGGTTATAGAACTATAATAGTTATGCCTGATACAATGACAGTTGAGAGACAGAATCTTATGAAAGCCTATGGCTCTGAAGTTGTTTTAACAGAAGGTGCTCTTGGAATGAAGGGTTCTATTGCAAAGTCAAAGGAGTTGGCTGAGCAGATTGAAAGCTCTTGGATTGCTGGGCAGTTTGATAACAGAGATAATATAAAGGCTCATATAGAAATGACTGGACCAGAAATTTGGGAAGATACAGAAGGCAAGGTAGACATCTTTATTGCTGGAATAGGATCTGGTGGAACTATTACAGGTATAGGAGAATACTTAAAATCTAAAAATCCTAGTATAAAAGTTATAGCTGTAGAGCCAGCTGCATCTCCTCTGTTGACAAAAGGTGTGGCAGGACCTCATAAGATACCTGGAATAAGTGCAGGGTTTATACCTAGTGTTCTAAATGAAGATATTTACGATGAAGTAATTGATGTATCAAACGAGGATGCATGGGAGGCTACAAGAGCTTTAGCTAAGGAGGAAGGCTTACTATGCGGTATATCGTCAGGAGCAGCTGCTTTTGCAGCGAAGGAAGTTGCTTCAAGAGTTGAAAACGAAGGTAAAAACATTGTAGTTCTTTTACCTGATACAGGAGAAAGATATCTTTCGACAGGAGTTTTTGACGCAGCAGAATAAAAAAATAAAAGGAAGCTCAGCTTCCTTTTTTGTTAGATAAAAACTCTTTATAAATTTATATTAATCCTTAAATTTAGGGGTTTGTGGGGTTGACAGTTTTGACAAACTAATAGTATAATTGACTTATCAATGCAATAGATTTTATACATACGGGGAATCAAGTGAAATTCTTGAACGGTCACGCCACTGTGAAGCTTAGGCTAAGTCAGATTACCAGTATAAGATAGTTAATTCTACGAGCGATGGGATTAGAGTAGTTTAAATAGGCTAGTTTTGTTTGCTCAACGAAAAGTTGAGCTTTTTTATTGCAGATGATAAGGTACTTAAATATTAAGTTTTAATAACGAAAATACACAACTACAAACAATCAAAGTTAATAAAATTCCATGATAATATTATGATACATCCCGTCGCATATCTTTAAGTCCACTTCAAAATAATTATAATTCCTAGAAAAGAACCTTAACTGAGAGTGTTATAGGGTTCTTTTTGCTTTATATAGGGTTTTATTTAAGACTAAATTGAGTGCTTAGATTTAAAAATGTTAATTGTAAGTGATAGAACGGTCATACTTGTCATAGTATCTTGATTTTTATTAATTTCTACATTATAATAAACTAGATAAATAATGAACATAATTAAAGTTAATTTAATATAAATAAATTTGTCAGGAAGGAAGCTTATTATGGCATTTACAGAAGAAGTAGGAATCGACTTAGGTACGGCAAACGTACTTGTATATATAAAAGGTAAGGGAGTTGTTTTAGAAGAACCTTCCGTTGTTGCAGTAGATGAAGAAACGGATGAAATCCTAGCTGTGGGACAGGAAGCTAAAGAAATGTTAGGTAGAACTCCTGCCAATATTATTGCTCTTAGACCTTTGAGAGATGGTGTAATCTCAGACTACGATGTTACTGAGAGAATGCTTAAATACTTCATAAGAAAAACTGTAGGTAAAGGAAGATTTTTCAAGCCAAGAATAATGGTTTGTGTTCCTAGTGGTGTAACTGAAGTTGAGAAAAGGGCTGTTAGAGAAGCAGCAGCACAGGCTGGAGGAAAAGATGTATTTCTAATGGAAGAGCCTTTAGCAGCAGCTATAGGTGCTGATCTTGATGTATCTAGACCAGAGGGGATTTTCGTTGTTGATATAGGCGGAGGAACATCTGACGTAGCTGTAATTTCATTAGGTGGTATAGTTGCAAGTACATCTTTGAAAGTTGCTGGAGATAGAATGGACGAGGCTATCGTCAAGTTCATGAGAAAGAAGAACAGACTTTACATCGGTGAAAGAATGGCTGAAAAGCTAAAGAAAGAAATAGGAACTGCTTGGAAAAGAGACGAAGAGCTTACTGCTGTTTGTAGTGGAAGAGACCTTGTTACAGGTCTTCCAAGAGAGGTTACAGTTACATCTACAGATATGCTAGAAGCCTTGGAAGAACCTTTGCATGCTATATGTGAAGCTATTCACTCTGTTTTAGAAAAAACACCACCGGAGCTTGCTGCAGATATAAGCAATAGTGGAATCATAGTTACAGGTGGAGGTGCTCTACTGTACGGTATAGATGAGAGAATAAGAAATAGAACAGGTATCAATGTTAAGATAGCTGAAAATCCTATGAACTGTGTGGCAGTTGGAACAGGTAGAGCTCTTGAAAATATAGATGTATTACAGAAGAGTGCTCTAAACAGAAGAAGAAAATTTAAGTAATATATTACAATGATAATAAAACCGGGGAGCTTGTATATCAGGCTGAGAGGAGACAATAGAGTCTCGACCCATATACCTGATACGGATAATGCCGTCGTAGGAACAAAGATGTTTTTTACAGGGCTCTATCAGGGCCCTGTTTTATATTAAAAAATTCTGCTTTATTGTATAAACTCTATTGCAGGAAATATCTACGAGAGTAGCGGACCTTAGAGGAGCGTCTATAGGTCTTGTATAACAGCGATGGGAAGCCGTGTTGCGGCGTGAGAGGAAACCTTAAGTTTCGACCGACCAAGATATTTTTATTTTTTGGAAATCGTTCTGTTATACGATTTCCTATGTAAAGGAGTTAAAGATGAACAAGAACAGTAAAAAATTGGTTTTAGCAAGTCTTTTATGCGGACTTTGCGTTGTAGGTAGCTTTATTACATTTCCTGTATTAGCTAGTAAATGTGCACCTGTACAACATTTTGTAAATGTTATGTGTGCAGTTTTATTGGGAAGATACTACGGTGTTAGCGTAGCCTTTTCAGCTAGTGTTCTTAGAAATATTCTAGGATTGGGTAGCTTGCTAGCTTTCCCAGGGAGTATGATAGGCGCCTTTTTAAGTAGTACACTTTATAGCAAAACTAAAAGTGTAACAGCGGCTGTTGTAGGAGAGATAGTAGGAACTGGTATTATCGGAGGACTTCTTGCTTACCCTGTTGCGACTCTTATTATGGGAAAAGGTGGAGAATTAGCTTTTTATGTATATGTAACACCGTTTTTAATTTCTACTGTTGCAGGAAGTGTTATAGCAGGTATACTTGCTATATCTCTTGATAAAATGGGAGTTCTTCCTAAAATGCAGGAAGAACTTAGATAAGGAGAATACACAATGATAGATTTTCAAGCTCTTTGGGATGCTATAGCTAGAGTTAAAAATATATCGCCCTTAGTTCACAATATAACAAATTATGTTACAGCAAACCCATGTGCTAATATCACTTTAGCATGTGGAGCATCGCCTGTAATGGCTGATGAAATTATGGAAGTTGAGGATATACAGAGCATATCAAAAGGCTTGAATATTAATATAGGGACAATTAATAGCAATAGAATAGAGTCAATTCTAAGAGCTGGTGAAACTGCTAAAAGGCTCGATCACCCAATCGTGTTCGATCCCGTAGGAGTAGGCGCTTCAAAATTTAGATTTGAAGTAGCTATGAATATTTTGAAAAAAATTAAACCTGATGTTATAAAGGGAAATCTTTCTGAAATAAGGTCTATTTGGGAGAAAAAGCATCACAGCAAAGGTGTGGATGTTTCTGAAGAAGATAAGAAGCATTTGAGTTTATCTTCTGCCGAATTTATGACAAGAGAGCTTGCAAAAGAGCTTGATGCAGTAGTGATAACGACAGGGGAGGTTGATATTATTTCAGATGGAAGAAGCATAGTTAGGGTTTTCAATGGACATTCTATGATGGAAAAAATCACAGGCTCGGGATGTCAGTTATCCAGCGTGGTAGCAGCCTTTATTTCTGCCAATCCTGATTGTATTTTTGAAGCGTCAGTTTCTGCAGTTATAACTATGGGCATAAGCGGTGAGCTTGCTTATGAAAATTTACATGAAAATCAGTCCTGCGGCAGTTATGGCATAAAACTTATAGATGCTATGAGTGAGATAGATGAAGCTATTTTCAAGGAGAGAGGAAGATATGAAATCGTTTAGAAATCTTGATTATGAGAAAATTAAGCTATATGCAATAACTGATAGAAGATGGAGCGATTCAGACGAAACCTTTTATGCTAAAATAGAAGAATCCCTAAAGGGCGGTGTTGGTATCGTTCAAATGAGAGAAAAAAATATGGACATAGATAGCATGATTGAAGAGGCTACTCGTATAAAGAAGTTATGTCATAAATACAATGCTTTATTCATTGTCAATGATAATATAGAGGTTGCTAAGCGTGTAGGTGCTGACGGGGTACATTTAGGGCAAGATGATGATAGCATAAACTTTGCAAGAGAAGTTTTAGGATCCTTATCCGTTATAGGCGTATCGGCAGGAAATCTAAGGGAAGCTGTTGAGGCGCAAAATAAAGGTGCCGATTATATAGGTGTAGGAGCAGTATTTTCAACAGAAACGAAGCTAGATGCAGATGCTATAAAACCAGAAGTATTTAAGGAAATAAGCCACACAGTTGACATACCGATTGTCGCAATAGGTGGAATAACTTTTGAGAATATTAAATTATTAGAAAGTTATAATACAAATGGTGTTGCTATTATATCTGATATTTACTCTAAAGATATTTGTGAGATAAAATCTCACTGTAGACTAATATTAAAAGAAGTAGAGGCTTTGCTTGGAGAGAAACTATGAATAAAATAGAAGTTGCAAAAGTTTTATCTGTGGCTGGCTCAGACCCTAGTGGTGGAGCAGGGATACAGGGAGATATTAAGACGATACACAATCATGGAGCATATGCTATGGCTGTAATATCAGCTCTTACAGCTCAAAATACAAAGTCTGTATATAAGGTCATTCCAGTATGTATAGATATGTTTGAGAGTCAACTGAACGCAATATATGAAGATATAAGACCTGATAGTGTAAAAATAGGTATGATATACAGTAAAGATACAGCAGAATCATTAGCTTTAAAACTTTCAAATGAGCAACAAAAAAACATAGTTTATGACCCTGTTTTAGTTTCTTCTAGTGGAGTTCTCTTATCTTCAAAAGAATCCATAGAAGAAATAAAAAGTAGCCTTATGCCACAAGTGGACTTACTTACTCCGAATCTTTCTGAAGCAGAATTTTTATCAGAAATGAGTATTGATAACGATTATGAAACTGAGCTCGCTGCTGAAAAAATTTCTAGAATGGTAAGAGGAGGCGTACTAATTAAAGGCGGACATACAAAAGCTGATTTAAGCGAACAGAATAGAGATGAATCCTATGCAAGAGACTATCTTTTTTATAGAGGAAAGGGTTTGTGGATAGAGGCACCTAGAATAAAAAGTAGAAATACTCATGGTACAGGATGCTGCTTATCTTCCGCTATTGCTACTAACCTTGCAAAAGGACTATCCATGGAAGATAGTGTTAAGCTAGCTAAAAAATATATGAACCTTGTTTTATCACAGGAACTAGCCATAGGTGAAGGTCAGTGGTCTGTAAATCATTTAGCGCCACAAAATATATAAATCAATAAGAGCAGAGCATGTGCTTTGCTCTATTTTTATGATAAGGCAATTATATGTGTTATAATAATACAGTAAAAAATAAGAGGAGCTTTTTGATATGAAAAAAATATTACTTATTGCAACTGGCGGCACTATTGCATCGAAGCAGACTGAAGTGGGCCTTATACCTAGTATAACCAGCAATGAAATTTTGGAATTTGTTCCAGATATAAAAAATCTTTGTGAAATAAAAGCTATACAGCTTATGAATATAGATAGTAGCAATATGGACTATAAAGGATGGCTTAAAATATCTGGATGTATAGAAGAAAATTATAATGACTACGATGGATTTGTAATAACACATGGAACAGATACCTTAGCATACACGGCATCGGCTTTATCCTACTTGATCCAAAATTCTAAAAAGCCTATTGTGTTAACAGGATCTCAAAAGTCCATATATCTTAAGGATACTGATGCTAGAAAAAACTTATATGATGCTTTCATATTTGCTTGTGATGATAGAGCAAATGGAGTACATATTGTTTTTAATTCAAATATCATATTGGGGACAAGAGCTAGGAAGACGAAGACTCACAGTTACAATGCTTTTGACAGTATAGACTACCCTGTTATAGGTGTTATATTTAATGAGAAGGTTGTTTATTACATAAATGAAGAAATAAATAAGCCAGTTCAATTCTTTAAAAAGCTCAACAATAAGGTAAATCTAATCAAATTGGTACCAGGTATAGACTCAAAAATACTTGCATTCATAGGTAATGCCTCAGATGTTTTAATCGTTGAAGGTTTTGGAACAGGAGGTTTGCCTAGATATGATGAAGAAGATAGCTTAGCGAAGGTTGTAAAGGAGCTTACGCTTGAAGGTAAAATAATAGTGTTCTCTACATCTGTTCCACACGAAGGAAGCAATATAGAGGTTTACCAAGTAGGTAATGAAATAAAGGCTAATTTAAATATTTTAGAAAGTTACAATATGACTACGGAGAGTTTAGTTTGTAAGCTTATGTGGATTACATCAATAACTAAAGATAGGGCTCAAGTTGAGAATATGTTTTATACTCCTATAGCTCATGACGTAGTATTTTAGGGGAGATAAAATATATGAGATTGAAACTAATAGCGACTACAACCTTTGGTTTAGAAGCTGTAGCTAAGAGAGAAATTATAGATTTAGGGTATGAAATAGAGAGCGTATCTGACGGAAAGATAACTTATATTGCAGATGAAAGAGGGGTTGTTAGAAGTAATCTGTGGCTTAGAACTCCAGATAGAATACTTATGAAAGTAGATGAATTTAAGGCGTTGGAATTTGAAGATCTTTTTCAGAGAGTTAAAGGCTATCCATGGGAACAACTCATACCTTTAGATGGTAAATTTACAGTAAATGGAGTCTCCGTAAAATCAAAACTTTCCAGTGTTCCAGCTTGTCAGAGTGTAGTGAAAAAAGCTATTGTTGAAAGGCTTAAAGATACTTATGGCGTTGAAAGGTTTGAGGAGAGCGGAGCAGAGTACACTGTAAAAGTTTCACTTTTAAAGGATATAGCAACTATTACTGTAGACACAACAGGTGAAGGTCTTCATAAAAGAGGATACAGAGTTATGCCAGTGGCAGCTCCGATAAAAGAGACTATGGCTGCTGCAATGATTTTGCTAAGTTTCTGGAATGAAGGCAGAATTTTGGTTGATCCATTTTGTGGTAGTGGAACGATACCGATAGAAGCTGCAATGATCGCATCCAATGTTGCTCCAGGAATAAGCAGAAGTTTTGCATCAGATCAATGGGAGTTTATTGAGAAAAGCTTATGGCAAGAAGAAAAGAAATTGGCATTTGAAGCTATAAAAGATATCGAATCCTTGGAAATATATGGTTATGATATAGATAAAGAAGCTGTTTTAGCAGCGAGAGAAAATGCTATTGAAGCCGGTGTAGATCATTTGATAACTTTTGAAGAAATGCCGTTTCAGAAGTTTGATATGGGTAAAGAAAGAGGAATTATAATAACAAACCCTCCTTATGCAAAAAGAATAGGTAGTGATAAAGAGCTTGAAAAAATATATACATCTATTGGAAAGTTTTATGAAAAGCATAAAGATTGGTCTCTGTTTATGATAACTACAGATGAAGAGATAGAAGATAAAGTAATGGGTAGAGAAGCAAATAGAAGAAGAAAACTTTACAACGGAAGACTTAAAACCTGTTACTATCAATTTCACGGAGAAAAGTAAAAACGCCATAAAATAGTGATTAATTTAAAGTCAGTTTTACATTAGATTGTTTGCTGACTTTTTATATTTGACTCAAATACAATTTGAGATATTATTTTGAAAATTATGTGTTTAAGAAGAGTCTATTATCTTTGAATTTACTTGAAAATGCTAATATTTTATGGTAAAATTGTAATGTTGTTTAAACGGAGATAGGTTATGTTTGAAGTTGAAATAAAGTTTGAAATTTTAAGGGGTTGCGAGGAAGATATAAAAAAGATACTCCTAGATAAAGGTGTTTTAAAAACTCTAAAAGGTAAAGAAAAGCAGGTGGAAACGACATACCTTGATAGCGATAAGCTTTTTCTAAAAGATAATAAAGTAGCTATAAGGTATAGAAAAACTGGAAAGGAAGAAGGTCCACGCTTGGAATTTAAAGGTGATTCAAAATCGGAAGGAAATTTATTCCAGAGGATAGAATTGTCGATGCTTTTAGATAAAGATACATCATATACCAATATTTCTTACGACCATGTGAACAAACTGTTCAAAGATGGTTTTGAAGGTCAAAAAATAGGTACAAATATAGTATATGAAGATATTTTAAATCATATCAAACTTAATTCGTTAACTCCTCTTTTCACAATTAAAATGAATAGAGAAGTTTTTCTCATAGAAGTGGGAACTAGTAAAATGGAATTATCCATAGACAGATGCCATGTAGAGAGAGATGAAAGAGATTTTGACTTTACAGAGCTTGAAGTTGAACTCGTTGATGGAGTTGAGTCAGACTTGAAAGCTTTAAAAGAAGAGCTATCTTCTATAGAACACTTAAAGGAAATAGAGAAAAGTAAGTTTCAAAGATGTTTGGAGATTTTGAATTAGATCATTAGGAGGAAGAAAGATGAAAAACACATTGATTTCAAAAGGAAGCGGAGAAGCAAAGTTTACTATTGTAATTAGTCCAGAGGAACTAGAAGCTGGAAAGGTGGAAGTTTATAAGAGAAACAAGGATCAGTTTGCAATAGATGGCTTTAGAAAGGGAAAAGCTCCTAGAAGCATAATTGAAAAGAAATATGGAGAAGGTGTATTCCTAGATGATGCTATCAACGATGTTTTAGCAGCAGGATACCCAGATGCTCTAAAGGAATTAGATATTGAGCCAATTGACACTCCAAGAATGGAATTTGGTAAATTTGAATCAGGCAAAGAATTAGAAATTACAGTTACAGTTGACACATATCCAGAAGTTAAGCTAGAAACTTACAAGGGTCTAGAAATTGAAAAGATTGATGGTGAAGTAACTGAAGAAGATATGGAGAGAGAGCTTGAAGCAGCTAGAAAGAAGAACGCTAGAATTATCTCTGTTGATAGAAAAGTTCAGGAAGGTGACACAGTAATTCTTGACTACAAAGGCTTCGTAGGAGATGAACAGTTTGCTGGTGGAACTGCTGAAAACCATGAACTAAAGATAGGTTCTGGTCAGTTTATCCCAGGTTTTGAAGAACAGTTGATCGGTGCGGAAAAGGAAGTAGAAGTAGAAGTAAAAGTTACTTTCCCAGAAGAGTATCATTCGCCAGATCTTGCTGGTAAGGATGCGATATTCAAGTGCCTTGTTCATGAAGTAAAAGAAGAAGAACTTCCAGAGTTAGATGATGAGTTCGTTCAGGATATAAGCGAATTTGACACTCTTGATGAGTTTAAAAAAGACCTTAAGGAAAACTTAGAAAAGTCTAAGAAGGCATGGGCAGATAACCAGATGAAGGATAAGGCTTTAGAAAAGCTAGTTGAAGTAAACCCTATCGATGTACCTGAAGTTATGATCAAAGATGAAATCGATAATATGGTTAGAGACATGAACATGCAGCTTTCACAGAGCGGTGTTAACATGGACATGTATTTATCTATGCTAGGAAGAGACATGAACCAGCTTAGAGATGAAATGAAGCCAGACGCTGAGTTAAGAGTTAAGATGAGAATGCTTATCAGAGCTGTTATGGAAGCCGAAGATATTACTGTAAGCGAAGAAGAAGTAAATAAAGAGCTAGAGCTTCTAGCAATTCAGTATGGTCTAGAGGTAGATCAGATTAAGAATATGATGCAGGATTTAAGCTTTATTGAAAATGATGTAAAAATGAAGAAAGCTATAGACATCGTATTTGATAATGCATCAGTTAAATAGTAATTGATATTACAAGTTTCGAGGAGGAGAATTATGGGGTTAGTGCCTTATGTAATAGAACAAACTAGCAAGGGTGAGAGAACCTATGATATATATTCTAGACTTTTAAAGGATAGAATAATCTTTATAAGCGGCGAGATAAATAGTCAAATGGCAGACACTGTCGTTGCTCAGCTTCTCTTCCTTGAAGCCGAAGATAAGAATAAAGATATATACATGTATATAAACAGTCCAGGAGGCTCTGTAACTGCTGGACTTGCTATATATGACACTATGAAGTACATAAATGCGAAAGTGTCGACTATATGTATAGGACAAGCTGCTAGTATGGGAGCCTTTCTACTATCTGCAGGAGAAAAAGGAAAAAGATTTGCACTTCCAAATGCTGAAATCATGATTCATCAACCGTTAGGTGGAGTTAGAGGACAGGCTGAGGATATAAGAATCCATGCAGAAAATATTTTAAGAATAAAGGCTAGGCTTAATGCTATGCTATCTGAAAATACGGGACAGAGTCTTGAGACTATTGAAAAAGATACAGATAGAGATAACTACATGTCCTCTCAGGAAGCTATGGAGTATGGCCTTATCGATGAAGTAATGGAAAGAAAGTAGGACATTAAATATATGACAACTTACCAAGAAGAAATGAAGTGCTCCTTTTGCATGAAGCCAAAAAGTCAGGTTAAAAGGCTTATAGCAGGTAATGATGCTTATATTTGTGATGAGTGTATACAACTTGGATATGAACTTATGGAAGAGGAGTTTAAAATCGAGAAGGAAACTGGTGAGTTAACCCTTCTTAAGCCTAAAGAAATAGTTGAGAAGTTATCTGAGTATGTAATAGGACAGGATGAAGCTAAAAAGACTTTAGCTGTGGCAGTATACAACCATTATAAGAGAATAAAAGAAAGAGGTACAGACTCAGATGTTGAGCTTCAAAAGAGTAATGTTCTTCTTTTGGGTCCGACAGGCTCTGGGAAAACCCTATTGGCTCAAGTATTAGCTAAGACACTTAATGTTCCGTTTGCTATCGCTGATGCTACAGCTTTGACAGAAGCGGGTTATGTAGGAGAAGATGTAGAGAATATTCTTCTAAGACTTATTCAGGCAGCTGACTTTGATGTAGAAAAAGCACAGATAGGAATAATTTATGTGGACGAAATTGATAAAATATCAAGAAAATCAGAAAATCGCTCTATAACGAGAGATGTATCAGGTGAAGGTGTTCAGCAAGCTCTTCTAAAAATTCTAGAAGGTACTGTAGCTAATGTTCCGCCTCAAGGAGGAAGAAAACATCCTGGAAAAGAGTTTATTCCTGTTGATACTAAGGATATCTTGTTCATATGTGGTGGAGCTTTTGATGGTATTGAAAAAATTATAAAGAGAAGGTCTGGAGAGAAGGTAATAGGATTTGGAAGCAATGATCAGATAGCTTCTTCTAAGGAATCAAATGAAAGTCTTCTAAAAGATGTACAGCCGGATGATCTGATACAGTATGGGATTATTCCAGAATTTATAGGAAGACTACCAGCTATAGTTTCATTATCTGATCTTGATGAAGAATCTCTGGTAGACATACTTACAAAACCTAAAAATGCTTTGATAAAGCAATATAAAAAGCTATTTGAACTCGATGGTGTAGAACTTGAGTTTGATGAAGCTGCTATTAGAAAGATAGCAAAGAAGGCTATAGCTAGAAAAACAGGTGCTAGAGGCCTAAGAGGAATCTTAGAAGAGGTTATGTTAGAACTTATGTATGAGATTCCATCAGATGAAAATATTAAGAAATGTGTAATTACAGAAGAAATGATATAGATATTATGGCGGCTTTAAAATAGGTCGCCTTTTTCAGAAAGGAGGGAGAAATGAGATTTCCCGCTATACCGCTCAAAGGTCTAGTTGCTTTTCCAGGTGGAATATACAACATAGATGTGGGCAGAGAAAGATCGAAGCAAGCTCTTGAAGTTGCTATGGAAAACGATAGATTGGTTTTGCTTGTAGCACAAAAGGAGATAGATATAGATTTACCAGATAGTTCTGATATTTACGAAGTTGGAACTGTTTGTCGTATAAAACAGATGGCTAGAAAGCCACAGAACATAATAAGCATCGCAGTTGAAGGTTTATATTCAGCTAGTATTTCTAGTGTAAGTGATGATAATAGTTATATGGAGTGCGATGTTGCTAAGCTTGATAGAGGAGAGGTAGAAACACAAATAACTCCTGAAGAAGAAGCTTTAGTTAATGTTGCAAAAAGAGCCTTTGATGATTATGTATCAAAGTCTACAACAATTCCAAAAGAGTTTAAAAGTTTTGTCAGTTCAATAGAGAGAGCTTATGAAATATCAGATAAAATTGGTGATTATTTAGATATTAGCTTTAAAGAAAAGCAGACTATTTTAGAAATAGATAACTCTTTTGATAGATTGGATTTTGTAATTTCTATTCTTAATCAAAAGGTAGCAGTTCTTTCCTTGGAAGAAAAGATTGAAAAAAGAATAAAAGAGCAGATGGAGAAAAATCAAACGGAGTACTATCTGCGCGAAAAGATAAAAGCTATAAATGAAGAGCTTGAAGAGGGAGATGATATATCTGAAGATGTTGACAGATGGAGAGACATGTTGAAGGATATTATACTTCCTGAAGATGTTAAAAATAAAGTTGAAAAGGAGATTAAAAGATATTCTATTATGAAGATATCTTCTCCTGAATCCAATGTAATCAGAACGTATTTAGATACTCTTTTAGAGTTACCTTGGAATAAGCTTGATGAAGAAAATCAAGATATGAAAAAGTCGGAAGAGATTCTGAGAAATGATCACTATGGACTTGATAAGGTTAAGGAGAGAGTTTTAGAACATCTTGCAGTTCTATGGAAAAATAAGGATATTAAATCGCCTATTCTTTGCTTAGTTGGGCCTCCTGGTACAGGAAAGACTTCTATTGCTAAATCCATAGCTACAGCCACAGGCAGAAAATTTGTTAGAATGTCTCTGGGTGGAGTTAGAGATGAAGCAGAAATAAGGGGTCATAGAAGAACGTATATTGGAGCTATTCCAGGTAGAATTATCAATGCTATTAAAGAAGTAGATACTAGAAACCCTGTATTTTTACTTGATGAAATAGATAAGCTTGGAAGTGATTATAAAGGAGATCCTTCGTCAGCTCTTTTAGAAGTTTTAGATCCAGAACAAAATAAGACTTTTGTAGACCATTATTTAGAAGTTCCTTTTGACTTATCGAAGGTTATGTTTATTGCTACAGCAAATTCGCTAGATACAATACCAGGACCTTTAAGAGATAGAATGGAAATTATTCAGGTTCATGCATATACATATGAAGAGAAGTTTCATATTGCTAAAAAATATCTAGCCCCTAAAAAAATGAAGGAGCTTAGTGTTAATAAATCTGAGTTTTCTATAACAGATAAGGCCATAAAAGATGTTATAAGCTACTATACTAGAGAAGCAGGCGTAAGAAACCTTGAGAGAGAAATAGCTACACTTATTAGAAAAGTAATTAAGAAGATAGCGGTTGGTGAGGTTGAAGGATATAAAATAAAGCCAGCAGATCTTGAAGAACTTTTAGGTAAGAAGAAGGTTACCTACGATAAGATAACAGGTAAGAAAGAAGTTGGAGTAGCAACTGGCATGGCATGGACTGCTGTAGGTGGAGATACCCTATTTATAGAGGTTGTTATCGTTCCAGGAACAGGAAAGATAGAGCTTACTGGTCAGTTGGGTAAAGTTATGCAGGAGTCAGCAAAAGCCGCTATAAGTTTCGTTAGAACGGTTGCAGATAAGTATGACATAGATAAAGAATTCTATAAAAATACAGATATTCATATACATGTGCCAGAAGGAGCTGTTCCAAAAGATGGACCATCTGCAGGTGTAACTATGTCGGTGGCAATTATATCTGCTTTAAGTAAAACACCTATTCGAAAAGATGTTTCTATGACAGGAGAGGTTACGCTTACAGGTAGAGTACTTCCTGTTGGCGGCATAAAGGAAAAAGTTATTGCAGCTCATAGAGCAGGTGTAAAGAAAGTGCTTCTTCCTAAGGAAAATGAGAGGGATATAGATGATATTCCAGAATCTGTAAGAGAAGACCTAGAATTTGTTTTAGTAGAAAAGGTTGATCAGGCTCTTGCTGAAGTTTTATAAATAGTGAACGGTGGTATCTATGATAGAGATAAAGAAAGCAGAAATTGTTGCAGTAACAGGAAGAAAAGATCAGTATCCTAGTGAAGATATGTATGAACTAGCTTTTGCAGGAAGATCCAATGTTGGAAAATCTTCCCTTTTAAACCTTCTAACAAATAGGAAAAAGCTAGCTAAAGTATCAGGAAGTCCTGGTAAGACTAGAACAATAAACTTTTATGAGATAAACGGTGAATTTAGAATTGTAGATTTACCTGGATATGGCTACGCTAAGGTGTCAAAGTCTCTGAGCAATTCATGGGGTGATATGATAGATGAGTATTTGACATCTAGAAGCAAGCTTTTAAAAGTTATACAGCTTGTTGATATAAGACATGAACCTAGCAAGCAGGATGTGCAAATGTATGAATATCTCAAGCACTATAATTTAGATGGAATAGTTGTAGCAACAAAATCTGATAAAATATCTAGAAATCATATTAAAAAGCATGAAGCCATGATTAGAAAGTCTCTTGGAATGAGTGCAGAAGATATAATAATACCTATATCTTCCCTTAAGAAAACAGGTCAAGATAAACTTCTTGAAGTTATGGATGATTTGCTATCTTCAAAGGAGATATAGAATGAAAGATATTTCATCAGCCTTTGACATATCTGGAAAAGAGGTATAAGTATGGGGGTATTCAGGTACATAGGTGCTATACTAAATATGCTGAAAGATAAGAGCGTTGCTTTATGGAAGAAACTCTTAGTTGTATTTGGTGTTGTTTATCTCGTTTCGCCTATAGAGATTTTGCCTGACTTTCTGTTGCCCGTAGGCTTTATAGATGATATAATTTTATGGGTGATAATACTTTATATTATAAATAGCTCTTTAAATCCTCAATTTAAGGGTAAAAAGAATTATTCATCAAAATATAAAGGAAGAGATATAATAGAGACTGAAGACTATCAAGTGGAGGAGCAGTAGATGGAGAGAGAAATTCTCATTACAGAAGAACAAATATTATGTAGAGCAAAAGAGCTAGGAGAAGAGATCAGCAAAGATTTGAAAGATGAAGATGTAATTCTTCTAGGAATACTCAAAGGGTCTATTCCTTGGATGGGAGACCTTATGAAGCGTATAGATTTAGAAAATCTTAAAATAGATTTCATGGCTTGCTCTAGTTATGGAGCTTCCACGAGAACATCCGGAACGGTAAAAATCGTAAAGGATATTGAAGAAGATATATCTGGAAAGACTGTTCTTATAGTTGAAGACATAATAGACAGTGGAATTACTTTGAACTACCTTGTAGGTTATCTGAAGAATAGAGGGGCAAAGGATGTAAAAATATGCACTCTTTTAGATAAGCCAGAAGGAAGAAAAGTAGATATTGATGTAGATTATGTTGGTTTCTCAGTAGAGAATAGATTTATAGTAGGCTACGGTCTAGACTATGATCAAAAATATAGACAGCTTCCATATATTTCAGCCTTAGATTAATTAGGCTGTAAACATATAAAATATAACATAATTTTAAAATTTGGAAAGAGGTAATAAAAATGGGTTATGAAGTAAAAATTGGTATTTCAAACAAACACCTTCATTTAAGTAAGGAACACATAAATATTCTATTTGGAGAAGGTCATGAACTAACTCCTATGAAGGATCTTGTTCAGCCAGGACAGTACGCTTGTGAAGAAAAAGTTGATGTAGTAGGTCCTAAGGGAACTCTAAAAGGAATTAGAGTTTTAGGTCCAGCTAGATCACAGACTCAGGTTGAACTTGCTATGACAGATGCTAGAGGCATAGGATTGAAGCCACCTATCAGAGAGTCTGGTAAGCTAGAAGGATCAGCAGGATGTAAGCTTATAGGACCTGCAGGTGAAGTTGAAATTGAAGAAGGAGTTATCGTTGCTTGGAGACATATTCACTTATCAGCAGCTCAGGCAGAAGAAGCAGGCGTTAAAGATAAGGACATAGTAAGTCTTGAAATTAAAGGAGGAGAAAGACCTTTAGTTTACCACAATGTTCTAATAAGAGCAGGTGAAGGCCACGAGAGGGAGTGCCATATCGATACAGATGAAGGTAATGCAGCTGCATGTGATCCATCATCAGTAGGTATCATTATTAAATAGCACATAAATAATGAATTTGATGTAAATAAAATAGGTTTTAATACTTGTATAGTGTGTATAAACTATAAGTGTTAAGTTAGTAATAATAAACCTGTTTTGAAAGGAGTATATATGAATGGATTAAGACAGAAGCTGATAAGTGGACTTCTTGCATTTCTTATGATTTTATCTGTATTTAGCAACTTTGCGTATGCAGATGAAACTTTAAGAGTTGATTTGTCCATAATCAATTTTGATGGGTCAACAATAACCCATGACACAGACTTTTGGGTAAATAAAACTATTCCAGCAGCTGCAAATGTTAAAATTTCAGGTTCTGGCGTAAGCATTAAAAACCCATGGATAGTTCTGACAGTTCCTAAGAATGGAGGTAGAGTAGAGAAGCCTACATTTGTAGACTCACAGAACTCATATGAGACAAAGAGACTTGAGGATGAAGAAAACTGGTATGTAATTTATAAATTTAGAGAGCTGACGGGCGGTAATCTTATGACTTTTCAGTTTCCTTTTAAATTTAGGGAAGAGCCTACAAGAAACGGAGATACTGAAATAATTAAGCTAGATATGGTGGATGCTAACGATGAATCCATAGATTTTAAAAATATGCCTAAGCTATATAGCACAACTAAGACTTACAAGGCTTTAAAAAATGAATTTGAATATTCTAATTCAGCTATACATCCTTATGGATATAATAGGTTTGACGATACTACAAAAATATATCATTACAATGTAAACACTTTGGAAGGACAGAATACAACAGGTGAGCCAGGAAGAGATGTGGAAGTTGGATTCTCAGAAGTTGTTGAGGTTACTAAGGGGTTTGATGGAACAGTCTCATTTGTAAAACCTACAAACCTTAAAATTGTTGTACACTTACCTGAAGGTGTTGAGCCTGCAGAAGCTTATAAAAGAGACTGGATTTATGATCCAGTTGCAAAGACAGCAACTTTTATTGATAATAACCCGGCACCAAACTATTATCATAGTGGACGGAGAGATGGTAACCCTGGAAGAACTTATTGGCCCCACTTCGTATTTAAGAATAAAGCTTTAGATACCCCTTATGATATAAGTGCAGAGTATTATGTAGATGCAGGACTTCCAACACAAAGAAAGTTCAGCGATAGGGCAATGAAAGTTCAGTTTAAAGGAATTCCTTTTTCACCAACAGGTGGACTTTTTATACATAAGGATAATTTAAATGGAGCTGGCACAGACCCTATAAAATTTGATATAGCAGATGGTAATTATGCTATACATGATGGGGTTATATATGATAGAAAAAATGACCAAACAGCTGAAGGTCTTGTTTATCAGACTACCTTTAGAAACAGTAATAATGGATCAAGTTTTGATAATAAGAAAAATGGTATAGTAACAAAGCTATTCAATATGGGAGACGTATTATCAAAGCAAGCTAATGATAAGAGAGTTTATTATAAGTACTATCAGATTAAAGATTTTTATAAAGATGGAGATTCATATACTGATGCTGAGTTTAAAACATACAAGGAAAATGTTATAAACCAGCTTAACTCTGGAAACACACTTTATGGTATTAAAGATGATGGTACTAGAGAAGTAATAAGAGAAAATGTTCAATTTGAAGAAAAAGTAGATATAAATGATACGGAAGGAAAATATAAGGCACTAGATTTAGTTTTGAAAGAGCCAATTATTTTAGATGATGCAGGATTTAGAATAGTTACTCATGAGTTTCCTTCAAAAGCAGAACTAGAAAAGTTTGCAAATAAAACATATAAGACAAAACAAACTTATGGTGGAAGAGCAACAGCTACTTCGACAAGTGATTTTCTAAATAAAATTAATGATGACCAAAAGGCTAATAATACACATAACGGAGACTATGCATATACGAGCCTTTCTCCTATAGAGCCAAAGTCTGATATTTCAGCTACAGGAGATCAACAGGTAAGCTATTCCAAGTCTGGTACTTTTGTTAATTATGCTACAGAAGGAAGATTTCGTGCGGATTATGGCTTGTGGGGACCCCTTGTTGATAAGCCGATTGAGAATGTAAAGGTAATTCAGCTTTTACCGCCGGCTTTTAACTATGCATCAACTAATAGTGCGTATTGGTATAACGGTGAGAAAATAGGAGCTCCTGAGGTTATTGAAAACTTTAAAAATACTGGCAGAACAGCTGTTATATATACTGTGCCTAAGGTGCTACCATCAGATATTGGTTTAGATGATTTTGGTATATCAACAAGAGTGGAAGTATCGCCTTATGCTAAGAGAGGTGCCAACCAAATAGATAGCTATATAGTTTATCCGGATAATAAGAATATTGTATCTTTCTACAATCAGAGAGCCTACAAAGATGATTTAGATTTAGATGGAGATGGAGACAGAGAAGAATACTTTATGGGCGTTTCTTCAAATATTACTTATACTCCACCACTGGAGCTTCTAATAAAGAAAGAGGTAGGTTTTACAAAAGACTCTTTAGGACTTGTTGCAACAGGTGATCTTGGAGAAGACTTCTATTACAATATTTCTATATTTAATAATACTATAGAAGAAGCGAGTTCAGCTTATGTTATAGATAAGCTTCCTTACGCTCAAGATACGGTAATTGTACCGAATCAGGCTAATGAATACCTAAAAAGAGGGTCTGTATTCAATACACCTCTCAGTGGTGCTATAGAAGATGCACCGGAAAACGCTGCAGTTTTAGAGAAGTTTGATATATTTTATCAGGTCGGTCCTAGAGATACTATTGAAAATGTTAGAGATGGACAGTGGGTAACAAAAGACCAAGTTAATGATTTTAGCAAAGTAACAAGCTTTAAGTTCGTCCTTAAAGAAGGTAAACAAATAGCTGTTAAGGAAACTGTGAACTTTTTAGTAAAGAGTAAGATTCCTTATGATAAGACTCTTTCGCCTGGAGACTTTGCAATAAATTCGTCTGCCATTTCAACAGATTCAAATATATTCGTTGAAGGAAACAAAGTTAAAGTAACCTTTGAAAAATATTTAGTTACAGGTAAGTATTTTAAAGATTTTAATAAAGATGGTAACCTTTCTACTAGAGAAGACGGTGTTTCTGGAAGAAAAGTAGAGTTAATAGATGCTGATACAGGAGCACCTGTAAAAGATGCAGAAGGAAACTTCATTACAGCTACTACAGATGCATCTGGAAGATACACAATGTCCGTATACAAGAGAGGTAACTATAAAGTAAGGTTTACAAGAGATGATACTGATGTATTCACAGATAACTTTGGAAAGAAAATAGATCAAAACAATGTAGAGGAAAAGCCGGAAGGTACTAATTATGGAATGTCTCATTCCTTTGTATTAAATCCTATTTCAAACTCAGCTATTATCAATGCTGGTATAGTATCTGTTAATAGAGATGTTGAAATATTAAAAACATCATCGGAAGCAGATGAGAATGGAATAAAGAAAGCTTTATCAGGTGTAGAGTTTAAGCTTATGAAAGGTGAAGAAACTGTAGACACTGTAGAAACGGATGCGACAGGTAAAGCTGTCTTTAAGAATATTCCTTTTGGAGAATATAAAATTGTAGAAACGAAAGCTCTGGAAGGATATGACATTATAGAGAAGAATGGTAGAGATGTAACTGTTGGAGAAGATGATTTAGAAGTTCAGACGATAGAGAACAAACCTATCAAGAGAAATATTACTTTTGTAAAGATTGATGGTGATAACGAGGATGAAACTACAAATAAGTTAAGTGGTGTAAAGTTTGGATTATTTAAAGAAAATGATTTAAATACACCTATATTTGAAGCTACATCAAACCAAGATGGAGTTGTTACTTTTGAAAATGTTAGTTATGGACAGTATAAGATAAAAGAGATAGAAACTTTAGAAGGATACGCTTTAAGCGATATGGTTAAGAGCGTAAATATAACTGAAAATGGTGACGACGCTATATCTTTGGGGAACTGGATAAATAACAAAATAAAGTCCGATGTACAGGTTAAGAAAGTGGATGGAGATGATAACACAAAGGTTTTATCAGGAGTAGTTTTCTCTTTAAATAAGGATGGAAATGAAATTGCTACAGCAACTACCGATGATAAAGGCATAGCTACTTTTGAGAATGTGGTATTTGGAGAATATACAATAACAGAAAAGACGCCAAAGGAAGGTTATTTACCTTCAGATATAACGCTTAATGTTAATGTAGATACAGATGGTGAAACAATTAATGCTGGTATAGTTTCCAACATTATAAAAAAAGGCCATATAAGGTTAACTAAAGTTGATGCTGATAACCAACAGATAAAACTCAAAGGAGTAGAGTTCTCATTAAAAAAGGTCGAAGGAAACAAGAAGACTGAAGTAGCTACGGCAAAGACTGATGTTGATGGAGTAGCTTTATTTGAAGATGTTCCTTATGGTGATTATATAGTTGTTGAGAAAGCGACACTAGATAACTACGTTTTAGATGATACAGAAAGGCCAATATCTATAACAGAAGATCAGGTTACAGAAGACTTAGGAACTGTATCTAATAAAATGAAAAAAGGCAGTGTTACTTTTAAGAAAGTAGATGCAGATGATTCTGATAAGGCTTTAGTTAATGTTACTTTTGAACTTAGACAAAATAATCAGAAAAAATATGAAGCAGTTTCTAAAAATGATGGTACTGTAACATTTGAAGATGTTGTTTATGGAGAATATAAGCTTGTAGAAACAGGAACATTAGACAACTATAACCTTCCAGAAGAAAACGCTTTTGAAAGTACTGATATATCAATAACCCAAGATAAGCAGATTATAAATCTTGGAGAAATATCAAACCAGATAAAGAAGGGAAATGTGAAGGTAACGAAAGTAGATGCAGAGGATAAAGATAAGAAGCTTGCAGGAGTAACATTCGTATTGATGCAGGCCGATAAGGAAGTCTATGAAGCAACTACAGGAGAAGATGGAGTAGCAACCTTTGAAGGTGTAGTTTACGGAGACTATACTCTAAAGGAAAAGAGTACACTGGAAAACTACAATCTATCAGAAGAGATAAGAGATGTAAGCATCAGGAAAGATGGAGAGCTAATAGATCTAGGAGACTTCACAAACCAGATAAAGAAGGGAAGTGTGAAGGTAACTAAGGTAGATGCTGATAATAAAGATAAGAAGCTTGAAGGAGTAACATTCGTGTTGATGCAAACTGATAAGGAAGTCTATGAAGCAACTACAGGAGAAGATGGGGTAGCAACCTTTGAAGACATAGTCTACGGAGACTATACTCTAAAGGAAAAGAGTACACTTGAAAACTACAATCTATCAGAAGAGATAAGAGATGTAAGCATCAGAAAAGAAGGGGAGCTAATAGATCTAGGAGACTTCACAAACCAGATAAAGAAGGGAAGTGTGAAGGTAACTAAGGTAGATGCATATGACAAAGATAAGAAGCTTGCAGGAGTAACATTTGTATTGATGCAAGATGATAAGGAAGTCTATGAAGCAACTACAGGAGAAGATGGAGTAGCAACCTTTGAGGATATACTGTATGGAGATTATCAGTTGAAGGAAAAGAGTACACTGGAAAACTATAATCTATCAGAAGAGATAAGAGATGTAAGCATCAGAAAAGATGGAGAGCTAGTAGATTTAGAAGAATTCTATAATACTCTTAAAAAGGGTACTATCATTATAAATAAGGTCGATGAAAAGGGAAATAAACTTCAGGGTGTTGAATTTGCATTAATTCAGAATGATAAGATAATAGATACGAAAGTGACAGATGCAAATGGAGTTGTAGCTTTTGAAGACCTAGTTTATGGAGATTATAAGGTTAAGGAAACAAAAGAGCTTAAAGGATTCTTCAAAAATGATAAAACTTACGAATTTTCAATTAGGGAAAATGGTAAAGTTTTAGAAGAGACTGTGCTGAATAAAAAAATACCTGTTAAGGCTCCAAAGACAGGAGATAACATGGATTTAGGAATACTGGCATCCTTATTATGCGCATCGTTAGGTTTATTTGTTGTTAGCAGGAAAAAAGTAGTTAAATAAGTTATATTAACCTTTAGAAAAATCTTGATAATAAGCTCGTTTTCTTATTGAAATTAAAAAAAACATAATTTATGTTGTGATTACTTGTAAAATGGTGTATTATTAATAAGAGAAAATAAAGACAGAAAACTTAAATAAAACAGGAGAGAAAAATGAAAAAGACAAAATTAATAGCATCGGGTCTGTTATCTTTAACAGTTGCCCTTTCTACAGTGGCTTTTAGTAGCCAGGCATTTGCACAGACTACAGACACTACAGTAAATGGTAATGCTGCAGCGGCTCCAGCACCTCCAAATGCAGGAGTAGAAAACCCAGCAGTAGAGCTTAATGGTGACATTTTAGTTGATGGTGATACTGAAGCTAACGCTCTTCATGAGACAGAAGCAGGTGCTGAGATAAAGTACGAATCTACTTTAGATGTTAAGAGCATTAAAGATACTCTTACAGCTGTTGAAAATTCAAACCTACTACCAGCTCAGGTAAAAAATAACCTAGGTAAAATTGTTCTTTATGATACAGCAAGTTCTTTTGTTGCTACACTAACTGTTAGAGATGATCAGGTTGATTTAACAAATGTTAAGGCAACTTTATCTGAAAATAATCTATTTAAACTTCAGGATCAAAATGGTGTAGAGGTAGAAACATTTGAGCTTCTTGATGCAAATAAGCAGGCTGTTAAGTACACTTCACTGAAAGTAAATATGGTTTTAAAGAAGACTTATGAAAGTTATGTTGCCTTAAAGGATGATGTACTGGCAGCTCCTGATATTATGGTAGTTAAAACTACTGGTGCAAAAGTAAAAGATACAGTTAAACCAGGGGATAAAATAAAGGCAGAAGGATATGTTTATGGAGAGTTTAAATCAACTGCTAACCTATTTGGTATAGAGATGCCTTTTAACTTCAACTGGGAAGGAGTTCAGTTACCAGAAGGAAAAGACTTTGATAACAAGGACGACGATGACACTCCAGAGGAAATGATAACATTCACTTCTATTGTAAAGGCTTCTGCAGATGCAGATGATGATATGCCAGCAGATATGCCTATGGATCCTGAGAAGAAACCAGAAATGAAGCCTGCTAAGAAAATGAGCAAGTCTCCTAAGACATCAGATAATTTTGCTGCAGGAGCAGTATTTGGTACTCTAATAGTATCAGCTGCAGGTGTTTTAACTCTAAGAAGAAAAAATAGAGGATAATTGCAGAATTAAATTAAAATATCTTACTGACCTTAATAAAAACATTAAGGTCAGTTTTTTTATTAAACATAAATCCATATAAATTGTGTAATAAGTGTGAAAGTAAAATAAAACTTGACTTGTTTAGTATAAATTTATTGTGAAATGCTTTACATTGCCATAATTAGGTATATAATATAGGTAAGTTGACAATGTTACAATTAAGCGTATGTAAGATGTTTAATTTAAAGAAGGAGGTAAACCATGTTATTTAAGACGACAAAAGAACATGAGGAGTTACGAAAAGCCGTTAGAAAATTTGCAGAAGAAGAGGTGAAACCTATAGCTTTTTCACTAGATCAAAACAACGAGTTTCCAGACGAAATTGTTAAGAAGATGGGTGAAAATGGTTGGATGGGTATTCCTTATGCAAAAGAGTACGGAGGAGCTGGCTTAGATGCTATCTCTTACGCTATAGCTGTAGAGGAACTATCAAGAGTTGATGGTGGTGTTGGAGTAATTTTATCTGCACATACATCTTTAGGAGCATATCCTATAGATGCTTTTGGAACAGAAGAACAAAAGAAAAAATACCTTGTTCCACTTTCAAAGGGTGAGAAGATAGGTGCTTTTGGTCTTACAGAGCCAAATGCTGGAAGTGATGCCTCAGGAACAGAGACTACAGCTGAGTTAGATGGGGATTATTATATCTTAAATGGTAATAAGATTTTTATTACAAATGCACCTAAAGCTGACTTTTATATAGTATTTGCAGTGACTACTCCTGGCATTGGAACGCACGGTATTTCAGCGTTTATCGTTGAGAAAGAATGGGAAGGATTCTCATTTGGAGACCATTATGACAAATTAGGTATAAGATCTTCTACTACTGCAGAGTTAATTTTTGACAATGTAAAAGTACCTAAAGAAAACTTACTAGGTAAAGAAGGTCAGGGATTTAGAATAGCTATGCAGACACTTGATGGTGGAAGAATCGGTATAGCATCTCAGGCATTAGGTATAGCTCAGGGAGCTTATGAAGCAGCTTTACAGTATGCAAAAGAGAGAGTTCAGTTTGGAAAGCCTATTGCTCAGCAGCAGATTATTTCATTTAAAATAGCTGATATGGCTACAAAGATTAGAGCGGCAAGATTCCTGATTTACTCAGCAGCAGAGATGAAGACAAATCATGAGAATTATGGTATGGAATCAGCAATGGCTAAGCAGTACGCTTCAGACATTTGCTTAGAGGTTGTAAATGATGCTCTTCAAATTCATGGAGGAACAGGATACCTAAAGGGTATGGATGTTGAGAGATTCTATAGAGATGCTAAAATTACAACTATATATGAAGGAACAAATGAAATTCAGAGAGTTGTTATAGCAGCTAGTCTTATTGGAAAGCCTGCTAAGAGCAAGTCTAAAGGTGGAGCTGCTGTTGCTGGAAAGAAAGCAGGTCCAATAACAGGGGAAAGAAAGAGAGAAATCTTTAAGGAAGACTCTGTTAAGGATTCTGTAGATAAGCTTGTTGCAGCTCTTAAAAAGGATGGATATGACTTTACTGTTGGCATAGATATGAATACTCCTATAGTTGATGCAGAAAGAGTAGTAAGCATAGGTAAGGGTATAGGTTCAGCTGATAACTTGAAGCTTGCTGAAAATCTTGCTCATGCAGCTGGTGCAGCCTTAGGTTGTTCAAGACCTGTAGCTGAAAATATGAAGCTTCTACCTCTAGAGCGTTACGTTGGTATGTCAGGGCAGAAGTTCAAGGGCAATTTATACATAGCTTGCGGTATTTCTGGAGCTTCTCAGCACCTAAAGGGTATTAAAGATGCATCTACAATCGTTGCTATCAACAAAAATCCAGGTGCAGCTATATTTAAGAATGCAGACTATGGAATTGTTGGAGATTTAGCAGAAGTACTACCACTATTGGCAGAAGCATTAGGAATGGGCGAAAAGAAGCCGGCACCTCCTATGAAGAAGGTAAGAAGATCTAAGCCAAGAAAGCTAGCCCCTAACTATGGAGTGTATGTATGTACTGGCTGCGGATATGAATATGACCCTAATGTAGGAGATGTAGAGGGCGAAATAGATCCGGGTACATTGTTTGAAAAGTTGCCTGAAGATTGGGTTTGCCCAGATTGTCAGAAAGAAAAAGATAAGTTTATTCAAGAGTTTTACTCAGCAGATAGAATGTAAATTTAGGAATTGGAGGAAATACTATGTATACAGTTAGAAAAGTTACAGATGACCTATATTGGATAGGTGCAAACGATCACAGGCTGGCTTTATTTGAAAATATATTCCCAATACCTAGAGGAGTATCGTATAACTCTTACCTGCTTCTTGATGAGAAGACTGTATTGTTTGATTCAGTGGATTGGTCAGCAACTAAAGAATTTTTAAAGAATATAGAAGATGTTTTAGATGGAAGACCTCTAGATTATATGGTGGTTCATCATATGGAGCCTGACCATGGAGGCGCTGTTGAAGAAGTTTGTTTAAGATACCCAGAAGTTAAGCTAATAAGTAGCGAACAGGCTTTTGAAATCATGAGACAAATTGGATTTAAAGCTATTGATAATCATGAGCAGATTATAGTAAAAGAGGGAGATACTTTCTCTTTCGGAGCTCACACTTACGCTTTCGTAGAAGCTCCTATGGTTCATTGGCCAGAAGTTCTTCTAAGCTATGACTTGAAAGATGGCGTATTGATGGCTGCAGATGCTTTTGGAACATTTGGTGCTCTAGATGGTAAGCTATTTAACGATGAAGTTAACTTTGATAGAGATTGGTTAGATGATGCTAGAAGATACTATACTAATATTGTTGGTAAGTATGGTCCTTTCGTTCAGGATGTTTTGAAGAAGGCTGCTACTTTAGATATTAAGTATATTTGTCCTCTTCATGGACCAGTTTGGAGAAATGACTTTGGATATATCATTGAAAAATATGATAAGTGGAGCAGATATGAACCAGAAGAGCAGGGTGTAATGATTGCATATGCATCAATGTATGGTAATACTGAACATGCTGCACAGGCTCTAGCAACTGAGCTTTGTGAAAAAGGTATGACTAATGTTGTAGTTCACGATGTTTCAAATACACATATGTCTCAACTGATTGCAGATACTTTTAAGTATTCTCATATAGTTTTAGCATCTGTTACATACAATCTAGAAATTTATCCTGTGATGAAAAACTTCATTATGGATTTAGAAGCTCTTAACGTTCAAAATAGAACGCTAGGTATTATTGAAAACGGAACATGGGCATGTACTGTTGGAGATAGAATTGAAGAGTTCGTCAATGAAAGATTAAAGATGGTTGATGTTCTAAACGATAGAGTTACTTTAAATACTTCTTTGAATGAGGCTAATGCTAATGATATGCACTCTCTTGCAGATGCTATTATAGAGTCTATGAAGAATATTGAAGAGACTAAAGCAAAGGCAAAAAAGTAAGTAAATAAAAATATTTCAGAACTTAATATATCCCCTTAACTCTAGTGAGTTGAGGGGATATTTCTTTAAAAAGATGCTAAGATAAGTCCTTAAGCATCTTTAAATTATTTGTTTCAATTTTGAACTTGACTTTCAATGTTGGCTGGATTAACATAAATCGTCTTATTATCGGTAAATATGACCATGCCAAGCTTAGCACCTTTAGGTTTCTTTACGTACTTTATGTAGGTATAATCTACTGGAACATTTTCAGATAGTCTACCTTTGCTGTGGTAAGCAGCAAGTTGACTAGCAAATACTATATCATCATCTTCAGGTGCCTTTCCTTCTAGAGATAAAATTACATGAGAGCCCGATATATCTTTAGTATGAAACCATAGATCAGAGTTTGACGCATACTTAGTTGAAAGATAATCATTCTCCTTATTATTTCTTCCCACGAACACTTTTTTTCCGGTTGGAGAAACATAAGATAGTAAATCTCGTTTTGCAGATTTTTTACCTCTATTATCGGCCTTTCTTTCCTTAATATATCCAGCATCCATAAGCTCATCTTTTATTTCATCTATTGTTGCAACACTATCTGCAAGTTGAAGTAGATCTAGTGTAGTAGAAAGATAAGAAAGTTCTATCGCTGTACTCTCAAGCTGATTCTCTTTCTCTATCAGAGCTCTTTTAGATTTATTGAACTTTTTAAAGTAGTTTTGAGAGTTTTTTACAGGAGATAGTTTTCCATCCATAGGAATCTCAATTTCCGTATTGTCGTAGTAATTGAAAACTCTAGCAGGCTTGCTGCTATCTTTTATGATATGAAGATTAGCTGTTAATAACTCTCCATATAGCTGATATATTTCAGCTCTTCTAGCTTTATCCATATCATCTAAAAGCCTCGATTGTTTTAATGTAAGTTTTTTTATGTGAGCTTTTAAAGTCTTTTCAAGAGCGGAAGATTTCTGTCTGAGCCTATTGCTATCCTCTCTATGAGAATAATAGTAGCTTATGCCTTTACTTATGTTATCAAAGGACACTTTGCTTAGCGACTCTAGGTTATTTAAAGGAAGAGTGTGGAAATCTTTCGGAGTTTTGTCTTTATCCAAATAAACGATGCTCTCAAGACTATCGCTGTTTAATTTTTCAATATAATCTTTCATAAGACTTTGTGAATTAGAACTTTCGAATAAGTTTATAGCCATAGCTGGCGAAATTCCACATACACTGTTTAAAATATCTTTATGAGTCCTAAAGCTTTCAATATCTTTAGTATCTAATAAAATAAATGATTCAGGTGAGATTTTATTTTGACTAGGTGGATAGTCATATATCATTGACGGAAGAAGCTGTCTTACAGAGCTAGTATCTATAGAAACTCTTTTCATGGCATCTATGATTTTGTTATCTTGGGCATTTGTGATTATTACATTACTATGTTTATTCATGATTTCAACAATTAACTTTTTTTCTATGAAATAGCCCATCTCATCTTTACATTCGATAGATATTTCTAAAATTCTTTCCCATTCAACTTGATTTATACCAAGTATTTTTCCACCGGATAGATGCTTTCTTAAAAGCATATTAAAAGAACTAGGAGTCTTAGGGTTCTCATAGTTTTCATCTGTAATATAAACTCCGAAATGGCTGGAATCAGCCGAAATCATCAACTTGTACTTTTCTTTATTATTGTGGATAACAAATATTAGATCAAACCTGCTAGGATGATATATTTTATCTATTCTTCCACCAACTAGAAGTTTTGATAACTCATTTCTTATTCCTCTTGTTAGAAATCCATCAAATGCCATAATTCACCTCTTTTAATCAATAAAAAGATTATACCACAAAGAAGGGCTACTTATATCGTTGTAGTAATTTTATTTAAGTGCTATACTTTTAATTATGATTTAGATTGGAGAGTGTTATGGATAATATGAAAAAGGGAGTTGAAGTTGTTTTAGTTACACCGGAGATTCCAGGTAACACAGGCAATATTGCTAGGAGCTGTGCCGCTACAGGAACAAAACTTCACTTAGTTAGACCCTTAGGCTTTCAAATAGATGAAAAGTCAGTTAAGAGAGCAGGTTTAGATTATTGGGAGTTTTTATCCCTTGAAGTACATGATAGTTTGGAAGAATTTTTAGATAAATACAAGGATAGAAGAATGTTTTTAGCTACAACAAAAGGTGGACATATCTATTCTGACTCAAAGTTTGTGGACGGAGATATGATTTTATTTGGTGCAGAGAGCAAAGGTTTGCCAAAAGAGCTGATAGCTAATAATAAAGACTGTGCTATTAGAATACCTATGGGAGAAGATGCTAGACTGAGATCGCTCAATTTATCAAATGCAGTAAATATAATTTTGTTTGAAGCTCTAAGGCAACTAAACTTTGATGGGCTGAGCTAAAAAGATTAGTATTACTAGTTTTAAGCTATACAAATAAGAGTGAAAAAAGCTTTTACCCTTGAAAAGTATGGGTAAATTGTATTATAATATACTGAGAAAATATTACGAACTGAAATACTTTACATAGGAGGAAATTATGGCAGTTAAAGTTGGGATAAGCGGATTTGGTAGAATTAGTAGAGTTGTTATCAGAGCGGCTTACAATGACCCAGAAATAGATATTAGAGGAATAAATGTTAGAAATGCTGATATAGACTATTTAGTTTATATGTTGAAATATGATTCAACTTTTGGAAGATTTCCAGGAGAAGTAGGAAAGTATGATAAAGGTATCACAATAGATGGAAAGGAAATACCTGTTTACAGCTGTGAGCAGGCTATCGATATTCCTTGGTCAGAATGCGGAGCAGAGTATATCTTAGAAGGTACAGGAGCATACACTACTACTGAGAAAGCTATGGATCACATTAAGGCAGGAGCAAAGAAAGTTATAATTTCAGCTCCAGCTAAAGATCAGGATACACCTACATATGTAATGGGTGTTAATAATGAAGAATACACTTCAGATTACCATGTAGTATCAAATGCTTCATGTACTACAAACTGCTTAGCTCCTTTAGCTAAGGTAATCAATGACAATTGGGGAATTAAGGAAGGTCTTATGTCCACTATTCATGCTGCTACAGCTAAGCAGAAAGTTGTGGATGCAAGATCGATGAAGGATTGGAGAACAGGAAGATCAGTATTTGGTAATATCATACCTACAACTACTGGTGCTGCTAAAGCTGTTGGTTTAGTAATTCCAGACTTAAAAGGTAAGATGACAGGTATATCGTATAGAGTTCCTACTGCTGACGTTTCTTTGGTAGATTTAAATCTAGTTTTAGAAAAGCCAACAAGCTATGAAGAAATTTGTGCTAAGGTTAAGGAAGCTAGTGAAACATATCTAAAGGGTATTCTTGAATATGTGGATGATGAAGTTGTTTCTCTAGACTTTATTGGTGATTCACATACATCAATTTTCGATGCTAGACAAGGTATTGAACTTAATGATAAGTTCTTCAAACTTGTAGCATACTATGACAATGAATACGGATATTCAAATAAGTGTTTAGAGCTTATGAAGTATATGCACAGCGTTGACAATAAATAAGAAAAATCTATGCCATTTGCAGAAATATGTAAATGGCATAATTTAAATTTACAAATATAGCATAGAAAGTGGAATTTTATGAAAAAGACTATTAGAGATATTGATTTAAAAGGAAAAAAAGCATTAGTTAGATGTGATTTTAACGTTCCTGTTGTAGATGGAGAGATTACAGATGATATAAGAATAAGAGCCGCTCTTCCTACTATAAAGCATCTTCTAGATGAGGGTTGCAAAGTTATTATCATGTCTCATATGGGAAGACCTAAGGGTGAGCCTAAGGAAGAATTTTCACTAAGAAAGGTGGCTGACAGATTATCTGAGCTGCTTAATGAATCAGTTCTTTTTGCTCAATCAGATAGAGTTGTTGATGAAAAGGTTAAATCAGAAATTGCGGATATGAATGAAAGAGTTGCCTTGCTAGAAAATGTTAGATTCAGAAGTGAGGAGACTAAGAATGATGAAGCCTTCTCCAAAGAACTTTCAGAATTAGGTGATGTATTTGTAAATGATGCTTTTGGTACTGCCCACAGAGCTCATTGTTCAACAGCTGGTATAGCTGATTACATTCCTGCTGTATCAGGACTCCTAATAGAAAAAGAAGTTAAATATCTAGGAGAAGCAGTTGAAGAGCCTAAGCGTCCTCTGTTAGCTATTATGGGAGGCTCAAAGGTAAGTGATAAAATAAAACTTATTGAAAACATGCTTTCAAAGGTAGATATGTTAATAATCGGAGGAGGAATGGCATATACTTTCTTTAAAGCAAAAGGCTATGAAATAGGAAATTCTCTTTTAGATGCAGAAAGTATCGATTTAGCAGAAAGTCTTATGAAGAAAGCTGAGGAAAAGGGTGTAGAGCTTTTAATTCCTGTTGATACTTTGTGTGGTAAAGAGTTCAAAAATGATACAGAAATTAAATCTGTGGATGCAGATAAGATTCCAGTGGACATGATGGGTCTTGATATAGGTGAAAAGAGCATAGAGCTATTCAAATCTGCTATATCAAAGGCTAATACAGTGATTTGGAATGGACCTGTTGGAGTCTTTGAAATGCCAAACTTTGAGAAAGGTACAAGAAGTCTTGCAGAAGCACTAGCAGAAAGCGATGCTATTACAATAGTTGGTGGAGGAGACAGTGCAGCAGCTGCTAAGCAGTTTGGCTTATCAGATAAGATGACTCATATATCAACAGGTGGTGGAGCATCTATGGAATATCTAGAAGGTAAGGTTTTACCAGGTATTGTAGCTTTGGAAGATAAATAAAATTAGGAGAGAAAAATTGAGAAATAAGTTTATTGCTGGAAACTGGAAGATGTTTAAAGATATGGAAGATGTTAAGTCTTTCATAAATGATATTGATTTAAAAGAAGACAATAAATCTGCTGTAAAAATAGGTATTTGTCCTCCATCTATTCATTTATCATATATGAGTGATGCTTTACAAAGCAAAGGTATTAACATTTATGCTCAAAATGTTTACTTCGAAAAGGAAGGGGCTTTTACTGGAGAGATTTCTATACCTATGCTAAAGTCAGCGAAGGTTAAGGGCTCTATAGTAGGGCATAGCGAAAGACGAAATATTTTTGGAGAATCTGATGAGCTAATCAATAATAAGGTTAGGGCTTTGATAGCATCTGAGATGGAAGCTATCCTATGTATAGGAGAAAGTTTAGAAGAAAGAGAAGAAGGAAAAGCTTTCGATGTTTCTTCATATCAACTTGAAAAGGGATTAGCTGGAATTTCTAAAGATGAATTAGGTCTTGTTACTATAGCATATGAGCCTATTTGGGCAATAGGAACTGGCAAGGTTGCTACACCTGAAGAAGCGGAAGAAATGTGTGCTTTCATAAGAAATAAAATAGAAGAGCTTTATGATAAAGAATCAGCTGATAAAATTATTATTCAGTATGGTGGCAGCGTAAATGATGAAAATGCCATGAAGCTTTTGACTATGCCTAATATTGATGGAGCCTTAGTTGGTGGAGCTAGTTTAAACTGGAATAAATTTACGAAGATTGTTAATTTTGATAAATAGAGATGATGTTAGAATATATATCATCTTTAATATTAGATAACTTAGGAGGAAGAAATGTTTTATATATCAGATATTTATGGTAGAGAAGTATTAGACTCAAGAGGTAACCCTACAGTAGAGGTAGAAGTAACACTTGAAGATGGAACAGTAGGAAGAGCCATTGTACCTTCAGGTGCTTCAACAGGAGCTTATGAAGCTGTTGAGCTTAGAGATGGAGCAGCTGACAGATATCTTGGTAAAGGTGTTCAGCAAGCTGTTGCAAATGTTAATGGAGAGCTTGCAGATGCTATATGCTATCAGTACAGCGCTCTTGATCAGACTAGTATTGACAAGGCTATGATAGCTCTAGATGGAACAGAAAATAAAGGAAGACTAGGTGCTAATGCAATTCTTGGTGTTTCTATGGCTGTGGCAGATGCAGCAGCTAAAGCTTTAGGAATTCCTCTATATAGATATCTTGGTGGAGTTAACGGAAGAACACTTCCTACACCTATGATGAATATTTTAAATGGAGGATCTCACGCAGACAATACAGTAGATATTCAGGAATTTATGATTATGCCTGTAGGTGCAGATAGCTTTAAGGAAGCCTTAAGAATGGGTGCAGAAGTATTCCATAGTTTAAAGAAAGTTCTTAAGGAAAAAGGTATGAATACTGCTGTTGGAGATGAAGGTGGCTTTGCACCAAACCTTGCTACAAATGAAGAGGCTATTACAGATATTCTAAAGGCAGTGGAAATGGCTGGATATAAGCCAGGAGATGATGTAAAAATTGCTTTGGATGTGGCAGCGAGCGAATTTTATAATGAGAAAGATAAGACTTACAACTTAGTAGGAGAAGGAGTAATAAAGACTGCTGAAGAAATGGTTGCATATTACGAAATGCTATGTGAAAAATATCCTATTATTTCTATCGAAGATGGTCTTGCAGAAGACGACTGGGATGGTTGGAAGCTTCTTACAGATAGATTAGGAAAGAAAGTTCAACTAGTTGGTGATGATTTATTTGTTACAAACACAAAAAGACTTTCACAAGGTATAGAAAAGAATATAGCAAACTCAATTCTTATAAAGGTTAACCAAATTGGTACATTGACAGAAACTTTTGAAGCTATTGAAATGGCTAAGAGAGCTGGATATACAGCTGTTGTTTCTCATAGATCAGGTGAATCAGAAGATACTATGATCGCAGATATCGTTGTTGGATTAAATGCAGGACAGATAAAGACAGGTTCATTATCAAGAACTGACAGAATTGCTAAATATAATCAACTTCTAAGAATTGAAGATAACCTTGGAGAAGGAAGCATTTATGCCAGCACAGATGCTTTCTACAATTTAGACTAGCTTGAAATAAATTATTAAGTATGATATACTTTCTTAATGATTTAATATAGTGGAGGGAAAAAGATGACATTACTAATGATATTGATGCTTGTATTGTCCGTTGTTCTAATCCTTAGCATTCTTATGCAATCAAGCAATAGCGATGGTTTATCAGGTTCTATCGGTGGTGGTGCTGAGCAGCTTTTCGGAAAGAAAAAAAGCAGAGGATATGAAGGACTTTTAAATAAAATTTCAACTGTATGTGCAGTTCTTTTCATTGTTCTATCTCTTGTTATAGTAACATTGGAAGCTAGAGGTTTTTAGTCTAGGTTTGAAATTTTATAAAGTTTAAAACAATAAGAGTTTAAAACGGATGGCTTTATGTCATCCGTTTCTATTTTTAAGGGAAATATGATTAAAAATAAAAAGATTAAGAAAAAGAAAAAATATGAGTTAGTAGGAACTGTTTCTGTACATAAGAGAGGGTTCGGATTTTTAATTTTAGATGATCAAGTAAAGGAAGATCTGAAATGGGACCTTGGAGATGTGTTTGTAAAGAAGAATAATCTTAAGGATGCTATGGATGGAGATAAGGTTATTCTTGCTTTAGAGCCTAAAAATACATGGAAGAATTCTCCTGAAGGAAGAGTTATTAAAGTTTTAGAAAGAGCCCATACTCATATTGTAGGAACGATGGACAGAAATAAAGAGTACGGTTTTGTCATACCTTCTAACAATAGACTTAGAGATGATATCTTTATTAGAGGAAGAAACCTTAAAGGTGCCAAAGATGGAGATATTGTAAGAGTTGAGATAACAAAGTATAAGACAGCGACTTCAAGTCCAGAGGGCAAAGTTTTAGAAATAATTTCAAAAGATGGTCAGCCTGGTGGAGATATTAAAGCTATGATTGTTGGCAGTGGAAGAAGTCTTCAGTTCGATGAACAAGTTATAAATAAGGCAAAATCCATAGAAGGACCAACACTTATAGAGAAAGAGATAAGAAATAGGAAGGATCTTAGAGATAAGATGATCTTTACTATTGATGGTGATGACAGCAAGGATTTCGATGATGGTGTAAGTCTAGAGATTTTAGATGATGGAACTTATAAATTAGGTGTTCATATAGCCGATGTTTCATTTTATGTGAAGGAAGATGATGTTATTGATAGGGAAGCTCTTAAAAGAGCAAACAGTGTTTACCTGTTAAATCAGGTAGTTCCAATGCTTCCTGAAAAACTTTCCAACGATTTATGTTCTCTTAAGCCAAAGGTTGATAGATTGGCGTTTTCATGTGAGATGATTTTTGATAGCAAAGGTAAAATGTTAGACTACTCCATTTTTGAGAGCGTTATCAACTCTAAGGCAAGATTGACATACAATCTTGTGGCAAGTCTCTTAGAAAATAAAGATAAAATAAAAGAAACAGATCTTAGTTGGGAAGTGTTAGAAACATTAATAAAGATGAGAGAACTGGCTGAGATATTTATTTCGGAGAGAGATAAGAGAGGTTCTATAGATTTTGACACTAAGGAACCTAAGATTATTTTGGATAAAAATGGAAAAGCAAAGGATGTCATTATAGCTGAAAGAAATATAGCTCATAGAATTATAGAAGAATTCATGCTTAAGGCAAATGAATGTGTAGCTAGTTATATATCTTGGATGGAATTACCTTTTATATATAGAAATCACAGAAGCCCAAAAGAAGAAAAAATGCTAGATATGAGGAAGTTTTTAGGAGGTCTAGGACTTAATATAAGGGGAGATATTTCAGATATTAAACCATTTCAAATTAAAGAAGTAATAGATAATAGCAGAGGAGAAAAGTGTGAAGATTTAGTCCAAAGAGCAATGCTGCGTTCCATGGAGAAGGCTGAGTACACAGTAGATAATGAGGGACATTTTGGCTTAGCTCTAAAAAACTATTGTCACTTTACTTCACCTATAAGAAGATATCCAGATTTAATTGTTCATAGGATTTTGAAGAGCGTTATAAAAGAGGGTAGTTCTAAAATTGATAACGATGAATTTAAAGAAAAGTGCCAGAGAATTTCAAACCATTGCAGCAAAATTGAACGAGATACAATGGAGCTTGAAAGAGATGTAGAAAAGATGAAGCTAACTGAGTATATGCATTCGCAAATTGGAAAGACTTTTAAGGGTGTTGTAAGTGGATTTACAAATTATGGTCTTTATGTTGAAGTTAAGGGATGCATCGATGGAAGAGTATCAATAGATGATATGAATGAAGATATATTTGTGGCAGAACCTGAAAGGTTTAGAATGGTCGGCTTGTCTACCGGTAAGATATATTCTTTAGGAGATGAGGTCACTGTAGAAGTTAGCTGGGTAGATGTAGAAAATAGAGAGATTGATCTAATATTTGCACAGTAATTTAATAGTCTTATCTTCATTGTTATTCGATACTATTATTTGCGACTATAGATTTACTCAATTTTATGGAAAAAAAGGCAGAATTATAGTAAAATGAAGAGATAATATATAAAACTTTAAAATACATATAGGAGGAAGAGTATGAAATGTCCTTTCTGTGAAAATTCTGATACAAAAGTAGTTGACTCTAGACCTACTGAGGAAGGTCATGCTACGAGAAGAAGAAGAGAGTGTGATAAGTGTAACAAAAGATTTACAACGTATGAAAAGGTTGAAGAAGTTGTTCTTATGGTTGTAAAAAAAGATGGAACAAGACAGAGCTTTGATAGAAATAAAGTTCTAAGTGGCATTATTAAAGCTTGTGAAAAGAGACCTGTATCCTATGAAACTATGGAGAGAATTGCCATTGATATAGAGAGAGGGTTAAATAATCTTATGGAAAAAGAAGTTTCTAGCAGTTTTGTTGGAGAGCTTATAATGGAAAAACTTAAGGATTTAGATGAAGTTGCTTATGTTAGATTTGCTTCAGTATATAGACAGTTTACTGATGTAAATACATTTGTTTCAGAGATAGAGAATCTTTTAGGTAGAAAAGTTAGAAAATAATTTTGGGAGATAACTTAGTGTATAATGAAATTTTTCAGATAGCTATAGATGGCCCAGGTGGAGCAGGAAAAAGCACTATAGCTAAGATGATAGCAAATAAGCTTAGTATTGAATACATTGATACGGGAGCTATGTATAGAGCAGCTGCATATAAATCTAAGGTTGCAGGTGTAAATATAGATGATGATATAGCTTTAACATCTATGATGGAGAGCACAGATATAGATTTTGTGAAAGGTGTAATATATTTAGATGGGAAAGATGTTAGCGATAAGATAAGAGATGCTGAGATTTCTTCGCTAGCTGCCAAAATTTCTCAAAAAAATATTGTAAGATCTAAGCTTGTAGATATTCAAAGAGCTATGGGAAATAAGAAGTCCATTGTTATGGATGGCAGAGATATCGGTAGCAATGTTCTTCCAAATGCTAAGTTTAAGATATATATGACAGCCTCTAGTGAGGAAAGAGCGAAAAGAAGATTTGAAGAACTTGTTTTAAAAGGTCAGAATGTTACTTTAGAACAGGTTTTAAGAGACATAGAAGAAAGAGACTTTCAGGATATGAATCGCAAGCTTAATCCACTTGTAAAAGCTGATGATGCATTGGAGATTGATACTACCACAATGAGTCTTGAAGAAGTTGTAAATGTAATTTTAGAAGAGGTGAAAAATGGCTGTAGTTAGAGGCTTTAAAGGAATTAGACCAAATGGAAAGTTTGCAGAGCAGATAGCGACTCTTCCTTATGATGTAATGAATAGAAAAGAAGCTAGAGAAATGGCAGAAGGTAACCCTATAAGCTTTTTGAGAGTATCTAGGTCTGATATAGAGTTTGGAGATGACGTAGGTCAGTATGAAGAATGTGTATACGAAAAAGCTAAGGAAAATCTAGATAAGCTTGTATCGGATGGTTATATGATCGAAGATAGTAAGCCAATAGTATACATATACGAACAGGTAATGGATGGAAGAAGTCAAACTGGTATAGTAGGCTGCGTTTCAATTGATGAGTATGCAGATAATACTATAAAAAAACATGAGCTTACAAGAGTTGAGAAAGAGCTTGATAGAATAAATCACTTTTATGTTTGTCAAGCAAATACAGAACCTATATTTCTAACATACAGAGATGATAAGAGAATAAATGCTTTAGTAGAAAGTTACAAGAATAGAAAGAAACCAGAGTATGACTTATTTAAAGGAAATGTCAGACATATTCTTTGGGCTGTTACAGAAGATGATGTAGTAAATGGTATATGTGGGCTATTCAAAGAAGTTCCTTGCCTATATATCGCAGACGGTCATCATAGATCAGCATCTGGATATAAGGTAGGAGAAAGATGCAGAAAAGAAGCAGGAAGCTATGATGGAAACGAAGAATTCAACTTTGTGATGGCTACAATTTTCCCAGATAGTCAATTGGCTGTAATGGACTACAATAGAGTTATTAAAGATCTTAATGGAAACTCAATCAATGAGTTCATTGATAAGATAAAGGAATCAGGTTTTACAGTAGAGAAAGTCGATGGTCAGTGTAAGCCAGAAGAAAAGGGACAGTTTGGTATGTTCTTAAATAATAGCTGGTATAAGTTAACTGCAGATAAAGGTCTATATACTGAAGATGCTGTTGGAAGCTTAGATGTTACAGTGCTTCAGAACAATATTATTTCTAAACTTTTAGGTATCGATGATCCTAGAACAGATAGTAGAATCGATTTTGTAGGCGGTATTAAAGGTATGGATGAATTAGAGAAAAGAGTAAAAACTGATATGTCAGTTGCCTTTTCACTATATCCTGTTCAAATTTCAGACATTATGAATATTTCAGATAGCGACCTTATTATGCCACCAAAATCCACATGGTTTGAACCTAAGCTTGCTAGCGGTCTATTTGTTCACAAGTTTTAATAGTGGGACTTATATATTGAACATCTAATATGAATCTTTTCTCACATAGAGGGTTTTACGATTTTTTTCATTGAAGAAAAACCTTATAAATGTTAGAATAATGTTGGTAATTTAAGCATGCTCCCTCATGGAGAAGAGTATGAAAATAAAAGAAATAACAGAATTAGAAAGACCTATGGAGAAGCTTTCTTTTTATGGGAAGCATCATCTGGAAGACAGGGAATTATTAGCTATTATAATAAAAAATGGCTATAAAGGAAAAAGCTCTATCGATTTAGCTGATAGTCTTTTGGGACTACTACCGCTAGGCTTAGCTAGTTTAGATGAGTTCTCAATTGAAGAGTTAAGCCAAATAAAAGGAATAGGTTTTTCAAAGGCTGCCAACATAATTTCAGCTATAGAGTTAGGCAGAAGAGTTCAACTTAACAAAACTCTAAAACTTCATAAGATAACTGGCGTTCAGAGCGTTCTTTCTTTGTATCAAGAGAAGCTTAGACTAGTTAAAGAAGAGCACTTTGAAGTTGTAATGTTAGACTCTAAAGGAGGCGTTATAGCCATGCACAATGTTTCAAAAGGAGATTTAACTTCCAGCATTGTTCATCCTAGAGAAACTTTTAGAGAAGCTATCAAACGAAGTGCAGCATCCATCCTATGCGTGCACAATCATCCAAGTGGAGATCCGACTCCAAGTAAAGATGATATTTTTATAACTAGAAGGCTCGTTGAAGTAGGAGATATTGTAGGAATAAAAGTTTTGGACCATATTATCATAGGCTCAGAAGGCTATGTGAGCATGAAAGAGGAAAATTTAATTTAAATTTAATTATACAAAGGAGAATGAAAATGGGATTTTCAGGTAAAGACTTAGGGATAGACCTAGGAACTGCTAACACAATAATATACAACAAAGAGGCAGGTGTAATCCTAAACGAAGCTTCAGTTATTGCTTACGATAAATATACATCAGAAATAGTAGCTACAGGAACAAAGGCTAAAGCTATGTATGGAAAAGCTCCAAGAAATATAGAAGTAGTTAAACCGCTTCAGGATGGAGTTATATCTGACTTTGATATGACTGCTGAAATGCTTCAGCACTTTATAAGACAGGCTCTTGATGAAAAGAGACCTAGTAACCTTAGAGTTGTTGTAGGTGTTCCAAGCGGCGTAACAGAAGTAGAAAAGAGAGCTGTTTTGGAAGTAGTTAGAGAAACAGGTGGTAAAGAAGTATATGTTCTTGATGAGCCTACTGCTGCAGCTATTGGAGCTGGACTGAACATTGAAGAAAGTGAAGCTTCAATGATAGCAGACATTGGTGGTGGAACTACAGATGTTGCGATTTTATCTCTAGGTGGTATCGTTGTAAGTACCTCTCTTAGATACGCTGGTGACAAGATGAGTGAAAGCGTTATAGGATATCTAAGAAAGAAAAAGGGTATATTAATTGGTATGAAGACAGCTGAAGATTTAAAAGTTTCTGTTGGCAGCGCTCTGATAGAAAAAGATGCTGATGGTAAGGAGATAATAAGAACAGTAGATGCTAGAGGTAGAGATTTAGTATCAGGCCTTCCTAGAACTTTTGAGGTAACTAATAAGGATATGGAAGAGGCTTTGAGAGAGTCAGTTGATACTATTGTTGATGCTATTAAGACAACTGTAGAAAAAGCACCTCCTGAAATAGCAGCTGATATTGCAGAAAAAGGTATGATGCTTTCTGGTGGTGGTTCTCTTATAGAAAATCTTGATAAGCTTATCTCTATGAGAACAGGTTTAGAAGTTAATACAGCTGAAAACCCTTATGAAGCTGTTGCTATAGGAACAGGAAAGAGTCTTGAAAATATAGAAAGACTTAGAAATTATGCTGCTATAAAAATTAGATAGCATTTATATAGGAGGACGGCATGAGATGGTTTAGAGAACATAAAATATTTTCTGTTGTTGCAGGAATTGTCATAGTTCTTTTGCTTATAACCTTCGGTGCCTATGCAAGTGGAAGTGGCTCAAGTGTAGGAAATGGATTTAGAAGTCTTTTCACGACAGTTCAAAAACCATTTTCTTACATAGGAGGAGGCATTAAAAATGCCTATAATGGCATATTCAGCTATGATGAACTTCAAGAAGAGAATGAAGCTCTTAAGAAAGAAAATGAAGAGCTTAAAAGAGAAGTAAATAGCAATGCTGTAAAGAAAGACGAGCTTGAGAGGCTAGAAAAACTTTGGTCTGCTCTTTCAGCAGAGCCTTTTGGTAAAGATGTTGAAGCTGTTAGTGGAAATGTTATATCCATTGATAATAGCAGCGGATACAGAGAATTTACTGTAGATGTTGGAGAGAACAAGGGAGTTTCTGTAGGGAATTTAGTTATCGATGAGAATGGTATAGTAGGAGTTGTTTCAGCTGTAGATAATAAAACTGCTAAGATATCTAGCATAGTCGATTCGTCTATAAAGCTTAGCTTTGTTCTTAAAAAGAACATGGATCTTGTTGGCATAATAAGAGGAGATGGAGATAATGGTTTGGAAGGCTACATGGTAAATGAAAAATCAAATGTGGCAGAAGGAGACATTATTCTTACATCAGGTATGGGAAACTTTCCTAGAGGAATAGCTATAGGAAAGGTAAGCAAGGTTTACTACGATAATGGTAAGCAGTTAAAAGTTGTTAAGGTTAGACCTACTTCCGAGTTTAAAACTATGCAGAAGGTGGCCATAGTAAAATGAGATATTATATAACAGTAGGCATTACATTAGTTATGTCAGCTCTTTTACAAAATAGCATATTGAATATTTTTACATTGTGGGGAGTTTCTATAAATTTGCCACTCTGTTTTTTTATGATGCTAACATTCATTTTTCCAGATGAAAAGGTTGTTATCATCTGGGGCGTGTTTGTTGGAATAGTGAGTGATATTTCTGTAGGCCTAGGCTTTGGAGTTCGAAGTCTAGCTTATTTAGCTGTAGCTGCAGCGATTTTGATATTCAAAGAATTATTTAATAATGAATCAAAGATATCAGTTGTTGTTGCATCAAGCATAGGTACTATACTTTATAATGGAATTACATATTTTACATCTACAGGTTTATATGGAACATACAGTTTTTTAAGATTTGCAAAGGTTACAGGAATTGCTATTCTTTTAAATGGAATATCAGTGATGATAGTATATTTAATTCTTAGAAAGATATATAAAAATAGACCTAGAATGAGCAGATACGAAAGGTATGAAATAATATGAGAAAACTTTTTAGAACATCTCAGAATATTGCCTCAGCAATTATTATTTCCCTAGCTATAATACTTATAGGTAGGCTTTTTTACCTTACTGTAATTACAGGATCTGAATGGAGAGATGCTGCAAATAAAGTTAGTATAAAGGGAATCTATAATCCTTCTCCGAGAGGATCAATATATGATAGAAATGGAAAAGTTCTAGCGACTAACCAGCAAATTTTCACAGTAAAAATGAGAGCTGGAGATCTTAAAAATGAAGAAATTAATGAAGTAGCTTTAAAGCTTATAAGACTTCTTGAGGAAAATGGAGAGGAGTACGACTTAAACTTTCCAATAAAATACGAAGATGGAAATTACTATTTTACATATCAGGAAGAAATAAATAAGTGGCTACAGGACAATAATTTTTCAATAGATACTACAGCTGAAGAAGCTTTTTATGCACTAAAGGAAAGGCTTGGAATTGAAGGCAGCGATAGATTTGCAATACAAAAGGAAATGCAAACTAAGAAGAATGTGTACCCTCCTATTTCAGTAAAGGAGATGAAGTTCTCTCAGGAGCTGGCTAAGAAAGACTTTTTAAGTGGCTATGGTATTAAAGATGAGAGCACATCAGCTGATGAAGTTATAAAGACACTCAAGAAAAATTATAAGATAGATGATAATCTTTCTCAGGAAGATATGATGAAGGTTTTAGCTGTAAGAAATCAGTTGAAGACTCTAGGTTATCAAAAATATATGTCTGTAACCATAGCTAAGAATGTGAAGGAAAGCACTGTCGTAGCTGTCGAAGAGAAAAGTAGTGAGCTTAAGGGTGTCGAGGTAAGCTCTGAAAGTAAGAGATATTATCCTAATGGACATACAGCCTCTCATATTCTAGGCTATATGGGGAAAATATCTGCAGATGAAAAGGCAGAATATGAAAAGAAAGGCTACAATGTTGGTGGTCTGGTAGGTAAGCAGGGCATTGAAAGTAAATATGAACACATTCTTAGAGGACAGGCAGGAACAGATGTTATACGAGTAAATGCAAAGGGAGGCTTTGCAGGAAATGTAACCTCAATACCGGCTAAAAAGGGAAAAGATGTATATTTGACTATAGATGCAGACTTACAGAAAATTGCTGAAGAAAATTTAGCTAAGAATATAAATGCATGTAGAGCAGGATCTTCCTTTTCAAGTGAATTTGGAACTATTGGTTTAAAGGCTTCTCCAAATGCTAAGAGTGGAGCTGTAGTTGCTATGGAAGTGGAAACAGGAGACATATTAGCTATGGCAAGTTATCCTGACTATGATCCTAATTTATTTGCAGAGGGTATTTCCTCTGAGGACTGGGAATCTTTACAGAGCAGTAACCCTAGGGATAGTCTATCAGATGCGCCTCTTTTAAATATGGCTACAATGACAGCAGTTCAACCAGGTTCAACATATAAGCCAGTTACAGCCTATGCAGCTTTGGAAACTGGTTTAAACCCAGACCAGCAAATGAAAGATGATGGCTTTGTAAAGCTTGGAGATAGAACTTTTGCTTGTTCCCTTTGGAATAAAAATAAAGGTACTCACGGATGGCAGGATCTTTACAAGGCTATGCAAGTATCTTGTAACTTTTACTTCTATGGTCTAATTACAAATAAAGACTGGCATACAGGAGATAGTTTAGGTCTGAAGGGAATGTCTATAGACAAGGTTATAGATACAGGTAAAAACTTTGGTTTAGGCGAATTGACAGGTATTCAGATAAGTGAAGTTAACGCAGGTGTTCCATCTGAAAAGAGAAAAATAGAGACTTTAAAAGCATCCCTTAGAAACTCTCTTTATGCCAACGCAGAGGTTTATTTTGAAGAGGAAGTATATTCAAATTCTAAGAGATTGAAGAAAGATATAGATACTATCGTAGATTGGATGGATATCAAAGGAATAACTTATGCTAAGCTTAAGGATGAATATCTTCCGGAGGTAGGAGTTAAACCTGCTAAGTACCAAGAGGTTATTGAAATGACTTTATATGAGTACTTTAATCAGGCTCAATGGAGTACTGGTGATGCCTTTAACGTTTCCATAGGTCAAGGTGATAATGCATATACACCACTTCAGATGGCTAGATACATGAGTATTTTAGGCAATAAAGGAAAGAAGATGGATGCGAACCTAGTTATGAGTATAGAGGATGAAGGTGATATAGAAAGAAAGCCAGCTGTAGATACAGGAATGGATAAGAAGCACCTTGAAACAGTTTTGGAAGCTATGCATCATGTTACAGCTAGCAGAGGAGAAGGCCTTTATTCTCATTATGCTAACTTCCCTTGGAAAGTTGCTGTTAAGACTGGTACAGCACAGAAGGCTGGTTTTGTAAATCCTCCATCAGAAGTAGAGTATATTAAGAGCCATTTGAGCAGTTTCGGAAATATGTCCTGGGATCAAGTAGAAGCCGAAATGAAGAGGCTTATGAAAGAGTATCCTAAGACTTATACGACAGAGGATATAGCTGTTAGGAGAGCAGTTATAAACTTAAGTGGTGGAGAGCTAAGTTATGATAGTTTAGACAGATATAAGTCAACTTATGATGAATTTGCATGGATAGTTGCAGTAGCACCTAAAGATAATCCTAAAATTGCTGTTGCTTGTATGATTCCTCAAGGTCAAACAGGAGGAAATGCAGATCCTGTTGTTAGGGAGATTATTGGGCAATATTTGAAGGGATTGGATAAAAATTACAAAGATTTTTCTATAGTAGAGACTATAAACTAACATAAAAGTGATATAATAAAACAACATACATTTTGATATATTCACTTGGTTATTATGATTATTTAAGAGGTTTGAGATGGGTAAGGTTATTTTGATAGCTTCAGGAAAAGGAGGAACTGGAAAGACGCTGTTTACAGCTAATTTTGGTGCCATGTTGGCCCTGGAAGGAAAAAAGGTTCTTTTAGTTGATATGGATCTTGGGCTGAGAAATCTCGACCTTTATCTAGGTCTCGAAAATAAGGTTGTGTATAACGTTATGGATGTTGTATCAGGCGTTGCGCCAATAAGTAAGGCTCTTATACAAGATAAGAGATTTGATAGCTTATATTTCATAGCAGCATCTCCATACCTTGATGATCGAGATATCACACCATTGCACATGCATGTTCTTTTGGATAGATTAAAAAAGGATTTTGATTATATTATAGTAGATGCGCCAGCAGGTGCAGATGAAAGTTTAGATTTAGCGGCTGTGAATATAGACCAGGCTATAGTAATAACAGAGGCTGAATATGCTTCTGTTAGAGATGCGGACGTAGTTGAAAAAAGAATGAAGAAAAAAGGCATAAAGGATGTTGCATGCGTTATTAACAAAGTTAATATGGAGCTTATGACACTGGGTCTCCTTCCTACTTTAGAGGAGATAACATCTAAGTTAAATATGCCAGTAATAGGGTTTATGCAGTACGACGATAATATTCATATTGCTACCAATAAAGGTGTGCCTATAGTTCTCAAAGATGATACGTATATCGAAAAAAACTTTAGACGCATACTCAGTAGAATTATTTAAAATTTAATATCTAGATAAGAGTTAAATAGGGGAGTTGGTATCATGCTAACTCCTTTAAATTTTCTCTTTAAGGATGTATAATAAAACTACTATTGAAAAGAAAGAGATAAGTATGGATAATAGAATGAATTATTTAGAAACATTGAATGAAAAACAGAGAGAAGCTGCTACTTTTGTAGATGGTGCCTTGCTTATTTTAGCCGGTGCTGGCAGTGGTAAAACTAGCACGATGACAAGAAGAATAGCTTATTTGATAAGAGAAGTTGGAGTAAGCCCTTATAATATTTTAGCGGTAACTTTTACAAATAAAGCTGCAGCGGAAATGAGAGAGAGAGTAGAAAGCTTGATGGGAGGAGCTGTTAATATTTGGCTTCTAACTTTTCACTCTGCATGCCTTAGAATATTGAGAATGGAAGCAGAATATGTGGGTTATACAAGCTCCTTTGCAGTATATGACCCTGCGGATCAGAAGAGTATAATAAAGGATATCATCAAAGATAAGTCTTTAGATGAGAAAAGATTTTCACCTAGCATGCTTTTAGGTAAGATAAGTGATGCGAAAGAGTCCTACTTGACACCTTCACAACTTATGGCAGAAGCAGGTGATAGTGTGGATGAAACTGTTGCCAGTGTCTACAGAGCCTATGAATCTAGATTAAAGAAGAACAATGCGATGGATTTCGATGATCTTATTTTAAATACAGTTAGGCTATTTAAGGAGAATCCTATTATATTAGAAAAATATCAAGATAGATTCCATTATATTATGGTTGATGAGTATCAAGATACAAATCAGCTTCAATATATGCTTATAAAACTCCTTGCTCAAAAGAGAGGCAATATTAGCGTAGTAGGAGATGATGATCAGGGTATTTATCAGTGGAGAGGCGCTGATATAAGAAATATACTTGAATTTGAGAAAGATTTTTCTGATGCGAAAGTAATAAAGCTAGAACAAAACTATAGATCTACAGGAAATATTTTGGCAGCAGCACATAGCGTTATAGAGAATAATAGGCTTAGAAAGTCAAAGAAGCTTTGGACAAGTGCTGAAGATGGCGAAAAAATAAGATACGAGAGATTTAATGATGATAGAAGAGAAGCTGAATATGTAGCTATGGAAATAGGTAATATAGTTTCAAATGGCAATAATTATAGAGATTGTGCTATCTTATATAGAACTAATATACAGTCTAGAACCTTTGAAGATGCTCTCTCAAGAAGAGGTATACCATATAGAGTTCTAGGAGGACTTAGATATTATGATAGATTGGAAATAAAAGATATCTTATCATATATGAGACTAGTGTCTAACCCTAAAGATGATATAGCCTTTGAAAGAGTAATAAACTCACCTAAGAGAAGCATAGGAAAAACCACGATAGAAAAACTTAAAGCCTTTGCAAATTTTCAGAATTTAAGCCTATTTGAAGCTATAGAAAATGAAGATATACTAGGTTCGTTTTCAGCTAAAACAAGAGCTAATATAGAACTTTTTAGAAACGTTATAAATCAATATAATACAGAGAAAGAGAATTTAACTATAAAGGATATTTTCTTAGGCCTTTTAAATGATAGTGGATATCTAGCATCTTTAGAGAGTCAAAATACAGATGAGGCAAGAAGTAGAGTAGAGAATTTACTTGATTTTCAGTCTGCTATTGAAGAAATGAGCAAAGATGATGAAGGCAATAATATTGAACTTCAGGAATTTCTTGAAAAAATAGCTCTGATGGCAGATGTTGATAATCACGACAAGGAGGAAGATGCTGTGGTTCTTATGACTATGCACAGTGCTAAGGGGTTGGAATTTCCTTATGTGTTTATGCCAGGTATGGAGGATGGTATTTTCCCAAGTTGGAGAAGCAAAGAAAGTGAAGATAAGCTGGAAGAAGAGAGAAGACTTTGTTATGTTGGGATAACGAGAGCTATGAAAAAGCTTTGGATGACAAGCGCTGAGGCTAGAATGCTTTACGGTAAGATAAGTTACTCTTCAGAATCAGAATTTATGAGAGAAATAGATAAAAGTCTTTTAGTAGGAACTATGCCTTGGAGCAAAACAGCGGAGGCATCTTTGGGATATAAAAGAAATCTTGATGGAATGAGTCCTTATTATGAGTCAAGTCCATTTAGAACAGTAGATACAGCTATCAGAGAGGTAAAGCAAAAGGTTGTAGAGAAAATAGATATAGAGGTTGGAGATTTAGTTGAGCATAGTAAGTTTGGAAAAGGAAGAGTAATGGAAGTTGATTCTAAGATTGTCAAAGTTGATTTTGATAATGAGGGAGAGAAAAAACTTGCTAGAAGTGTAGCGCCATTAAAGAAACTTTAATTAACATAAATTTAATTATAGAAAACTAAAATTCATAAAACTGTTACAAAAGGAGATGTAGCTTGAAAAATATTAGTACTACTGCAGAAAAAGTAGAAGAAATGAAAAATCTGGTCAAGGTTTTAGATGATGCAAACAAAGCTTATTATAAATTTGATAAGGAAATAATGTCCAACTTTGAATATGATAAGCTGTACGATCAATTATTAGCTTTAGAAGAAGAGACAGGTATAATTTTATCTTCAAGCCCTACTCAAAAAGTAGGGTATGAAGTCTCTGACTTTCTATCTAAAGAAGAGCATGATACTCTTATGTTATCTTTAGATAAGACTAAAGATAGAGAAGCTTTAAGAGGATGGCTCGGAGATAAGGAAGGGGTTTTATCTTGGAAATTAGATGGGCTTACAGTAGTTTTAACTTATGAAAATGGCTCTTTATCTAAAGCTGTAACCAGAGGTAACGGTCAGATAGGAGAAGTTGTTACATCTAATGCTAGGACTTTTAAAAACGTACCGCTTAACATCAGCTTCAAGAAAAGACTTGTTATAAGAGGAGAAGCATACATTACTTATAAAGATTTTGAAAATATCAATGATGAGATAGAAGATGTAGATGCAAAATACAAGAACCCTAGAAATCTGGTAAGTGGATCTGTAAGACAGCTAAATTCAGAGATGACCGCAAAAAGGAATGTAAACTTTAGAGCTTTTTCAGTAGGAAACTTTAATGATATAAAGGATGAAGCTAAGATAGGAAACTCTTTTTCAAATCAACTTAAATGGCTTGAAAACTTAGGTTTTGATGTAGTTGAAAATACACTTGTAAATGAAGCAAACCTTGTAAGTGCAATAGAAAATTTTTCTAATAAAATAAAGGATTTTCCTATTCCGTCAGATGGTTTAGTTTTATGCTATGACGATATAGCTTATGGAGCAAGCCTTGGAACAACATCTAAATTTCCAAGAAATGCTATAGCTTTTAAATGGCAGGATGAAATAAAAGAAACGACTTTGAAATACATTGAGTGGAGTCCATCAAGAACAGGGTTAGTAAACCCTATAGCCATATTTGAGCCAGTAGATTTAGAGGGAACTGTTGTCTCCAGAGCTTCTGTTCATAATGTTAGCATATTAAAAGAGTTGCAACTTTCAGAGGGAGATACTATAAAGGTATATAAAGCTAATATGATAATACCTCAAATTGCTGATAATCTTACTAGAAAAGGTAAAGTAATTCTTCCTGATAAATGTCCATCTTGCAATTCGTCTTTATTTTTACAAAAGGATATGGATGTGGAAGTTCTTATTTGTAAAAATGATGAATGCCCAGCAAAAAAAATAAAGTCTTTAGCTCTTTTTGTAAGCAGAGATGCAATGAACATAGAAAACCTTTCTGAAGCTACATTAGAAAAATTTGCGAGCAAAGGATTGATAAAAGATTTTGTAGATATATATCATCTTGAAAAGCATAAAGAAGTTATTGTTTCTATGGAAGGTTTTGGAGAAAAGTCTTATGCAAAACTGATAGGTTCAGTAAATAAATCTAGAGAAACAGTTTTATCAAGATTTATATATGCTCTTGGTATTGATGGTATAGGTGTTTCAAACAGTAAACTTATGGCTAAGTATTTTAGCTTTGAGCTTGATAAGATAATGATGGCTAGTGAGGAAGAGCTTCAGCAAATAGAAGGTTTTGGAAGCATTATGGCAAGTTCAGTTTCAAACTATTTCAAAAATGAGAAAAATACTGATTTAGTTAATAGACTTAGAAGAGAATTGAATTTCAATGATGTAATTTCAGAAAGCCCACAGACTTTAAAAGGTAAGACGTTTGTTATAACAGGCTCTTTAAACCATTATGAAAATAGAAATAAACTTAAAGAAGAGATAGAGAGTTTAGGTGGAAAGGTTGCTGGCTCAGTTAGCAGCAAGACTGATTATCTTATAAATAATGATAATTTGTCTACATCATCTAAAAATAAGAAAGCTATGGAGCTTGGAATTCCAATTATAACTGAAGAAGAAGCCATTCAGCTTTTTAAAGGATAAAGAAGGATTAGTAATATGAACAGAAATATGGTGCTTCCTCTTGGAAAAGTAGAAAATCACATACTTAGAGATATAGTTTTTAATAATATATCTTTTAGGCATCCTGCTGTTATAGATAGAGCGAAGGTAGGAGATGATTGTGCTTCAATCAGATTTAATGAAGGACTTTGCGTTGTATCAACAGACCCTATAACAGCAGCAGTTTCTCAAATAGGAGGGCTATCAATCAACATAAGCTGCAACGATATTGCAACTAGAGGTGTCAGACCTATAGGTATAACTCTTGCAATTATGCTTCCAGAGGGTTCAACTTTGGGAGAGCTGGAGCAGATTATGAAAGATGCTGGAAGAGTGGCATATGAAAACAAGGTCGAAATTATAGGGGGACATACAGAAGTTACGTCTGTTGTGAACTCTCCAGTGATAGTTTCTACAGCCATAGGATATCAGAAAGAAGAAAAGACTGAAGACCCAGAAGAAAACGATATTATTCTTATGACAAAGTCGGTAGGAATTGAAGGTACAGGTATTTTAGCTTGTGATAAATCAGAGCTGGAAGATATCTTAACTGAAGATGAGCTTAAAGAAGCAAAGAGCTTTATAAATAATACAAGTGTGATCAGTGAAGGTGAGCTGGCTGGAAAGTCGGGATTTATTAAGATGCATGATGTTACTGAAGGCGGTCTTCTAGGAGGTCTTTGGGAGATTTGTGAGGCTTTAGAAATAGGATGCGAAATTGATAGGTCAAAGGTTATTGTTGCTCCAGTAACAATGAAAGTTGCAAAGTATTTTGATATAGACTATATGAAATTGATTTCAAGCGGTGCTATGCTTATTGTACTTAAAGAAAATTCCCTTGCTACTTTATCAGATAAACTTAGAGAAAGCGGAATAGATTTTTCTATAATTGGAAAAGTAAAAAATAAGTCCTTTGGTAAAAAAATAATTATGGAAGATGGACGAATTGAGGATATAGAGCCACCGGTCAAGGATGAGCTATACAAAGCTTTATAGCAAGCTTTACAGCTTCTTTATGGCTTGACTTTCAGGCAATTTTATACTATAATTTTTAAGATATGTAGAAGAATATTTGAATTGCCTTTTGATAGCCCTATAGAGTGGTGGGTCCTGTGCAATAAGAGTTTGTGAACCGTGTCAGGTCTGGAGAGAAGCAGCACTAAGCAGATTATCTTATGTGCCACAGCTAAGCCTGTTACTTGCATAGGGCTGTCAAAAGGCAATTTTATTTTAAGGAGTAACTTATGTACCAAGCCTTATATAGACAATATAGACCTGAGGTCTTTGAAGATGTTATAGGTCAAGATACTATAGTCAGAATATTAAAGAGCCAAATTGAAAAGAATAAGCTAGTTCATGCTTATCTTTTTTGTGGTACTAGGGGAACAGGAAAGACTACTACTGCTAGACTTTTAGCAAAGGCAGTAAACTGTTTATCAGATAACAAACCTTGTGGAGTCTGCGAAAACTGTAAGAGTATTCAATCGGGTAACTTTATCGATCTTATAGAAATTGATGCAGCATCAAATAATGGTGTAAACGATATAAGGGAGCTTAGAGAAGGTGTGAACTTTCCACCGGCTATAGGAAAGACAAAGGTCTACATAATAGATGAAGTACATGCTCTTACAAAAGAAGCCTTCAATGCGTTTTTGAAAACCCTTGAAGAGCCTCCTGAAAATGTTATGTTTATTTTGGCTACTACTGAGCCTAATAAACTTCCTTCAACTATTCTTTCTAGATGTCTTAGAATGGACTTTAAGAGAGTGAGAGAAGAAGAGCTGGCACTTAGAATGAGAGAGATTGTTGAAGCTAGAGGCATCATCATAGATGACGAATCTCTTAAACTTGTTGCAGTAAATGCTGATGGGTCTGTTAGGGACGGTTTAACTCTTCTTGAGCAGTGTATAGCAGGTAGAGATGGACAAATAACGAGGGAGGATATCCTTGATTCTCTTGGAGCAGTTGGTGAGGAAGTTTATATAGATATAGTAAATGATATTCTAATGGGAAATCCATCCGACTGCATCATTACTTTAAACAAAGCATTAGATCAAGGAAGAGATGCGAGGCAGCTAGTCAACGGTCTTATGAATCATTATAGAAATCTGCTTTTGACAAAGTATATAAAAGATCCTAAGAGCTCTATTAACATGTCTTATGAAAACATTGAGAGAATACAGAGTCAGAGCAGTAGAATGGATCTATGGCAAATCGATGAGGCTGTTATGGAGCTAGCTGAAACTAGTAAATATATGCAGACTACAACTCAGCCTAGGATTATTTTTGAGATGGCTTTAGTTAAGCTAGCAGCAAGTAGGATGTCTCCTCAGGCTAGAGAAACAGTTCAGGCTCAACCATATATAGCAGAAAAGAAAATAAATCTTTCAAAGGGAGATAATAAAGTATATAGAGAAGATGAGCACTTAAGTGCCGAGAAAATAGATAAAGATATTCCTCCTTGGGAGAGTGATAATAAAGAAAATATTTCTGAAAAAGATATTGAAAATGAAAAACAAGGTTCAATAGATATAGATATGAGAAGCCTTTGGGATGAGGTAACGGATGTTATCACAGAAGAAAGACCTAGTCTCATGCTTTTAAAACATTCATATCCTATAGCATTAACAAGTACAGAGTTGATATTTTCAAAGGAAAATAGAGCCTTTGCTTCAATGGTAGAAAACAATATGAAAGATATAACTGATATAATACAGTCAGTATGTGGTAGAAGTTTATCTATAAGACTTGATGATAAGGCGAAAGAAAAACAAGTAGATGATGAAGAAGTTAAAGCTATATTCAAGAATTTTTCGGGGATGAATGTAGAATTGAATATAAAATAGTTAGTTTAATAGATGAGGAAACTTAGAAAGGAACTGTAAAATGGGAAGAAATATGAGAGCAGGCAAAAAGCCTAAGAAGAATACTATGGGAGCTATGGGCGGTGGAAATATGAAGCAACAGATGGCTCAGGTTCAGGCTATGCAAAGACAGATGGAAGAAGTTCAGTCGGAAATCGATAAGATGGAAACTACTGCAAGCTCTGGAGGTGGAGCTGTAAGTGTTACTGTAAGTGGTAGCAAGCAGATCACTAACATAGTACTAGAAAAGGAGATTGTAGATCCAGAAGATATCGAAATGCTTCAGGATCTTATTATGACAGCTACAAACGAAGCTCTAAGACAAATGGAAGAAATATCTTCTAGAGAAATGGAAAAGATGACTAGCGGTTTAGGTCTTCCTCCAGGACTATTTTAGGAGAAATTATGAATAAATATCCTAAGGAGTTAAATAAACTTATTAAGGAATTGTCAAAGCTGCCTGGCATAGGTGGGAAATCGGCACAGAGACTTGCTTTTCATCTTATTCAAAGAGATGAGGAAGAGGTTGAAAGGTTAGCTACTACGATGGTAAGAGCTAGAAGGAACATAAAGAAATGTTCCACATGTGGAAATTTGACTGAGGATGAGATTTGCAGCATATGTAGTGATCAGTCTAGAGAGAGAAGAACTATATGTGTCGTTGAAAGTGCAAAAGATCTTATAGCCATAGAGAATATAAAGCAATACAGAGGCTTATACCATGTTTTAGGGGGAGTTATTTCTCCTATAACTGGAACAGGACCAGACGATATAAATCTTAAGAGTTTATTGAACCGCATACATGACGAAGATGTAGAGGAAATAATCTTAGCCACAAATCCTAATGTTGAAGGCGAGGCGACTGCTATGTTCATCTCACGTATTGTAGCGCCATTTAATATAAAAGTATCAAGACTTGCTCATGGGCTGTCCATAGGCAGTGATTTGGAATACACAGATGAGATGACTCTGCTGAAAGCTATGCAGGGAAGAAAGGAACTTTAACTTTAAATGTTAAGTATTCTATTTGTTATAAATATACTAATAGCTTTAGTTATCATATTTTTGGAACGAAAGGACCCTTCAGCCACACTTGCGTGGATAATGGTCCTCTTTGTGCTTCCTGGCTTAGGAATAATTCTGTATATGGCTTTTTCACAAAATATAGCTAGACAGAAAATTTTTAAACTTTTTGATAACGAAGAAGCCGTTTTGATTATGCCATCAGAGAATCAAAAGCAGGCTATGGAGGAGGGTGAGTTTTTCTTTGATAATCCTACAGGAAAGGAATGGGAATCACTTATCAAGCTAAATCAAGCCTATGCTTCATCTTATTATTCCGAAAATAATACGATAGAAATATTTTCAGATGGAAAGAAGAAAATTGATAGTTTATTTCAAGATATTGAGATGGCAGAAGACTCAATTCATATTCAGTATTTCATTGTAAAAAAAGATATTGTCGGCGATGCTCTTATGAGAAAGCTAATAAGAAAGGCTCAAGAAGGTGTAGAGGTAAGACTCCTTGTAGATGCTCTTGGATCTTGGAGAATAAATACTGAACTAGTTGAAAAGCTAATTAAAGCTGGCGGTAAGTATGCAGAGTTCTTTCCTACGAAGTGGAAGTTCTTTAACTCTAAAATAAATTATAGAAATCATAGAAAAATAGCAGTTATAGATAATAAATTAGCCTATATCGGTGGATTTAATATAGCTAGAGAGTATATTGGTAAAAAAAGAAAATTTGGATATTGGCGTGATACACATCTAAGAATCACAGGCGATAGCGTCCAGGATTTAAATGCCAGGTTTTTAATAGACTGGAGATGTGCGAGCAATGAAGATATAAATGTTGAAGAAGTATTTTTCAATGAAGAAGAGGGAAAAGGTAGTGTAGGAATACAGATATTATCCAGTGGACCTGATGATTCCAAAGAAGAAATCAAGATGTCTCTTTTAAAGATGATATCTAGTGCAAAGAAAAATATTTATATTCAGACACCTTATTTTATTCCGGATGAACCGATTTTGGAAGGCTTAAAGATGGCTATCCAATCTGGAGTTGATGTAAGAATTATGATTCCTTCTATTCCGGATCACATGTTTGTATACTGGGCTACATATTCATATGTAGGTGAGATTATAAATATTGGAGGAAAGGTATATATATATGACAATGGATTTCTCCATGCTAAGACTATGACGGTAGATGGAGAAATTGCAACAGTTGGCTCAACTAATTTTGATAGAAGAAGCTTCAAATTAAATTTTGAGGCTAATGCTCTGATATATGATGAGCTTACTACTCAGAAGCTGGAGGCTCTTTACTTTGAAGATATCGATAAGAGCCATTTGTTGACGCAAGAGTTATATGAAGAAAGAGGAACTATCATAAAGATTAAAGAAGCTATATCAAGAATACTCTCAGATATTTTATAGATTAGTTTAATGAATTCTTTGTGAAAGTCTTAAATAGTTTTTGGGAAAGGATTTATAATATGAGAAGATATGGAAACCAAGCTACAGTTGCCATTCTTATGCTGATGATGCTTGTTACAATGAGAGGTGTAAGAGGAAATATTGTTGACTGGATACTGGAGCAGCTAATATTCCTTCCAGGGATTATAATTGGTTTGAGCTTCCATGAGTTTGCTCATGCTAGAGTTGCGGTTTCTTTAGGAGATAACACTCCTAAAATACAAGGTAGGTTGACAGTTAATCCGGCAGCACATATTGAGCCTTTTGGATTTTTAACAATATTTTTGGCTGGATTCGGATGGGGTAAGGCTGTTGAGATAAACCCTTATAACTTTAAAAATAGAAGAAGAGATGAGTTTTTAGTCTCCATAGCTGGAGTTATTATGAACTTGATTATAGCTTTAAGTTTTTCAGTGATACTGAAGGTATTTAGCGGAGCAGTAGGCTATGATCTGTACTTAAATGACGGATATATGCTCATTGCAAGAATACTTTATGCAACAGTATACATAAATGTTGTTCTAATGGTATTCAACCTTTTACCTATTCCGCCTTTAGATGGGTTTTCAATAATAACAGAATTGTTTGACTTAAGAAAATACCCTTGGTATTGGAATATCTACAATAACGGATTTATGATTCTGATGGTTCTTGTTTTGACAGGAGCTACAGGAAGAGTAATGACTCCTTTTATTAATTTCTTAATGGGAATTATGTATAATGTAGGAGGATTTTAGGACATAATAGGAGGTCTTATGAAGAGTGTGAAAATGAAGAAAGGATTTTCTCTTTTAGCTGCACTATGTATTATGCTTTTGGCAAGTTGTGGAGCTAGCTTTAATACTATAGGTATTAAGATGGGAAATATAATTAATGGATCAGAATTAACAAGTCAAGGTAATACGGATTTTTATATAGAGGAAGATGGAATCTATAAGGATGGTAAAAAAATTCTCGATGGAGATTACTCAAATATTAACGCAGTAGGTGAAAAAATTTATTTTTACGATAATGCTGAGAGAAAAGTTTGTAAATCAAATAGCGAAGGTTTTAAAGTTGAGAGAATTGGAGAAATCTATACAGATAAGTTCGTAGCGCATAAAGATAATATTATTGCTTCAATTCTTGTAGGCTCAGGAAGTGATGATTTAGAAGCACCTAGCAACTATAACATTGTAAAGATGAAGGTTACAGATAGGAAGCTTACAAGCCAAACTCCTAAGGTTATAGTGGAGGGGGGTAAATTAGTTGGCTCTGAAGGTGATAGAGTTTTCTTTATAAAAGAAGATGAGAAAAAGGGTTATGTTCTTTCTTCAGTTTTCTTAGATGGAGAAGAGGAAAGTGAGATTGCAGCAATAGATAAGGATGCTAGAGTTATAGTTTCAAATGAGAAGATATACGTATTAGGAACAAATGATGACGAGTATTCTTTATACACAATGAATATCGATGGAAGCGACAAGGATGTTAAGTTTGAAGTAGGCAAGAATCCAGATGGAACTAATGCTTTTAATATTAGCGGAGATGATATTTATTTTGAAACTTACAAGGATGAAGCTGGAACTATTACAAATAATATCCTAAAGTACAACATTGAAAAAGAAGAATCAGAAGATCTCATAATTAGAGATAAGCGTATGGACTTTAAGATATCTGTTGGAGCAAAAGATGTTTATATCAAAGAAAAAGCCCATGATGATTTAGATTCTGTAGCTAAATGGATTAAGTTAGAAGATTTTTTATCAGAAGATAAGGAAAAATAGGTAAAACCAATATAATAAAAAATATAAAGATGCCCTTCTTTACGGATAAGTTCTGTTTAGAGGGGTATATTACATTTATATTAGAATCATATTATAAAGAATTTTGAAAGGAGGACTATTTGAGATTCGTAACTAATAGATTTTTAGGAAATGAAGCATTCGAAAAGATAGAAAAGCTGGGGATTGAACTTATATTCATTCCTGAGAAAGATTTATATAAAATGGATATAGAAGAGCTAGATGAAAAGTATGATTTGGAAAAGGTTTATGGTGCAGACATATGGCTTACTTATTACGGGTTTGACTATCTGGATATAAGGAAAATGACAAACCTTAAATATGTTCATTTAACTAGTGCAGGTATAAATCAGGTTCCACTAGAATACTTGAAAGATAACAATATATATTTGTCTAATAATAAAATTGGGTATGCGGTGCCCATGGCTGAAAGTATAGTTATGTATATTCTTCAGATATATAAAAACTCTAAGAAGATGTTTCACCTTCAAGAAGATAGAAAGTGGGTCTTAGACACGACATGGATGGAATTGTCCGGAAAGAGAATCGGTTTTTTAGGAACTGGAAATATAGCGTGCGAGGCTGCAAAGAGGCTCAAAGCGTTTGATGTTGAAATCTGGGGAGTTAATACTAACGGACGAGATATTGAGTATTTTGATAGATGCTTTTCAATAGATTCCATAGATGAATTTTTATCATCCTGCGATGTGTTTGTAGGGCTTATGCCTTCTACAGAAGCTACAAACAACTTTTTAAATGATGAGAGACTTAGAAAAATGAGAGAAAGGTCTGTTTTAATTAATATAGGTAGGGGAAATATTTTAGACGAAGATGCTTTGGTCAAATATAGTAGTAAGTTTAAGGGTATAGTGCTGGATGTGGTTAAGGATGAGCCTTTAGCTGAAAATAGTCCCTTGTGGCAGCTTGATAATATTATCATTACTCCTCATAATTCCTGGGTATCTGAGAAGAACACGGAAAGATTAGGAGGCTACGTATATGAAAATCTAAAGTGTTTTCTCAATACAAGCAAACCAAAGGAGTACTTAAAGGACTTTATGAAAGGGTATTGATCGTAAGCAGTTAATATCTGATTTACAGCTTTGTATATAATAAAATGAAAAAGGACTACTTTTGTAGTCCTTTTTCATTCTCCTTTAATTGTAACAACCAAGCTAGAACATGTCTCTTACCTTTTTATCTTCATAGGTTTCACCAACACATTTCTTTATGGCTTCAAAAGTTTCTGGAGAGATTATGTGCTCAATTTTACAAGCATCTTTTGTTGCAATATCTTCATCTACTCCAAGTTTCATCAAAGCTACAGATAGGAACTGATGTCTTTCAAACATCTTTTCTGCTATAACTTTGCCTTCTCCTAGAAGAGTGATATCGCCTGCCTCATCAACAGAAATAAGTCCGTTTTCTCTCAAACTTTTTAGAGCAACACTTACGCTAGCCTTAGAAAAAGATAGATAATTTGCTATATCTACACCTCTTACGTAACCGTTTTTTCTCTTTAAGATTAAAATCGTTTCGAGATAGTTTTCTGAAGATTCTAAAATTTTCATACTATACCCTCCAATCCTAAAATAATTGTAACAAGCTTATTATAACATATTAAATATTAAAAGTATCAAAATTATAAAAGTTCTTAATTTTATACCTAGCATTAGAGTTGCTTAAATATGACAACTCATATAAAATAAGTTATTAGGAGGATAAATGATGGCATATAAGATATATATTGTTGAAGATGAACAGTCAGTACTTATGTTATTGAAAGAAAATCTAGAGAAAATAGGCTATGAGGTGATTACTGTAAAAGACTTTACAAAAGTTAATCAGGAGTTTGAAGATAGTCAGGCTGACTTAGTAATAATAGATATCAAATTACCATATTTTAATGGTTATTACTGGTGCAATGAAATAAGAAAATTATCGAATGTTCCCGTTATCTTTTTGTCTTCAGCTTCCGATGATATAAATCAAATAATAGCTATGGATATGGGAGCAGATGATTTTATAGAAAAGCCATTCAAAATGGATATTCTTACAGCTAAAATTAGAGCTATACTAAGAAGAACATATTCATTTTCTGAGGATAATGGCAGTGATATAACAGTAAATAGTCTTTCATTGAGGTTAGATGATATGACTGTTAAATTTGGAGAAGAATCCATAGAGCTAAGCAAGAACGAGTTTAAAATTTTAAAGGTTCTCATGGAAGATGCCGGCTCTGTTGTAAGTAGGGAAAAGCTTATGACGAAACTTTGGGAAGACGATATGTATATTGAAGAAAATACTCTCACTGTAAATATAAATAGACTTAGGAAAAGATTGTCATCAATAGGGTGTCAGGATTTTATATCTACTAGGGTTGGCTCAGGATATATTGTAAATAAATAGAGGATAGAATATGAAAATTTTTTTCAAATACCTTGTTTATCAAAAAGGCAAGTTAGGAATTTTAGCAATGAGCTTCTCTGTTATATACATTATTATGTATCTAGAAAAGCAGAGTATTAGTTCTGTGAACTATGCTCTTTTGATATCGGTATTTTTCTTTATGTGTTTTTTATTTATTGGTTTTGCTAAGTTTATAAAAAGAGATAATCAGATTGAAACCTTCAAAAATAGTAAACCTTATTATGATGTAGACATGCCTAAAGCCTTAAGTTATAGTGATGAAAAATATCAGAGTATAATAGAAGAAATCAGAGCTCTATATCTAGAAGAAAAGAGAGAGGGAACACTTTTTAAGGAAGAAATTTTAGACTACTATACTACTTGGATTCATCAGATAAAGACTCCTATATCTGTTATGAGCCTAATGTTAGAAGAATACAAAGATGAAAGTGGTGCAAAGCTTAGAAGTGAATTATTTAAAATTGAAGCATACAGCGAAATGGCTCTAGCCTATCTTAGATTAGATAATCAAGTGTCTGATTTCCTTGTGAGAAGATGTAAGGTTGATGATATTATAAGAGGCGTTTTGAGAAAACATGCTCAGCAGTTTATCATAAAGAAACTAAGTTTATCTTACGAAGGAACTGAAGAGGTCGCTGTTATTGATAGCAAGTGGCTTTCATTACTAATTGAACAATTAATATCAAACAGCATTAAATACACATCAGATGGAGGAATAACCATAACTGTTAGTAATAATAAAATACATATAAAAGATACTGGTATGGGTATTTCCGAAGAAGATATTCCTAGAATTTTTGATAAGGGATATACTGGATATAATGGAAGATTGGAAGAGAAGTCCACAGGTTTGGGCCTATATTTAGCAGATAAGATCGCTAAAAAAATAGGCTGTAAAATAGAGGTAGCTTCTACTTTAGGTAAAGGAAGCTGTTTTACTGTTGTAATAGAGGATAGAATATCTGATTTTGAATAGTTTAAAATCAGATATTCTATGAAAGAGCTGGTTATATTCTAGTTCTTTTTTTCTTGGAGATTCTCAAATTAAGTGGGTCATATAACAATAAATATAATAATCTCTTTACATTTACATATTACGAAACTGTAAGGCGATATAACTAGAAGATGTATTGTGTTTTCATATAAAGATATTAAAATATAAATTAAGAAAGCGAAATTTATAATTGTGATAAGGAGGTTTAGATGACTGTTTTAGAGGCAAGAGGCCTAGAAAAAGTATATAAAACAAGATTAGGAACAAATGAAGTTAAAGCGTTGGATAATGTGTCTTTTTCCGTAGAGGAAGGGGAATATATTTCAATTATGGGAGAGTCAGGCTCAGGAAAAACAACTCTTCTAAATGTTATTTCTTCATTAGATAAGGTTACAAATGGAGATGTTATATTAGATGGAAAAGAACTATCTAAAATCAAGGATAGTTATATGTCTGAATTTAGAAGAGAAAATATAGGCTTTGTTTTTCAGGATTGCAATCTATTAAATAACTTTTCAGTTAGAGATAATATTTTGCTTCCTTTAGTTTTATCTAGCTTAGACTATAAGGTAATGGATAAAAAACTTTCCCAACTTTCAGAAAAGCTAGGTATAACTAGCCTTTTGGATAAGCAGGCCTATGAAATATCAGGAGGGCAGAAGCAGAGGGTGGCAGTAGCTAGAGCTTTGATAACAGAACCTAAGATAATATTTGCAGATGAGCCTACTGGAGCTCTTGATTCAAAATCAGCAGAAAATTTGTTAGATCTTTTTGATGATGTAAATAATCAAGGTCAGACTATTCTTATGGTTACTCACTCTGCCAAGGCTGCAAGCAGAGCCAATAGAGTTATTTTTATAAAGGATGGAAAGCTGTTTCATCAGATTTATAGAGGAAACAGTACAAATGCTGAAATGAATCAGAGAATCAGCGATGTTCTTTCAATGATAACAACAGGTGGTGAAGTTAATGAATAGAATTAAGTTCCTTTTAAAATTCTCAGTAGATAATATAAAAAAGAATAAAAGCCTGTTCCTGCCGTACATATTGAGTAACGGCTTTATCATAGCTATGATCTATATGATGATGACTATGGGAAGGCACCCTAGTGTTGTAGATACAGAGTTCGGGTCTTCGATAAATAGAGTTATGAACCTTGGAACAGTTGTAATTGCAGTATTTGGAGTTATTTTCGCAATATATACTAATAGCATTATAATAAAGAGGAGAAAGAGGGAGTTTGGCCTTTACAATATCCTTGGGATGAATAAGAAGTATATTTCTCTGTTAGTTGTAGTAGAGAGCCTTATAGTATCCTTCTTGGCTACTATAGTTGGGTTTGCTGTAGGTATAGTTTTTGACAAGTTGATGGGACTTCTCCTAGTTAACCTTCTATCGGTAGATGTGTCTATAGATTTTTATATATCCACCTACTCTATGTTTTATGCAATGGCAATATTTATTCCAATATTTGTGCTCAATATAATCATATCTATAGGTAGAGTTTATATAGCAAATCCTATTGAGCTTATGAACAGCAATAAATTTGCAGAGAAGGAACCAAAATCAAGACATATTATTTCTGTTTTAGGTGTAATTTTAATAGGTGCAGGCTACTATATTTCACTTTCAGAAAAAGCACCTGAATATGTGCTGCAATACTTTTTAGCGGCTATTCTTCTAGTAATTATAGGAACCTACTTAAGCTTTATAGGCGTATCAATTACAATCTTAAAACTTCTTAAAAGAAGTAAAAGGATATACTATAAACCAATGAACTTTATAAGTATTTCTGGCATGATGTATAGAATGAAGAGAAATGCTGCAGGTCTAGCCAGCATATGCATACTTTCTACTATGGTCTTAGTTATGGTTTCTAATACTCTTACTTTAATACAAAATATAGATGATACTGTGAGAACACTTTCACCTTATGATTGGAATATTCAATTTACAATGGAGGATAAAGGAGAAAGTGAAGAACCAAACGAAGTGAAAGATATTGATTTTAATGAAGTAAAAGAAATAGTTAAAAATAACTTAGGTAAAAATGGAATTGATTATCATAAAGAGTACGATGCAGGAAGTTTTATCGAGAAAAAATTCGACAAAAAGAGAGAAGCGTACCTTGCTTTAATAGGTATACCTGAATCAAAATACAACGAAGTTATTAAAGATAACAAGATTGACCTTAGGGGAAATGAGGCGCTAGTTATAAATAAAGGTAATAACTCAAAGGTTCAGGAGGTAGACTTCTTTAATAAAGAGTATAAAGTTATAGATACTCTCAAGGCAGATAAAAGCACAAAACGTCTTGGAGTATTAGGTTGGACTTCGTTTGTTGTACCTGACTGGAAAGTATTAGTTATAAGCGATGAAAGTTTTAATTCTCTTCGCATGGAGGATATACAATCAAAGTCTGAAGATGATAGAGGCAGATTTTCTTTTCAGTATATTTTAGGCTATGACTTTAAGGATCCGGAAAAATATAACGATAGATATGATGAAATTATGAACTCTGTATTACGTGAAACCAGTAAGCCATCTGGAGACAGTGAAAGTTTTTTTGACTCCTTCATGATCAGCCATTCCAACAGACTAAATAGCATAGAGGCTGTGAAAGAAGGTTCAGGAATAGTATTGTTTCTATCCATGTTTCTCGGTAGCGTGTTCATAGCAGGTGCTGTGATAATAATATACTACAAACAAGTTAGTGAAGGTTTTGAAGATAAGGAAAGTTTTCTAATAATGAAGAAAGTTGGTATGAGCGACAAATACATCCAAAAAGCTGTGTTGAGGCAGGTTCTTATGACCTTCTTTATGCCACTCGTTGTTGCAGGTGTTCATTTAGCATTCTCCTTTCCAATGACGGAGAGAATTATGAGCATAATGGGCTTTACTGATACATTTATACAAGTTAAGTTTACTTTAATAACTTTCACAGTCTTTACATTGATATATTCTCTTATATATTTTATAACTTCGAGAGCGTACTATAAAATTGTAAAATAACTAGATACATTTATTTTAAGAATAAATTTTTAGAAACGAGGGAAAAGTAGTGGAATTGCTTAGTTTAAGACCACTAACCCTTGTTTCTTTTTTTGTTCAATTATTGAAAAAATATGACGAAAATGTTATAATTATTCTACAATTCAACTGTTTGGGTCCAGGGAAGTGAGTCAGAGTCTCACACGGTCTCGCCACTGTGTTGTGGAGCTGAAATGTTAGCCCCTGTTTTTTTATGGGGATATACTTGAAGCGATGAAACTAAGTCAGGATACTGCTCAAATAGCAACGAAGTCAGTTATTGATGTCTATGATTTTTCTACGGTAGATGGAA
>CAMCQA010000002.1 GCA_945876935.1 uncultured Clostridia bacterium | reverse complement strand
AATACTGCCTAAGTAATCTCTATGTCCAAGTTCTCTTCCTTTAAGTGATTTTTTGACTCTCAGGACTGCTAACTCTTCAAAAGTGCTATTTTTCATAAACCTGGGCCTTATGAAAGCCAGAACTCTCTCAGCATTCTCATATCCTCCCCAAATTTCATAAGAAATATTTTTATTTGTATTTAATATTTTTTCAGCAATACTTCTCTGTGTCATATCTAGAAAGTCTGTCGCAATTTCGTAATCATTTCTTTCTACTCTATCTATAATATCCCCTAGCCTAGATATAAAATTATTATTTTCTTCTTTCAAAATTTTCTCCTAAATTTCCTCTATCATAGTCAAAAGTCTATCTTCAATGACCTTCGCCATTAATTTATATCCTTCTTTATCTGGATGAAGTCCGTCAACAAACTTTCCGTAAGAGGAGTATCTGCCATCCAGGCTTAAAAAATCAAATTGAAAACGCTCTTCTTCGCAAGCCTCTCTAAGCATATTATCAAATCTTTTAATAGAGTCATTGACTTTATTATAATCTATATATTCACTATCTATCCAACTTTCCTTAGCTTGCTCTGCATTGCAAAGCATTGGGCTTATAATCAAAGGTTTTACATTTTTCTCTCTACATAAAGTAGCGATCTGCAAAGTATGCATAACACTTTTTGCCTCTATCTCCCCTTCGAAAATAAAGTCGTTAGATCCACATAAAATAGTTGCTATCCTTATGTTCTCTTCATGATTTTCTTCATCAAAAATATTCTGATGTCTTATTCTATAAAGAATTTCTTCGCTACTTTGACCGTTAACACCGTGGTTTGAAACTTTCCATCCCAAATTATCCCTTATAATACTCGGAAAGCTATAATCTTCATCGAATGGAAAACCTGCTGTCAAACTATCTCCTATAGCATATAATTTTATATTTTTCATAATTTCCTCCTACTAGATTATATCACTGAGCCTTTAGTTTATCAAAGCATATCTAAAAAGTCAGTCATTTTGCTTATAGTGATCTAAGTTCTTGTAAATCCTTTGAATTGATATGTAAAATGGTGTAAAATATACAGACAGATTGATATAACAAATTAAAAATGTAGGTATTTAATGGGGAATTTCTTTTATAAAATTTTTATTAAGGACTTTGAAAATACATCGGATCCATCAGTACGATTATCATATGGAAAATTTGCAAGCTATATAGGCATACTTTTAAACTTAGCTCTTACTGCTGCAAAGCTGGTTGTAGGTATTATTTCAAACAGCATATCTATTATTGCTGATGGGGTAAATAATCTTGCAGATGCATCATCTTCAATTATTACGCTTCTAGGATTCAGATTGTCTTCAAAACCTTCAGACGAAAAACATCCTTATGGTCATGGCAGAATAGAATACATAACAGGGCTTATAATATCCATCTTCATAATATTTGTCGGCTTCAATTTAGCAAAATCATCTTTTGATAGATTATTTGATAAAGAGCCTATGAGTATTTCCATATTCACTATCATTATTTTGATAGTATCAATGTTAGTAAAATTTTTTCAAAGCATAATCAACTTATCAATTGGGAAAAAAATTGATTCTAAAACACTGATTGCCACAGCTATCGACAGCAGAAATGATATTATTTCTACTTTCTCAGTTTTGGTTAGTTCTGGTATTTTTTACTTTTATGGAGTGTCTCTAGACGGATATATAGGCTTGCTTGTATCAGCATTTATCATTTACTCTGGCATAAGCCTAACTATAGAAATGTCTAGTCCACTTATAGGAGAAATGCCTAGTGATGAAATAATCAAGGATATAGAAGAGTTAGTCTTATCACATAAGGGTATAATTGGTATACATGATTTAATCGTTCATAACTATGGTGTTGGTAAAGTCTTTGCTTCAATTCATATAGAAGTTGATGCAGATAAGGATATTATGGAAAGTCATGAACTTGTGGATCATATAGAGCATCAGATGTCAAAAGATTTAAATATTCATATTGTGGCTCATATGGATCCTGTAAGGCTGAATGATCCTATTATCAAAGAGGTAAAACCAGCTCTAGAAGCTTGTGTTAATCATTTTCCAGGACTTTCTCATATACATGACTTAAGGTGTATAAAAGGCTCTACTCGAGTTAATATTATCTTCGATATAGTTAGAAATCCTGAATGTACACACAGTGACGAGGAAATAGTGAAATACTTTAATAATGAATTAAAGAAAATAAATCCAAACTATAAGGCTATTATCACCTTTGATAAAGCTTATATAAATATATAAAAGAAAAGGAGAGAAAAATGGTAGATTTTAATTTAATAAGAGCTGTAGATCCTGAAGTTGCAGGTTTTATGGAAGATGAAATGAACAGACAGGAGCATCATCTAGAGTTAATCGCTAGTGAAAATATGGTTTCTCCAGCAGTTATGGAGGCAATGGGAAGTCACAGTACAAATAAATATGCGGAAGGATACCCTGGAAAGAGATATTATGGCGGCTGTCAATTTGTAGATGGTATAGAAACACTTGCAATCGAAAGAGCTAAAGAACTTTTCGGAGCTGATCATGCAAATGTGCAGCCCCACTCTGGTGCAAGTGCAAATGCTGCTGTATTTTTAGCCTTCCTTCAGCCTGGAGATAAAATACTTGGACTAGACTTATCTCATGGTGGTCATCTAACGCATGGAGCTAAAGTAAATTCTTCAGGAAAAGTTTATGAATCTCACTTCTATGGACTAAATCCTGAAACAGAGATGCTTGACTATGAAGATATTAGAAAGAAAGCTTTAGAAGTTCAGCCAAAGATGATTATATCCGGTGCGAGTGCTTACCCTAGAACAATTGACTTTGCTAAGATTAGAGAAATTTGTGATGAAGTTGGAGCAATTATGTTTGTTGATATGGCTCATATCGCTGGTCTTGTAGCTGCTGGTCTTCATCCAAGTCCAGTCCCTTACGCAGATATTGTTACAAGCACAACACATAAGACTTTAAGAGGTCCTAGAGGCGGAATTATTCTTTGTAAAGAAGAACATGCTAAGAAAATAAACAGCGCTGTATTCCCAGGAATGCAAGGTGGTCCTCTTATGCATATAATCGCTGCTAAAGCAATATGTTTCAAAGAAGCTCTTTCTCCAGAGTTTAAAGAGTATCAGAAGCAGGTTATTAAGAACGCAAAAGCAATGTCAGATAGATTTATAGAAAATGGCTTCACTGTTATTTCCGGCGGAACTGATAATCATCTAATGCTTGTTGATGTTACAAATTTTGATGTAAACGGAAAAGAAGTTCAAGATCTTCTAGATAGAGCTAATATAACTTTAAATAAGAATACTATTCCTAATGAGACACTGAGCCCAATGCTTACAAGTGGAGTTAGAATTGGTACTCCATCAATTACAACAAGAGGAATGAAGGAAGAAGAGGCAATCTATATTGCAGATCTTGTAACTGAAGTAGTAAAAGGTGGAGAGTCTAAGCTTGAAGAAGTAAAAAATAAAGTTATAGAGCTTTGCGAGAAATTCCCTCTATACAAATAAATAAAAACCCAACAATAGATCCGCTAAAAGCGGGTCTATTTTATTTTTCCAAAGAATATAATGTAAAAGAGGAGACCTTCAATTCGGTCTCCTCTTTTACATTATACACACTCTGTTGGAAGATGTTATTTTACTCGTTTTAGAGCTCTCATAGCATTTAGTATAGCTATAAATGCCACTCCTACGTCCGCAAATACAGCTTCAAAGAGCTCAGCCTTACCAAAAGCTCCCAAGCCTAAGAATACTATCTTAATACCTAAAGCAAATATTATATTTTGCCACACTATAGCCATAGTTCTTCTACTTATTTTAATAGCCTTAGCAATCTTGCTTATATCATCATCCATTATTACGATATCAGCTGCTTCAATAGCCGCATCACTGCCTATAGCGCCCATTGCAATACCTATATCTGCCCTAGCAAGCACAGGCGCATCATTGATACCATCTCCTACAAAAGCTACTTTCTTATCATCATTCTTATCTGAGATAATTTTTTCTATTTCACTAACTTTATCCTGTGGAAGAAGCTCATATCTAACATTGTCAATAGCTACTTTAGCACCAATCTTATTGGCGATTTCTTTTCTATCACCAGTAAGCATAATCGTATCTTTAACACCTTGCATCTTAAGCTTATTAACGAATGTATAACTCTCTTCTTTTATCTCATCAGACACCTGAAGGTATCCCAATATCTCATTGTGTTGAGCTACAAACACCAAGCTTCCAATGGAATCAACTTTAGGTGTATCAATCCCTCTGCTTGTCATCAGTCTTTCGTTACCTATCAATGTAGAAACTTCTCTAATATCCACTTCCAGACCCATTCCAGCAAACTCTTTTACTTCTCCTAAAAGATTCTTGTCTATCGGTCTTCCATAATAAGCGACTATTGATCTTCCTATAGGATGACTTGAATTAGATTCTCCGTAAGCTGCTAGTTCTAAAACATCAGACTCTCCGAAATTATTAACCTGAGTAACTGTAAAAATACCCTTTGTAATAGTTCCAGTCTTATCTACAACTACAGTTCCTATGTCAGATATGGACTCGATATAGTTACTACCCTTAATTAGAATGCCCTCTCTAGCTGCTCCTCCTATTCCTCCAAAGAAGCTTAAAGGAACAGATATTACCAAAGCACATGGGCATGATATTACAAGAAGACTGCAAGCTCTTTTAATCCACATATTTAAGCCTAAATCGCTTCCTAAAATTGTCGGAAGAAAAGCTAATAATACTGCACCTATAACTACTGCAGGTGTATAGTATCTGGCAAATTTCGTTATAAAGTTTTCAGTTTTTGCCTTGCTGCTACTAGCATTCTCAACTAACTCCAATATTTTAGAAGCTGTGCTTTCATCAAACTCTTTTGTTGTTCTAACCTCAATAAGACCGCTCTGATTGATGAACCCACTTAAAATTTCATCACCTATCTCCAAGCTTCTAGGAACGGACTCCCCAGTGATTGCAGATGTATCAACGTAACTGCTTCCTTTTATAATAATGCCGTCTATAGGAACTTTCTCACCTGGCTTAATAAGTATTGTACTTCCTACTTCTACATCATCAGGATCTACCTTCTCTTCATTTCCATCTACCATAAGATTAGCATAATCAGGTCTTATGTTCATAAGCTCTGTTATGGACTGCCTAGACTTACCTACAGCATATGATTGGAATAACTCTCCTATTTGAAAAAGCAGCATTACCATAACACCTTCAGTAAGTTCTCCTATATAAAAAGCTCCAAATGTTGCAATAGTCATGAGAAAATCTTCATCAAATAGCCTTCCATTTAAAGTTTTCTTGGCTGATGAAAATATAACATCCCATCCAACCACTAAGTAAGATGAAAAGCTTAATACATAATAGATGTAAGTATTCTCTTTAAGTACTATGGCTAAAACGAACATAATCAAGGATATTAATATCTTTATCAAATTTTGCTTCATTTTCTTATTCATACAAATATTCCTCTTCACATTTCATCAAAGATGCATATATTTATCCTCTTATAATTTTCGCATCTTTTTCTATCTTTCTTATCACAACTTCTATTTCATCTAATATATCTTCGAATTTTTCATCAACTGCATCAAGCTTTAACTTTTCAGTAAGAAAACTTAGTTTTGCATCGTTAACTCCATCTATCTTTTTGATAGCCTCTTCCATTTTTGCTGCACAGTTTGCACAATCTAAGTCTGCCATCTTTATTGTCTTTTTCATTTTATCCTCCTGTTTAACCTATCTTCCAAAGCTTCACTTTAATATTTTATCATTTGAACAACTATTCATATATCTATATTATATCCCTTTTCTCTTTATTGTCAACATATAAATTTATTTTTTTTAATAATTTTCTTTTAAAATTAAAATTCAAACTTTAACTCCCTTTTCATACAAACTATTTATCTTGCTTGCAGGTGTATTTTTCAGTATAATTATTCTTAGATAGTATAAAGGAGTATAATATGACAGATAAATTCAATACAGATATTATCCCAGTAAACAAGGATCTTATTGATAAAGCTTTTAAAACGATGCCAAATATTAATGATATAGCTGATTTAGCTGATTTTTTTAAGGTTATGGGTGATAGCACTAGATTACAAATTCTTATGAGTCTTTTATCTAGCGAGCTTTGTGTTAGCGATCTTTCATACCTACTCAATATGTCCCAATCAGCTATTTCTCATCAGCTAAAGGCTCTAAGAAACGCCAAACTTATCAAAGGTAGACGAGATGGTAAACTTATTTATTACAGCCTTGATGATGATCATATAAAATGTATACTGGATGACTCTATGGTTCATATAAAGGAAAATCAATAAATCTAAAACAAAAAGAACCTAAATGCAATAATTATGCACTTAGGTTCTTTTTTAATTATTTAAGTTTTTTCCCATCTTTAAAGGCATTACCTACTTTATCGCCCATAGACATGTACATCAAATTCATCCAGTCAAAGGCTATAGGTCTAAATTTATCATAAGATACCTTACCCTTCTCATCTAGAATATCTTCGTCTATACTTATATTAATAATCTCTCCAACTAGGCTCCAGCTCTCTTCATCATAGCTTTTAAGTCTGCATTCTACTGCAAAGGGCAGTTCCTTTATTATAGGTGCGTCAACAAATTCAGATTTGATAGCTCTAAATCCGGATTTAAAAAACTTATCTGAAATATCATTTCCACTCTCTATGCCAAGGTAGTCACAAGCTAAATAATTCTTCTCATCTGCCACGCTAATTACAAAAGATTTTTTATCCAGTATGCCCTTCAATGTGTATCTTCTCGGGTCTATAAACAGAGTTATTTCTTTCATTCCGCTAACAGCTCCCCATGCTACAAGCATTGCACAAGGCTGCTCTGCTTTATCATAAGATGAAACCACTAAAACCGGCATAGGTGTTATATACGGTTTAGGTCCTATATTTACTCTCAATGTTTCTCTCCTTAAATTTTATGAATATCTTTTAAGATATGATCTGCTATCCCAAGCTGCATATGTTTGTCAAAGCCATGTCCACCATCTTCTACAATCGTCATATTTCCATGAGGAAGCGTATCTATGGCTTCTTCTACATACGACATTGGAACTAGCTTGTCCTTTGTACCATGGAAAATATGTGTTTTTATTTCTAAATCTTTTATAAGGTCATATATTTCCATGTCGTGTATATCCCAAAAATATTTTTTACCTACCATTATTCCATGAAGATTTGTTTCTTCAGCAATTTTTTCTCTCTGAGCATATCTTTGTTTTCCATCTTCAAAAAGAGGTAGTGCGGGATACAAAAGATATATTCCTGAAACAAGAGATTTCATCTCCCTTGCTACAAGCATAGATACGATACCGCCTTGACTGGCACCAATAAGATAGAGACGTTTTCTATCTATCATATCAAAGGTGAATGCATACTTAATAATATCTCTAAGGTTTTGCATTTCTGTAATGACTGACATCTCTTTATTGCTGCCTTCACTTTTTCCTTCTACAAAGCCTGAACCTCCAGCAAAATCAAAGCTTAAAACTGCCACACCGTTTTTACAAAGTTCCTCCTGCATCGTCTGCTCTTGCTGGTGATTGGCGCCAAGGCCATGGCTAAAAATAACAAGAGGAACGAGCTTATCGCTTTCTGGAATTAGCATTCTTGTATATATCTTTTTATTATCGCTTATGATATAGGACGTTAATTCTCCCATTATTTTCCTTTCATAACTAGACTTTAAATGTATTTTATAGATACAACTACACCCTAATATTTTAACACTTTTTTCTAGCATAATGTACATACTAATTCTACAATTTTATTCTATTGTATGCACAATGTTTTATTTATACAATAAAAAACAGCTCAAGTATGAGCTGTTTTTCTATTCATTATTCTTCTTCGCTTACTTCTTCAGCTACTTCTTCAACCTTTTCAGGAGCCTGCATAGTAGCTTTGATGCTTAAGCTGATTCTCTTTCTCTCTTTATCGATTTCAAGAATCTGAGCCTGAACTTCTTCACCGATGCTTAGAACATCAGCAATATTTGCCACTCTGTCATGATTTACTTCTGAAATATGAACAAGACCATCTAAACCTGGTTCTAGCTCAACAAAGCAACCATACTCTTTAATCTGAACAACTTTTCCACCAAATACCTGTCCAACCTGGTACTTTTCGTCAATTACTGACCATGGCTCTGGCATTGTCTGCTTTAAGCCAAGAGAAATTTTGCCCTTTTCCTGATTCATTGAAAGAATCTGAACATTAATAGTCTGTCCAATTTCTAGAACTTCCTGTGGGTGTCTTAGTTTACCCCATGAAATTTCAGAAATATGTAGTAGACCGTCTAGGCCACCGATATCTACGAACGCACCGTAATCAGTAAATCTCATTACTTTACCTTCAACGATATCTCCAACGTTGATGCTGCCCCAAATTTCTTCTAGAGCCTGCTGTTTTTCTTCCATTAGCTTAGCCTTGTGAGAGAAAATAGCTTTTCCCTTTCTTGGGTCAACCTTAGTAATTTTTACTGGAAGAACGTTTCCTACAAACTGGCTAGCGTCTTCTACAAATCTATCTAATAGCTGTGAAAGAGGGATAAATCCTTGAACTTCTTTGTAGCTAGCTATAACACCACCGTTTACAGGTCTAACTACAGTAACGTCCACAATCGTCTTTTCTTCTAAAGCCTTAGCAAGTTCGTCCCAATGTTCACTAACTTCTAATTTCTTTTTAGACAATAAGATTGTTCCATCACCATCGTCTGTCTTTAGAACTTTAGCAGTAATCTCGTCACCTACTGAAAATAGGTCAGTTAATTTCTGATCTGCTTCTAAAGTAATTTCTGATAATGGAATCATTCCATCCTTTTTGCAACCTAGATTAACGATGACTTCTTTGTCTGTAACCTGATGCACTTTACCAGTAACTAATTCGCCATTTCTTGGCAGTCTTAAAGATTTCTCAATCTCTTCCATGTAATCAAGCATGGATTCTTCTTTAGTGATCATATCACTCATAGTTGTAATAACCTCCTTAATTGCGTTTTCAGGCGTCGATGCACCTGCCGCTATTCCTATTTTATTATATTTTTCTAACTCTTTCAATGGTAAATTGAAAATATCCTGTATAAAATAGGCTTTTTTACAATATTTATTAGCTATTTCGTAAAGTTTTTTACTATTAGAGCTAGCTTGATCACCTATTACGACCATAGCATCCACTTTTTCAGAAAGTTCCTTACAACTATCTTGCCTTTTCTTAGTTGCATCGCATATGGTATTCTTTATTACTATATCTTTGCCTTTCAGTCCTGAAATAACATCGTCAAAAGTCTCTTTTTTAATAGTTGTCTGACCAACAACAAAAAGATCGTCTTCCTCAATTATTTGTTTCTCTTTCAAGATAATAGCGCTGTTGTTGCACCATCCGTTTATACCTTGAACCTCTGGGTGTTTCTCATCCCCTACTATTACAATTTTTTTATTGTCTTCGTAGGCTTCTTTCACAAGCTTATGTATCTTGCTCACATACGGGCATGTTCCATCGATAATTTCTATAGATTTTTCTTCTGCTTTATCATAAACAATCTTACCAACGCCATGAGATCTTATTATTAACTTATCGCCTGCTTGCAGCTTATCAAAATTATCAACTATTTCTATGCCACGATTTTCCAGATCATCAGTTACAAGCTTATTGTGTATCAACGGACCATAACTAAAAATAGTTTTATTATTCTCCTCTGCAGCTTTCTCTGCTTTATCAATCGCCTGCTTTACCCCGAAGCAAAATCCGCTATGCTGGGCTCTAGTTATCTCCATTATCTCTGTCCTTTCCTATCCCTTTTAAGCTATTTAAATATTTTTCAAATGAGCTTTCGCTTCCATTGTTTGTCGGCTCGTAAAATCTTTCCTCTTTAATAAAAAGCTCGTCCGGTAAATACTGTTGCTCCACATATCCTCCAAAATCATGAGGATAAATATATCCTTTTATCCCCCTTTTTTCTGCACCTTTATAATGAGCATCTCTCAAGTGCATAGGTGGTGCAAAAGCTCCGTGATTTCTTATAGATTTTTTTGCATTCAATAAAGCTGCATATGAAGCGTTAGACTTAGGGCTGCTAGCGAGTAACACAACAGCTTGAGCAAGAATAATCTCAGCCTCAGGAAATCCTACTTTTAAAGCTCCTTCCACACAGGAGTTAACTATTGATATAGCTTGAGGATATGCCATTCCCACATCTTCACTAGCAATTACAAGCAGTCTTCGACCGATAGTCATAAGGTCTTCCCCTCCAGTAACTAGCCTTGCTAAATAATATATAGCTGCATCTGGATCAGAGCCTCTGATAGACTTTTGAAGAGCTGATAAAAGGTTATATTTATCTTCAGATTTATGAAAAGAAGAAACTCTCCTCTGCAAAGCTTCTTCAACTAGCTTTATACTTATTCTCTTATCATTTCTCCCATTTTGAGATATATACTCTAAGCTATCTAAAGCTATTCTGCCATCGCCTCCAGACATTTCTATAAGAGCTTCCTTCGCATCATCTTCCCATATAATATCCAAGTTTCCAAGGCCAACTTCTTTATCTGATAAAGCTCTATCAATCATCTTCATAACATCTTCTCTGCTATGAATCTTAAACTCATATATATTTCTGACTCTGCTCAAAATGGCATTGTTAATAGAAAAATAAGGGTTTTCAGTAGTGCTCCCAATAAACTTGATACATCCATCTTCTAAAGCCTTCAAAAGGGAGTCCTGTTGCAACTTGTTCCACCTATGAACTTCATCCACATAAACATAAGTAGCTCTTCTTTCAAATCCTAACAATCTATCCTCTGCTTGTTTAATAATATCCTTTAGCTCCTTTGTTCCAGTTGTAGATGCGTTTATTTCAACAAATTCACTATCCATAGACCTTGCGATCAACCTAGCTAAAGTTGTCTTTCCCGTTCCAGGAGGGCCAAAGAAAATACCATTATCGAAGGTTTTATTTAAAATAGCATTATAAAGAAGAGACCCTTTGTATAAAAAGTGTCCCTGCCCTATGAAGTCTTCTATTGTCTGTGGTCTCATTCTTGTTGATAATGAAATCATCAAGTATCTCCTATTTTATATCTTCATCTGTTGATTCATAATCTGAAACATCATAATCGTAATCGAATCGTTCTGTGTCTTTAACAACTTTCTCAAGTCTAACTTGCTTAGGAATCTTCATATTTATTGATGCAATAAGGCTCACTCCGTAAACGATCATATATACACCTATAATCATAACAACTAGAAGAAGTGTTTCAAAAGTATTCCAAGCCATGAATAGACCGAAAATAAGATGGACTATGCCAAACATAATAAGCCCTGCACCATTTTCATTCTTCTTTCTAATACTTAAGCCCGTTACAATATTTTCAAATCCTGTAGCTATAGCAATTATTGCTACAAACATACCTACCATAAATAAAGTTATATCTGGATTTAAAAGAACTAAGGCTCCAAATATAGCCGATATTAACGATATCATAATCAGTCCATTTGCTCTTGATAAGCCTTTGCTTCTTAGACTCCACGCTCTCATTAGACCACTTATTCCCAGAACTAAGAACAAAACTCCTGCTAGGGTATTTAACAAAAGTTGAACCTGAACAGGTCTAAAAGCAAGTAATATCCCAATAGCAATAAGGATAACTCCAACTGTTATTCCAATCTTTTTAACTTCTCTTAATAAATTCATAACTATATGCCTCCTAAATGTTATATCTATTATATATCATTTACCCTTTATATTAAAGGTATATCAATAAAAGACCATTAGTGAAAAACTAATGGTCTTTTCTCTATTTTTGCATGAGTATTAACATATTTCTTATCTACTGATGGTTGCTACTATCAAAATTTCTCAATCTTCCTTGACAGCTATTTATTTTCTTTCTCTGCTGCCCTATGAATATAGCTATATCTTTCAAACTTGTTATCTCTTTTGGAATATCTTTCCTCACCACATCAAGGTAGATTTTAGTATCTTCAGAAGAAACCTTAGAAATATCATCTAAAAATTTTTCAATCTTCTCATGTAGGTTTTTATTATCATCGGGAATATAGGCTATCTTTATTCTTCTATTTACTTTATTGAAAAATACAGTATCTAAATTTATTGTGACATTTTCTGGTGGAATATAAAACTCTATGCTTCTATTCAAGGTCAAAAGGGTTTTCTCAATAATTTCAAAGGTTTCTCTAGGCCCTTTAAAGTTCAATTCTCTCAAAGAAATATATCCGCTACACTCGTAGGTTGCCTTCACTTTATCTCCATTTCTAGAAAACCACATAGGAACTGAAAAGCTGCAGATTCCTGATTCCAAGATTCTCTCTTCTAAAAGCTTTATCTTATCTCCATTTAATTCTAACTCGTATCCTCTTTCTCTTAGCCTCATATATTTTCCTCCTTATCTATGGATGACATATTTTACACGGACTATATCCTTTTTCTTCTGCTGTTTTTCTTTGGATCTTCTCTATTTGTTTCTTTATAAAACTGCATTGTGATAAATGAAATCTCTTTCCGTAACCATTAAATACTATAACAGTATCTCCATTATCAATTTTCTTTTTGCAACATACTTCACATGCTGTATAAGAAGCTCTTATATCATCACTTAATAAGACTTTTTCTGCTTTTGGCGCAACTACTCTACAGTTTAATCTGTGAAATCTCTCTCCATCTCTTGGAAATACATAAACAATATGACTATCATCATCTCTCTCCATATCATCAAATGTAACGGTTTCTTTTGACTTAATATCTCCTACAAATTTTCGACCTAAAGCTTGTGCTGTCTTATTATAATCACCTATGGCAAATATAGGTACTTTTATATTCAAAGAGTAATCTAAAGCTACTCGCACTAAATTATCAAAATCTTTATATTTCAAGCTGTAACTTATATTTACATCATTTACATTTATATTGCCAATTTCATTTATCCTTTTATCTATTCTCCCTCTTAAAAATATATCTGTTTCTAATACAGACGCTCTAGCTGCTGATAAACCTACTTCATCTTTTAAAATATTGTTAACCTTCCAGTTAGTTTCATATGCTCTTATAAATATAATGATCGACAATGCTGCAACGATAAATATAGGAATAATAATTGCAGATTCTACAACATAACTTCCTTTCTCCATTTTCAGTTTTCTTTTAATACTTTTCTTGCCATTCATATAGCTGTCCTTCAACTTCTATATTAAACTCTATACCGAAACTGCTTCCTGAAAAGGAAAACTGTCTATCATTATTCCCTCGCGTATTTATCTGTATGATATCCATCAATCTATTAATCTTCTTTTCTTTGGAAGTGAAAAATAAAAATGCCCTCAAATAATCTTCATAGTCCATACCTGTCGTTGCTTTATTATCTATATATCCATCACTTATATTAGATATACTGTCCAGATCTATCGCCCAAGTTTTTTCATCTTTCTTTATGGGTATTTTCCCTCCATGTTCCAATATTTCAACATCATTTTCAGATTCCGCCAGTGCCCAGGCCTCCAATAAACCTAAATACGAAAATCCTGCAAAAGGTCCAGTTAACCCTGCTGCTGCAGTCACTTTAGCTTTCATAGAGGGAGTTGACTCTATAATAGCAATATTGATAATATTTCTTAGGAATTTTAATTTCCGTCTAAACCTTTTATAATTTTTCTCATCATCTTTACTTCCTGCTAATATATACTCCACTTCATTTCTAAAGAATGTCTTACTATTATCACGCAAATTGTTATTGCATTTTGACAGTATATAGTCATCGATTAGCACTTTATTTAGAGTTCTATCAAAAGCTTCATCTATATTACTAATGAAGTCAGCAAGCTCTTTTAAACCTGCAAAACTGCTATTTTCACCCTCTGACGGTAAATTATCTACAATAAAACTATTTTTGAGTATTCTGTATCTATCTCTTGGAGGGCTTATATCTCCTTTATCTGCCACAATATTCTTAATTGCTGCGACTTTCTGATAGTCCACAATCTCTTTTTCCATGTTATCTACATTTGATGCTATATAGTTTCCCTTATTTACATTAGCATTAATATTCCACCTATTACTTGTATTTTCTATCATATAAAACTCCATCGCCTCGCTTAGATATCTGTTATCTTTATTTAGCACCAACAGACCATATTCATCTAAAATATACTTATTGTATTCCGAGAGTAAAGCTCTAGACGATATTACTGCGCTATCTTGGCAAATACCCTTATTGACCTTTTTTTGAACAAGCAATGTTAGTGCCAGTATACTGGTTATAACAACAGATAAAATGAGAATGCTAAATATAGTTATACTGCCTTTTTCACTCAGTAGCCTCATCTATTATCCCTTTAAACATCAATATTTTCTTCTCTTTTACTGAATATCGCCTAATGACGATATTACTTGAAAGTTCTGTATTTACTCCTATAAAATTCCTTTTTGTATTTAAATTTATGCTCAAATATGGAGCGATTAATGAAGAGCTTTTATAACAATCAAATTTCCTCTTCTCATAAGTCATGTTTCTGGTATTCCTCATAGACCCTTCTTTATATATTAGAAACTCATTTGCATTTATTTCATCAAAGGTTACACTTGAAAAATGTACGGCCACCAGTATGAGTCCTATGACTATAAATATAAAAATAGGAAGAATCATAGTAGCTGAAATAATATAGCTTCCTCTCTCTTCAAAAATCTTAATTTTATTTAGCATCTCTCTAAAAGCCACTATTTAGACTCTCAAAAGTTTTATTTACAAAGCTAGTTATTTCTGTTTTAAAAATAAGTCCTAAAATAATAGCTATAGCAATTAAAATTGCTACTTGTATCATTTCCATCCCTTCTTCTTTAAATATACAGTCCTTATCATCATTAACTCTAGATATAATTTTATTAAAAATACATTTTCTTAATTTATTTATTTTTTCTTTTATCATCATAATCCTCCATTAAATATCCAGCATAGCTGGCGCTACTGTTATAAACACCAAGATTAGAAGCATAATCAGCAGTGGCATGATCAGCTTACCTTCAGAAAGACGACCTCTCTCCTCCATATTTTTCTTTTGTGAAAACCATAGCAATTCACTTTCTAACTGTAGCTTATCGGTTAATATGTCCCCTTTGCTCATATTATCCCATACGATATTTACTATTCTTACAAGTTCTCTCATTTTACTTCTTTTAGCGAACTCATATAATTGCTCCACAATATCTTCTTTCGTTTTATCGTTATTCTCTATTATTCTATAAAGTTCAGAATAGAAATATCCCCTCTCACACTTTTCTAACTGACTTCGCTTTATAACAGCTTCCTTAAAAGCTCTATCAAAAATCATCCCAGTTGATAATAAAAGCACTAATTTATTTACAAAATTAGGTAATTTGTTTTCTATATCTTCTCTACATAATTTTTCTAACTTTCTGATTCTCGAAAATCTTTGGCTTCGTATAGCGAGAATACTTAATAAACTAGCTACTAACAACCAAATCCAATTTAAGTTTTTTCGGATTTTCCATATAATTTTGCGCCCGTCTTTTAAATGCTGTGGTAGTTCAATCCTTTCACCATTAGTTTTTTCAGCATTCTTTGTAGCACTTAGCAGTTCTCTTTGATCTATACTATCTTGACTCTCAGTAATTTGAGATTCCACTTTGGCAGATGACTCCTCTATAAATTTATTTTTAGAGTATAAATTTACATCTAATTTTTTTGAGGAAATACTCTTATCATTAGAGTTCTTTACAAAAGCTTCTAATTCTATTAACCTAGACTTTTTTTCATCTCTTGTGAAACTTTTATTTTCTTCCAATTGATAGGACATCTCTTTTACTAAGCTATACTCTCTAAGCCCAATAATAATAGATGTTATGGCTATGGCAACTGTTGCTATGAGAAGAGTTTTATTATCTCTCCTTATCTTTCTTGCCTCTTTATCTATATTTTCTATACCTCTGGCTTTTAATCTTATTTCTAGCTCATTTGTGCTACCCACAAACCAATCTATTAAGTTTTTAAAGTTACATTTTCTCATAGTTACTTCCAGTTAAGTATCTTAAATATCCACAAACTAGATCCTAAAAAACTACAAAGAGCAATAGTCATCAGAATCCTGCCTTCAAGTGTTGTATATAGCGGCTCTAAATAGTCAGGCGAAAGAGTATTTAAAATCAAGAGTATTACAATAGGCATGGCTGATACAACTTTACCCTCAAACTGTTTTTGAGATATCAGTGCCTTTATATCTCTCTTTATATTCATCTTATCCGTCAATATACTTATGGTGCTAAGAATTGCTTTTTTAATATTTCCTCCTGTTACTATGCAAATAGAATATGTATCAACAAAATCCCAAATTTCCTCTATATCTGCTCGTTTTGCCATATCCTTAAGAGCTTCCTCACCACTATACTTTCTTTCATCAATAGCTATTATCATTCGTTCCACTTCTTTTACAATAATTCCATCGCCATACATCATTCTCAGCCCTTCTTTACTCTCCTTTATAGCTGTCTCCATAGACTTTGAAACGCTTATAGATGAAGAAATAATATATAGAAAATCTTTAAATTGTAATAGCAGTTCCTCTTTTCTTCTTTGCATAATATAGGACTCATATACAGGCTCTAATTTTATTGATAAGAATCCGAAAATTAAAGAAATTATCAAGCTTTTATAAAACAAGTAAGCTATCGCAACAAGAGTCATATAAGACAAAATATAATATATCATTCTCTGGCCTGATGATAATTCCTGTAAAATACCCTCTTTGTTCAATACTTCTACCTCTCTATAATATAAAATTTATATTTTTTCTAAAATATTGCCCTCTCGCCTAAATATGCTCTTTATGCCTATTCTTCCAGCATCATTGAGATAAAGCTGTCCAATCTCCTCAACATATCTATTTCCTTCTTTATCTCTAGACATGTGGATCATAATATTAATTGCTGTGGCTAACTGTTCATCGATACTCTCAATAGGAAAATTAGATTCTTGCATATAAAAAGCTTCCATTCTCTTAATCATGGCTTCAATGGAGTTTCCATGACCTGTTGATAAACCGCTATGGCCTGTATTAAGACCGCTAATCATGTTAATCAACGCTTTTCCGTCTCTTATCTCACCTACAATAAGTCTATCAGGTCTCATTCTCAAACTAGCTTTAATAAGTTTATCTAAACCTATTTCTTCTCCAGACCAGCTATTGACTTGTCTACACTCTAGCTGAACAACATTATTCATATTGGAAAAACTTAATTCCCTGCTATCTTCAACAGTTATTATTCTCTCCCTCTTATCAACTAAATTAACCAAGGCACTAAGCATTGTAGTTTTTCCTGAAGATGTACCTCCAGATATGAACATATTGACACCTTGATTAATTTTATTTTTTAGAAACTCAGCAGCTTCACCACTTATAGTTCCAAGGCCGATAAGCTTATCCATATCTATGCTTTTTTGGTTAAATTTTCTAATAGTAAGCACACAGTTTCCACCTGTCAGGTTCTTATATATTCCATTTACTCTTGAACCATCTTTTAATCTAGCATCCAAAATAGGTGAATTCTCGTTAATTTCTCTATTGATGCTGCTACCAATTCTCCTTATAAGATCTTCTAATTCCTTATTATCAAAAAACTCTCCATCAACTTTCTCAATTACTCCAAACTTTTCAACAAATATATCTTTTGGACCATTAACCATTATCTCGTTAATACTATCATCATCTAAATATGGCGTCAGAATAGATGTCTCTGCACCTATCGATAATATAGCTCTTTCCACCACTTGATGTATCTCGTTAAAGCTCTCCTCAAAAAGCTCATCATAAGATAAAATGATTTCACTTATAGTTTTGTATTTATCTTTTATACTATCTAACTGAGATAAGCTCTCACGTACATTATTTACTATATCTTTCAAGTTATCATTATTCATATCTTCTCCTCTACTCGTGTAACTGGATTCTACCTTCAAGTTTTCTTTGCTTCAATCATTTAAGAAAATAATAATGAAATTTCTTTTCATTCGACTTTTTTAAATCGTTAAATTACAATTTGATTTCATACCAACATCTTATTAGAGCATAAAAAAAGCAGGCTATAACCTGCTTTAGTCTATTGTGTCTATTCACTTAAACCTTCTTCTATTGCCTCTTCTTCTGATAATTCGTCAAAAGAAAGCTGATTCTTTTCCCATTGACTTAATGACTCATACTCGTCTCCAAATATTTCTAAATCCGGTAAACTTTTTATGTCTTCCAGATTCATATATTTTAAAAATTTTTCTGTTGTTGCATAAAGGATAGGGCGTCCTATACCGTTGCTTCTTCCTTTTTCAAAAACAAACCCCTTATTGCATAGACCCTCTATAACCTTATCACTTTTAACACCTCTTATAGCATCCACATCTGCTCTTGTAATAGGCTGCTTATAGGCTATAATCGCCAATACTTCTAACGCTGACTGACTCAGTTTCTTATTCTTAGTAGGTCTCACCATTTTTTCAACATATGAAAAGTTTTCCTGTCTGCTTACAAGTTGAAAACTTTTATCTACTCTTCTTATCAATATTCCTCTTTCAGCTTCTTCATATTCTCTGCTCATCTCTATCAGAATATCGTAGACTTCTTTCCATGGCATATTCAGTGCTTCACCTATTTCCTTAGCACTAATTGTATCACCCCATACAAAAAGTATCGTTTCTATGGCTGATTTAACTTTATTCTTATTCATAGCTTATTGTTTCTCCTGATTAGCTTGTCCTCTCTTAAGAGTTATTTGACCATATAGTCTATCTTGCTTAGCCTCTATACTCCTTTGCTTCACAAGCTCTAAAACAGATGTGAACGACAATGCCACATCGTAGTTATCACCTTTATCTTTTACCGTATCAAAAAAGTCTATCTCCGAATCTCCAGCTTTATGAATTACATCTGCTATATAGTTAACCCTCTCCTCGGCAGTTATTTTCTTTCTCTGAACATTATCATAATTCTTTTTAATCTCAATTATTTTTTTCTTTCTGACTAAGAATTTTTCAAAAGCTTTTATAAATTCATCTTCTTTAAGAGAAAGAATTTCTATTGGAGAGTTTATTATCTCACTTAAATCCTCCATTGGCTTTTCAATAATCTGAGATGCTTCTTCTTCCTTTTTAGAAAAAATTTCTGCCGCAGATTTAAACTTCTTATATTCTATTAACATTGAAGCTAATTTTTCTCTAGTGTCTATTTCATCATTATCAAAACTATCATCCTTTGTATTAGGAAGAAGAAGTTTCGATTTTATATTTATAAGGGTTGCAGCAAGAACCATAAACTCTGAGGCAAGCTCTATATCTAACCTTTTCATCTCCTCGATATATGCTAGGTATTGCTGCGTTATTTCACTGACTTTTATATCATTGATATCCATTTTAGAGCTTTCAATCAAATATACAAGCAAGTCTAACGGCCCTTCAAAACTCTTTATTTTAACCTTATATCCCATCAGTACCTCTTTCAGATTTAATATATATATTATATATCAAAGGCATATAAAAACCAACTCTTTGACACTTCTTCAAAATAAAAACCGCTGGAATTTTTCTATTCCAACGGTTTTAATTGTATGTAGATTTATTTAAAAAATATAGAAGCTAAACCAATGCCTTTCCTAGATTCTGACAAGCAGCATCTCCTTCTTCATCAGGTGTTAAGTTAACAGTCAAACCTTCTGCAACTAAATTAGCACCTGCTGCTTTACAACGCTCTTCCCAGTCTCTCATCCACTGTCCATCACCCCAATCGTATGAACCAAATATTGCAAGTTTCTTACCACTTAGTTTTCCTTCGCAATCAGAGAACATAGGCTCAAATTCGCCTTCTTCTAAAACTTCAGATCCCATTGAAGGACAACCGAAAGCAACAGCATCAAAGTCATCCATCTTATCAGCGCTAAATTCGCTTGCTGTAAATACATCTACGCTTCCGCCTGCTTCTTCAATACCTTTCTTTACCTGAAAAGCCATCATCTCTGTATTACCTGTTCCACTCCAATATACTACTGCTACTTTGCTCATTTTATTGTTTCCTTTCATATATAATTTATATTAAGCTGCTACTGCCAATTGAGTTACAGCTTTTCCGCTATACCATAATTTCCTGTAAGCTGCTCTGCATTTTTCAAATCTATTAAACATGGACTGTGCCTTGCACTCATCACAGTAAACCTTCCAGCAACCTATGCACTTACAGTTTTTACCTTTGTTTTCTATGAAACCTATTACATCTCCTATGGGGTAACCAAGGAATATTCCTATCTCATGAGGAAATTCATCATAGTCCTTAAGTCTCTCTGTCAGAGTATCTATAGATTCATCAATTGATGATACATTGTATCCGTACTTATCTGCAAGAACTTTTACTCGTTCGTCCTTCCAGTCATTTATTAGCTTTGACTTACGATAAACATATATCAATGCCCTACTTTCACTCTCTTTAATTATCCTTATGAAAAGACCTTTATCATTTAAATTTTTATTCAATCTTTCTACATCTTCTCTAAAGGTGTTATGCTTCTTCTTATCCATATTGAAAAGGTTTGCACTCTTGATAGATGCTAGAGTAGGAGCACAATGTTCTATTAAGTATTTATCCACGATTCTCTCCCTTCCCTAATGAGGTTTTACTGCGAGTGCCTCTTATGAGACACCCGCAAAAATGTTATGAGTCAAAAGTGTTTTTGTTAGTTAAAGCTAACATACTTAAAGTATAACATATATTTTATTTTTGACAATACCTTTTTTAAAAAAAATGTAAAAAAATTATCAATCTCGTATATTGATTGAAATTTCAACATATTATATAATATAAAAAATAGAAAAGTGATATTTTGAGAGGTAAGTATGGCAAAAAAGAATAAGTCTTCAAAAGAAAAAACAAACCCTATGAGAATATTAGATTACTCTAATATTATATATACAGCCCACTCCTATGATGCTTCCAAGGGAATCAGTGGAAAAGAAGTTGCACGCTCAATGAATATAGATGAAAACATTTTATTTAAAACTCTTGTTACTGAAGGAAAAAGCAAAGAACACTATGTATTTGTAATCCCCGTATCAAGTGAACTGAATTTAAAAAAAGCTGCTATTGCAGCAGATGAAAAGTCTATATCGATGATAAAACAATCAGATTTACTTCCTTTAACAGGCTATGTGCATGGCGGCTGCAGCCCATTAGGCATGAAAAAGAGTTTTAAAACTTTTTTTCATGATAGTGCATTATCATATGATACCATTTACTTTAACGGTGGCAAAATAGGAACACAGATTCAATGTTCAGCGAAAGACTTAATAAGTTTATTAGATTTAGAATTTAAAGATATTATCTAGAGTAAATATAAAAAGGCTTCCACTAATTATAGTGAAAGCCTTTTATTTTATTTTACATTACCTTCTTTATCGAAGACTGGAAGTCTATCTAGTACAATGATATCATTTCTATCCATAGCATCTCCTTCACCAAGGATTGCCATCTTGCCTACAACATTTCCTCCAGCTTTTGCAGCTAATCTTTCTAAAGCTTTTAAAGATTCTCCCGTACTGATTACATCATCTATTATCAACACTTTTTTACCTTTGATCTTATCAACCTCATCCTGTCCTAGATAAAGTTTTTGTGTATATTGTGTCGTAATAGAGTCAACTTCTTCTACTATAGGATTCGCCATATATACTTTAACACCTTTTCTAGCTACTATGTAATCATTTCTTTCAGATTGCCTTGCCATTTCATATATTAGAGGTATACTTTTAGCCTCTGCCGTCATTAATATATCAAATTCCGGAGCCTTTTTCAGTAACTCTCTAGCCGCTGCAACTGTTACTTCAACATCACCAAAAATTACAAAAGCAGCAATTTTTAAATCTTCACTTACGGAAAAAAGAGGAAGTTTTCTCTTTAGTCCTGCAATCTCCATTTCATAAAACATAATTACCTCTTATACTAAGATAGTTTAAAAATCATTAAAAATATCTTTATTGCAAATAGCGCTGCAGCTACCCACATAATTCCATGTACATCCTTTGCCTTACCTGTAAATAGTTTAATAATTACAAAAGATAAAACTCCGAACATAATACCATGAGCGATTGAGTATGTGAATGGCATCATTGTTACTGCAAGAAAACCGCCTATAGCACTAGCCATATCCTCAGAAAAGTCCATTTCCTTTAAAGCGCTCATCATTAGGAAACCAACATACATAAGAGCCGGAGTTGTAGCAAATGCTGGTATCGCTAAGAATACCGGAGATAGGAATAGAGCCGCTAGGAAAAGAACTGCTGTTGTTACAGCTGTAAGACCTGTTCTACCACCCTGAGCAACACCAGAACTTGATTCTACATAAGATGTTACTGTAGATGTACCTAGACAAGCACCAACGATAGTACCTAAAGCATCAGACATAAGTGCGCCGCCAACCTTAGGAAGATGTCCATTTTCATCAAGTAAATCTGCCTTAGAAGCAACACCTATCAGTGTTCCAACAGTATCAAATAAGTCTACAAATAAGAATGAGAACACTATTACTGCAAAGTCAACAAAATGTTCTGTTACATATGAAAAATCAAAAGCAAACATATTTGGAGCTTCTGATATTACGCCCTGTGAAAAGTCTGGGAATAGCGAAAATGCTCCAGCCTGAGGGTTAATCTGGTACCATCCGCCTAGCTGAGCTAACATGCCTAGTCCCCATGTCATTAAGATTCCCCATAAAATAGAGCCTTTAACATTGAAATGACTCATAATAGCTATAGCTATAAATCCAAAGAATGCTAACACAACCTGAGGTGAAGATACATCTCCAAACCCAACTAAAGTTGCTGGATTGCCTACGATGATTCCCGCACCCTTCATTCCTATAATAACGATGAATAAACCTATACCTGCAGTAATTCCAAGCTTTAAGTTTAGTGGAACATTGTTAACTAAAGTCTCTCTAAACTTAACTACAGATAATAAAACAAATATTATACCTTCCACTAGTATAGCAGTAAGTGCTATCTTCCAAGGATCCTGTATCCCCTTAGCAGCAAGCTCTGTACATACTGTAAAAGAGAAGTAAGCATTCAGACCCATTCCCGATGCTAAAGCAACAGGGTAGTTTGCTAAAAATGCCATAAACAGTGTTGCGATTGCAGCTGAAACAGCAGTAGCTGTAAATACTGCACTAGGGTTCATACCTGAAGCAGCCAATATATTAGGGTTTACTGCTAATATGTACACCATAGATAAGAAAGTCGTAATACCAGCTAAGATTTCTGTCCTAACGTCGGTATTATGTTCTTTTAACTTAAATAACTTTTCCATAATTCCTCCTGTATTTATATTAAAAATATTAATAAAAGCTATATGATTATACCTTTTTTTCATTGTAATTTCAATGGTATAGCTATAATTAACTAAAAATATGCAATTTTAATATCGTGTATTTTAGCTAGATAGATTTTATCTATCTTTTTGTAGCATAAATAGCATCCTCTTATAACTTAACTATATCTTAGAGAAAAAATAAAGGGAGCATTATCTCCCTTTATTAATCTTATCTTATTTATTTTACCTTTTATAGATGCTACTTTTTTATTTATTATCTTCAAAAGTAGGCCGTTGTATCTGATCTTCTTTTTCTGAATCCAAAGACTAATCATCTTTTGTTTCCTGAGTTGTATCCTCTCCATATGTAGGCCATTTTATATCCTCAGTTTTATTTTCAGATATAATTTCTTCTTCCTTATTTTGGCTAAAATCGGACGGATCATCTTTTTTATCATTTTCTTCAGCTTTAGAAGATTCGTCAGACTCAGGTTTAACAAATGTACTATCTGTAGTCAATCCTACGGCAAGCCATTCTTCCTTTTTAATATTTTCATCTATCAGAGAGTCCTCTCCTATATATCTGTAGAAAGCCGCACTTGCGTTTCTTATATACGCCGTAAGCGATGATACGCCAGCAATAGAAAATGTTACAAGAAGTAGTGTCCAAGTTATAAATCCAGGCCCTAAAATAAACTGTATTGCCTTGTAAGGACTGTTTATATAGCTTTCAAGTGTAACATTAAAAATCAAGTATAAAATACCAATTAATACAACTAAATTTATTAAGATTTCTCCTATGAAGGATAGCTGTAATACAAAATACTTCTTTATCTTTTCATTCATCATTTTTTTACTTTCCCTTACACAAGCTGTAACAGAAAGTTCCGGATTATCCACCATGACATAGTATGACATACTATATCTCAATGTAGCTATTATAGGAAGTATTAAAGATATAATGAAAATCGGTATGAGTATTACAATCGAGCCGGATAATGAGCCTCCAAGAGTAAAAAGTCCAATTAAAACGGACAATATCAATAAAGGTAGTAAAAACCAAAGAAAAATTAGGATGCTCATAAAAACTTGAAGAAGTATAGCTTTTCCAAAAACTTTACTATTCTTAAAAGCAATGAATAAATCTCCAAATTTTACTCCTAGTTTTCTAGATATTGACAGCTCGGCTCTTGATACTCCGTATGAAAGTGGTCCTGTAACTAGTATGAAAATTACAAATCCAACTATCATAACCGAAACACCTATATCTTCTAAGCGTAGCAGTTTAGATATGGCAGGATCTGTCGAAAGTCCTGAATAATAAATAATCTCTGGGAATTGTCTCTTAAGCTCCAATGCAGGCGCCTGTAAAAACTCTCCCAAAACCAATAGAATGCTAGGAATAAAGTTGAGCAAAAATACAAACAAACTCATTATTCCCCACTTGCCTCTAAGACTTTCTCTCGCTTCAGCTTTTAGTTGAGAACAAGTAACTTGTCTAATGTCCATAACGACCTCCTTAATTTAGTTTTTAGATGGCGCTGTATATGTTCTTGTTTTTAATTCTTCATTTAGAGCATATAGATTGTTAGCATCTGTACCAAACATCTCAAATTTCTTAACTAGATCTCCTGCAGTCTTTTCTTCTTCACACTGCTCCATTACAAACCAATCTAGAAATTGCATAGTTCTATAGTCCTTAACATTATAAGCTTCATCATAGATTCCATTTATCAACCTTGTAACATACTGCTCATGTTCATATGCTTCTTTTAACGGATCTATTAAATCTTCTAATTTTGCATCCGGTTTAGCTATAGCTTCCAGAGGTACAGACTCTCCATTATCCTGAATATATTCCATAAATTCAATAGCGTGATCTCTCTCTTCCATAGCCTGAATTCTATACCAATTTGCAAATCCATCTAAACCTTCCTCTTCATAGAAATTTGCAAAAGATAAATATAAGTAAGCTGAGTAGAACTCTTTATTCACCTGGTCTACCAATAATTCTGTAACTTTTTTGTTTAACATTTTATTCTCCTCTCGATAAATCTACTTCATCTGCTTCTACTTTCTCCAAGAGTAGGAGTTATATTCATTTTATCAGATTACTTTTCTATTATCAATCCTATATCTTTTCTATAGTGAGCGCCCTTAAATTGTATTTTTTCAACATTCTTATATGCCAAAGCTCTTGCTTCATCATGAGTCTTACCCATAGAAGTAACGCAAAGAACTCTTCCTCCAGAGGTAACAAGCTTTCCATCAGAAAGTTTTGTACCTGCATGGAACACGACAGCGCCTTCTACATCTTCAAGTCCTGTTATTTCAATTCCTGTAGGATGCTCTTCAGGATAACCTTCAGATGCCATAACAACGCATACCGCTCTCTCTTCCTTCCATTTTATATCAATTTCTGATAGTCTATTTTCTGTAACAGCATCTAAAATAGAATATAGGTCTGTATCAAGCCTACTTAAAACAGACTGCGTCTCAGGGTCTCCAAATCTGTTATTAAATTCAATAACCTTCACTCCATCCTTAGTTAGCATCAAGCCTACAAAAAGAACGCCTTTAAATTTCATCCCATCCTTTTTAAATCCAGCAAGAGTAGGCTCTAGAATATTTTCTCTAACTTCCTTTTCTATTTCATCTGTAAACATTAGAGAAGGAGAATATGTTCCCATTCCTCCAGTATTCAGACCCTTATCACCATCAAAAACTCTCTTGTAATCTTGAGCTGACGCCATAGGAACAATGCTGTTTTCATCTACAAAGCAGAGACAAGACGCTTCTATTCCTGAAAGATATTCTTCTACAACAATCTTGCTACCAGCATCCCCAAATACTTTTAGCTCCATCATATCACGAATAGCTTTCTCAGCATCTTCAGCATTCTCAGCAATTACAACACCTTTTCCAGATGCTAAGCCATCAGCCTTGATTACCATAGGAAATCCATAAATTCCAATATCAGAAAGAAGACCTTCTACTTCGGTATACTCCTTATATCTAGCTGTAGGAATATTATGTCTTTCTAAAAACTCTTTTGTGAAAGCTTTTGAAGCTTCAAGTTGCGCACAGTTTTTATCAGGGCCGAACGCTTTTATACCTCTTTCATTAAGCATATCTACAAGCCCCATAGCAAGAGGAACTTCTGGTCCTACAACAACCATATCCACTGCCTCTTTTTCTGCAAAGTCACATATTTCATCGATTTTATCTGCTCCTATATCGATGCACTCAGCCAATTGACTAATACCTCCATTGCCTGGCAATGCAAAAATTTTATCAATTTTTTTGTTTTCTAAAAGTTTCCATATGATGGCATGTTCTCTACCACCGCTTCCTACTACTGCAATCTTCATAAAATCACCTATTTTTTACTTTTCTTAAAAATATCTTATTATACTTATAGGAGATCTTACCGGCCTCCTATATATTGCTAATTAATGTTTGAAATGTCTATTTCCACTAAATACCATTGCAACTCCAAGCTCATTTGCCTTATCTATACTTTCCTGATCTCTCATTGATCCACCAGGCTGCACAATGGCAGTTATTCCAGCTTCTCCACTTACAGTGACACAGTCATTAAATGGGAAGAAAGCATCTGATGCTACAACAGCACCTTTCAAATCGTAATTTGACTGTTTGATAGCATTTTCAAGGGCCCAGATTCTATTTGTCTGTCCAGGACCTATACCGATTGTCATTCCATCCTTTACAATTATGATTCCGTTGCTTCTAGTGTGCTTTACAACTCTTAGCGCCATCTCTAAGTCCTTCATCTCGTTATCTGTAGGAGCTTTATCTGTTACAACCTTATATTCGGTAGCTATGTTATCATCTTCAGATTGAATTAGCATACCACCAGAAACTCTTTTAATATCAAAGTTTTTAGACTTTAACGCCTCATTCTTTGACTCTAATATTCCATCATGTTTAAGAAGTCTTATATTCTTCTTTTCCTGAAGAACTTCCAAAGCTTCTTCTGAAAATCCTGGAGCTATTATAATCTCAAGGAAAATCTTACTCATTTCTAAAGCAGTTTCCTTATCAACTTCTCTATTGCATGCAACGATGCCTCCAAAAATTGATGTTGGGTCGCAATCATGAGCTTTTTTATAAGCTTCTAGAACTGTATCTCCAGTAGCTACACCACATGGATTAGCATGTTTTACAGCAACTACTGTAGGTTCATCAAACTCTAGTAAGCATGCAAGTGCACCTTGAGTATCATTTATATTATTGAAAGATAGCTCTTTTCCATGAAGCTGCACTGCATTTACCAAGTCTGATTTATTTGTGATAGTGTCTTTATAGTATCCACTTGACTGGTGTGGATTTTCCCCATATCTTAAGTCCTGAACCTTCTCAAATCCTATTGTAAGCTCTCTAGGATACATAATTTTGTTTACTAGCTCTTCATTATCTTCTGTAGCAAGCTCATCTAATAATCTTCCTTGAAGGTATTTTGATATAGTACTATCATACAGGGCAGTGTGCTGAAAAACTTTAAGAGCTAACATGTATCTCTCTCTATATGATAAGTCGCCCTTCTCTTTTAAAGACTTTATAATTGCAGGATAATCGTCTGCATCACACACAGATATAACAAATTTATGGTTTTTAGCAGAAGATCTTAGCATTGTTGGTCCACCAATATCAATGTTTTCAATAGCATCTTCAAGGCTTACATCTTCTTTTGATATTGTTTCCCTAAAAGGATATAAGTTTACTGCCACAAGATCTATCCCTTTTATATCAAGCTCATTTAGCTGTCTAACATGTTCTTCATTATCTCTTATTGATAGAATGCCTCCATGAACTTTGGGATGAAGCGTCTTTACGCGTCCATCTAAACATTCTGGGAACCCCGTAAAATCAGACACAGACTTTACTTTAACACCGCCATCTTCAAGGACTTTCAGTGTACCTCCCGTTGATAAAATTTCAAAACCAAGAGCTTCCAGTTCTCTTGCAAACTCAAGAACTCCCCTTTTATCTGATACGCTTATTAATGCTCTCATATTATTCCTCCCCATTCCAACAGTATGTACAAAGATTACATCCTTCAACTCTAGTAGCTTCAACTAATTTCTCTAGAGCCTGGAACTTCAAACTATCAAAGTCCATATCTTTTCTTATTTCTTCTACCATATTTCTATGTCGCTCTGTAGATTCATCCACATATTCATTTAAAATATCGTCTGGTATAATCCAGCTATCATCTTTATTCTCTAATCTCTTAATAACTCTGTGAGTTATTAGCTCCATCGAGCTAACTGTTCTTGAAAAGTCCAAGTACTTGCACGGAAACATAATAGGCGGGCACGCAGATCTTACATGAATCTCTTCAGCTCCATTATCTTTTAGGTAAGAAACTGTTTCTGAAAGCTGAGTCCCTCTAACGATAGAGTCATCTATTAAAACAAACTTTTTCTTGTTAATCATTGGGAAAACTGGAATCAGCTTCATCTGTGCAACTTTATTTCTAGCCTTTTGATTTGTTGGCATAAAGCTTCTTGACCATGTAGGTGTGTATTTTATAAGAGGCCTTGCATATGGAATCTTAGATGTATTAGCATATCCAAGGGCATGGGCAGTTCCGGAGTCTGGAACACCTGCAACGTAGTCTACATTTAAACCTTCATCCTCTTTTGATAATAGAGCTCCATTTCTATTTCTCATAAGCTCTACATTCTTGCCCTCATAAATAGATGTAGTATATCCGAAGTATGACCAAAGAAATGTACATACTCTCATCTTATCTAAAGGTTTTCTCAAAATAGTTTCTTTTCTAGGCTCTAGGAAAGCTATTTCTCCAGCTCCTAATTCCCTCTCATATTCATAACCTATATTTATAAAGGCAAAGCTCTCTGATGCCGCACAGTATGCACCATCTTTCTTTCCTAAGATAAGAGGTGTTCTTCCAAACTTATCTCTAGCCACATACATGCCTTTCTCATTTAGAATGATCATCGTTACAGATCCATCTATCTTATCCTGAGCAAGCTCTATTCCAGAAGTTATATCTTCTCCGTTAGAAACTAAAGCAGCCACGAGCTCGGTATTGTTAATATCTCCGCCACTCTTAGTCATAAAATAATTGCTTCCATTGTTTATAAGATAATCTACCAAGATTTCCTTGTTGTTTATTCTTCCAACAGTAGTAATAGCCCAGCTACCAAATTTGTTTCTAACTGTCAACGGCTGTGGGTCACCATCTGATATTGCACCTATTCCAAAGCCACCTTCAAAGTCCATAAGCTCATCATTAAACTTACTACGAAAAGGACTATTTGATATGCTATGAATAGCTCTTTTAAAACCTTTCTCTCCTAAGATGCACATACCGCCATTGCTTGTACCTAAATGTGAATGATAGTCAGTACCAAAAAAGATGTCCATAACACAGTCTCTTTCAGATACAACTCCAAATATTCCACCCATTTTTATCTCCTTCAAGTTATTTAGGCAGCCATATGGTATTATGGCCGCCCTTGATTAGTGTCTTAATTTACTCTTTAATTTTGCTCTATGCTTATAGCATCTGCTCTTTTATAACTTGATTTACAGCTATAGGAAGAAGCTCATGCTCCTTCTTAAGAACTCTCTCTTTAAGAAGTTCTGCTGTATCGCTAGGTCTTACAGGAACTACACCTTGAACTATAATTTTTCCTGTGTCAATTCCTTCATCTACATAGTGAATAGTTGCGCCTGATTCAGTTTCTCCTGCTTCAATTATTCTTTCATGTACCTTCATTCCATAGCACTCTTTTCCACCATACTTTGGTAGCAGCGCAGGATGAATATTGATAATTCTATTTTCATAAGCTTTTATAACCTTCTGAGGTAAAATGCTTAAATAGCCTGCCAAAACAACTAAATCTGTATTTTCTAGCTGAAGCATTTCTAGTATCGCATCCATTCTATCTCTGATATCTGCATAATCATGCTTTGTTATTATATTTACTGGAATGTCATGGTTCTGTGCTCTTTCAACTGCATAAGCTGAAGCATTTGAAGAAATAACCTGAACTATTTTTGCATTAGGAACTATTCCATTTTCTATAGCATCAATAAGCACCTGTAGATTACTACCGTTTCCTGATACTAGAACTGAAATTCTAACTTGTTTCTTTTTCATATTAATTTTACCCTTTCTGTTGATGAAACTGTCTTTCCGATTAAATAAGCCTCTTCCCCTGCTGATTTTAGAAGCGTAAGAGCCTTTTCAACCTGATCATTTGGAAGTACTATCATCATTCCTATACCCATATTGAAGGTGCTGTACATCTCAATTTCTTCAATTCCACCACCATTTTGTAAAAATTTAAATATAGGTTTTCTATTCCAACTAGAAGTGTCTATTTCTACGCCTATACCCTCTGGAAGAATTCTAGGTATATTCTCAAAGAAACCTCCGCCTGTAATATGAACTATACCCTTTATGTCCACATTTCCGAAAAGAGCCTTGCACTGCTTTACATAAATCCTTGTAGGCCTAATCAAAGCTTCTCCTAAAGTTTCTCCTAGTTCTTCTACATAATCGTCACAACCAAGCCCTAATTTTTCAAAAGCAATCTTTCTAACTAAAGAATATCCGTTGCTGTGAATGCCACTTGAAGCAAGACCAATAACAGACATGCCTTCTTTAATATCATCACCTGTTATTATTTTTTCTCTATCAACCATTCCTACGCAGAAGCCTGCCATATCGTATTCTCCTGCTGAATAGAAATCTGGCATCTCAGCTGTTTCTCCTCCTATTAGAGCACTTTCTGCCTGCTTGCATCCTTCAGATATGCCTTTTACTATCTCTGCTATGTTTTCTGCTTTTACTTTTCCCGTAGCTATATAGTCTAAGAAAAATAAAGGTGTAGCGCCCTGACATAAAACATCATTAACACACATAGCAACGCAATCAATACCTACTGTATCATGAACATCCATCATAAAAGCCAACTTCAACTTTGTTCCTACACCATCTGTTCCACTGACTAGTATAGGCTCTTTCATATCCCCTATAGGAAGCTTGAATAAACCTCCAAAACCTCCCAGTCCTGTCAATACATTTTCATTGAATGTTTCTTTTACATGGTCTTTCATGAGAGAGACTGCTCTCTCTCCTTCTTTTGTATCAACTCCAGCTTCTTTATAAGTTAATCCTGCCATTTCATTTCCTTTCGACAATACTCTTTTTCTTAAACTAGTATTCTAAGCTTTCATCTGCTAGTATTACTGCTTCTTCTTGAGCTTTTTTAAATTCCTTGAACTTCTTTCTTAGTTCAGGATACTTGATGCTGAGCATCTGTATAGCTAAAAGACCCGCATTTTCTGCTCCTCCAATAGCTACTGTTGCTACCGGGACGCCTGAAGGCATCTGAACCGTGCTAAGCAAAGAATCAAGTCCCCCCATATCGCTAGTTTTCATAGGTATTCCTATTACTGGCAGACTCGTATTTCCAGCCATTACCCCAGCAAGATGAGCAGCTTTCCCAGCTGCAGCTATTATAACTTCGATACCTTTTTCTTCTGCAGTTGTTGCGAATTCTTCTGCTATAGAAGGTGTTCTATGTGCAGATATAACTCTAGCCTGCACTTCAACACCAAAGTCTTTTAAAACTGAAACAGCTTTACTAACAACATCCCAATCGGACTTGCTGCCCATTACTATGCCAACTTTCATAATACACTACCTTTCTCTAAAGTACGCAACTGCTGATTCAAACAGCTTCATATCCTTTTCGCCAACAATATTCTTATATACATTAGGACTGATTCTTTCAGAGTGTCCCATCTTACCAAGAACTCTTCCATCCGGAGAAACTATACCTTCAACAGCCCAAGCTGAATAGTTTGGATTATAATCGATATCCATAGTTGCATTACCATCTATATCAACATACTGAGTTATAATCTGTCCATTTTCTGCAAGTCTCTTAAGTTCCTCTTCGCTGCAGATAAATCTTCCTTCTCCATGTGATACAGCTATATTGAAAATTTCTCCCACTTCTGTCTTAAGTAGCCATGGAGATTTAACTGAAGAAATTCTAGTTTTAACAAGTCTAGACATATGTCTACCAATCTTGTTATAGCTTAATGTAGGACTATTTTCATCAACATCAAGGATTTTTCCATAAGGAACAAGACCTAGCTTTATAAGAGCCTGAAATCCATTACAGATACCTATCATCAGACCGTCTCGCTCTTCTAAAAGCTCTGTTACAGCTTCTTTTATCTTAGGGTTTCTAAATACTGCTGTTATGAACTTTGCAGATCCATCAGGCTCATCACCTCCGGAGAATCCTCCAGGAATCATAACGATATTAGCTTCTTTTATCTTAGCTGCTAACTGTTCAATTGATTCTTCCAGCGCTTCTCTATCTATGTTTCTTATTAAGTGAATATCTGTTATTGCTCCAGCTCTTTCAAATGCTCTAGCTGAATCTAATTCACAGTTCGTTCCCGGGAATAGAGGAATTACAACCTTAGGGTTGTCAATTTTATTCGCTGGTCTAATATCTGATTTTCCTTCATAAGACAAAGTCTCAACTTTTTCTGCCACATCTCCAGCAATCTTTGTAGGGAAAATTTCTTCTAACGGTTTGCTCCAGTTTGTAATAACATCATCTAGATTAAAGCAAAGCTCTTCTTCACTCTTTATTTTTATTACCTTATCACTTACTGTTTCACCGATAACAACTGCATTCAATGTTTCAGCAACTACGTCTGCTTCCTCTGCTCTAACTTCTAGAATCAAACCGCCATAGTTTGGATTTAGCATAACGTCCTTAGGTATATTGAAAACATCAACACCTATTTTGTTACCTACCGCCATCTTGACTAGACCTATAAAAACTCCGCCTTTGCCTATAACATTTGCACTTAAAACTTTTTTGTCTAAAACAAGCTTGTGCAGGTTGTCCATTCTTTCTCTATATTCATCAAATAACAGAAGACCTTGCTCATCATAGTTTGCTTTTACAAGAAGAAGCGAATTGCCAGCTCCTTTAAGTTCTGGACTTAGTATGTCTGAAGCATCAGCTGTAGTAACTGCAAAAGAAATTAATGCAGGAGGTACTTTGATGTCAATAAAAGTACCTGACATAGAGTCTTTTCCTCCAATTGCTGCAACCTCTAATTCTTTCTGAGCCTTAAGAGCTCCTAATAAAGCTGCCGCAGGCTTACCCCATGAAGCATCGTCTGTTAGTTTTTCAAAGTATTCTTGGAAAGACAATCTAACAGTTCTTATATCTCCACCCATTGCTCCTACTTTAGTTAGCGAGTCAATAACGGCATACATCCCTCCATGATACGGTGAGTTCTTAGCAATATCCGGATCATATCCATAAGTCATTATACTTGCAGTTTCACAGTCTCCCTTAACAACAGGTAACTTTGCAGCCATACCTATAGCAGGAGTTAACTGGTATTGACCTCCTAAAGGCATTACAACTGTATTGGCACCTATAGTACTATCAAATCTCTCTACAAGGCCTTTTCTTGAACAACAATTTAGATTTACAAGCGCATCATTGAAATCTTTAATCTGGAAAACACCTTTTTCAAGATTGCTCTTTGTAACTTTTATAGCTGTTTCCTGTTTTGCTCCGTTAGTGTCAAGGAAGTCTCTAGACAAGTCTAAAATTTTATTTCCTCTCCAGTTCATAACTACTCTATTTTCATCTGTAACTTTAGCAACAACAGTAGCTTCAAGATTTTCCTCTCTAGCAAACTTTGTAAATTTTTCTATATTTTCCGGGGCAACAACTACAGCCATTCTCTCCTGAGATTCAGAAATAGCTAGCTCTGTTCCATCAAGTCCATCATATTTCTTTTCAATAAGATCCAAATAAACTTCTAATCCATCAGCAAGCTCACCTATTGCAACAGATACACCACCGGCACCAAAGTCATTACATTTTTTAATTAAAGTGGCAACTTCTTTTCTTCTGAACATTCTCTGAATGTTTCTCTCTACCAGCGGGTTACCCTTTTGTACTTCAGCTCCAGCCTGACTCATAGACTCTTCAGTATGCTCCTTAGATGAACCAGTAGCTCCACCAAGACCATCTCTACCTGTTCTACCACCTAGAAGAATAACTACATCATCCTTTTCAGGTCTTAGTCTAACAACATGATCTGCTGGAGTAGCACCTATAACTGCTCCTACTTCCATTCTCTTTGCCACATATCCGTTATCATAAACTTCATCAACGAGACCTGTAGCAAGACCTATCTGATTTCCATAAGAAGAATAACCTGCAGCAGCTTCTCTCGTAATCTTTATCTGAGGAAGTTTTCCTGGAAGAGTATCTTCAATAGGAGTCTTAGGGTTTCCTGCACCAGTAACTCTCATAGCCTGATAAACATAAGATCTTCCTGATAGAGGGTCTCTTATAGCTCCTCCTAAACAAGTTGCAGCGCCACCAAAAGGCTCTATTTCTGTAGGATGGTTGTGAGTTTCATTTTTAAACATTAATAACCAATCCTCTTCTTTTCCATCTATCTTAGCTTTTATTCTAATAGAAGCAGCGTTTATTTCTTCAGATTCATCAAGGTTATCCAACTTTCCTGTCTTATTTAGGTACTTAGCACCTATAGTAGCCATATCCATCAATGATATATCTTTTTCTCTATCTCCATAAACTTCTTTTCTTAAGTCTAAATATTCATTGTATGTGTCTTTTACAAGATTTCCATACTTGTTATCATCAAAAGATATGCTAGATATCTTAGTATTGAAAGTTGTATGTCTACAGTGATCTGACCAGTATGTATCTATAACTTTTATTTCTGTAATACTAGGATTTCTCTTCTCAGTGTTCTTAAAATAGTCATGGATAAGTCTGATATCATCCATAGTCATAGCAAGACCTCTGTCTCTAATGAATATTGCAAGTTCTTCATCGCTCATATCAACAAAGCCTTCTATAACTTCAACATCATCTGGCTCTATTGTTTCCAAATCTAGAGTTTCCGGCTTTTCCATAGATGCTTCCTGACTATCTACCGGATTTATGCAATAACTCTTTACTCTCTCAAGATCATCTGCACTTATATTTCCTTCTAAAACTATAACCTTTGCAAATCTTACAACAGGTTCTGCCGCAGGATTTATAAGCCTTATACAAACCTCTGCAGAGTCAGCTCTCTGATCAAACTGACCTGTTAAAAGCTGATATGCAAAAAAATTCGCAGAACCTAGCTCAAAGCTTTCTTCGTACGCTACATCTATAGCCGGCTCTGCAAAAACAGTATATTTAACATTTTCAAATACGGCATCATCTACTCCGTCCATGTCATATCTATTGATAACTCTCACACCTTCAAGCCCTTCAATGTGAAGAGTACTCTTCAAGTCATCAAATAGTTTCATAGCTTCAACATCAAAGCCAGGTTTCTTTTCTACAAATAATCGTCTAACCATTTTTTTCCTTCTCCATAAATACTATTAAACCTCCCTATATAATATCATAAAAAGCCTTGAAATGTCCTAAAAAATCAGCCACTTTTATTATTGAAATTTTTAAATACTCAATCTGGAGTTATAGAAAAAAGCAATAGCATTTTCTTTTTTCTCTATTTGCTTTATATGATGCAAAGATAAAAGTTTTGTAAGGTATTTAGAACTTGCTTGAATGGATATTTCATTTAAAGTATAATGTACTCAGGATAGAGTTTAAGGAGGGCTTATGATTATTGAGAGAAGCGACGATACTAAAATGAACCTATCTTCTATTCCAGAAGAACTTTTACCTCTGGCACAGGAAGCTCAAAACTTTTTGGAAGTGCGCAATATTTATCAAGCTGCCATAAAAGAAGTGAGTACAAAGCTAGAAATTTTAGATGATGAATTTCAAGTAAATCACGACTATAATCCTATACATCATATGGAATCAAGAGTAAAATCTGTAAATAGCATGCTTGAAAAAATAATAAGACGAGGGCTATCAGATGAAGAAGGTGCTTTTTCTAAGATAACAGACCTTGCTGGTATAAGAGTAATCTGTAAATATACTGATGATATTTATAGAATAAGTGAAATGCTTCTAAAGCAACACGATATAGAGTTAGTTACAAAAATGGACTATATAAAAAATCCTAAAGAAAGTGGGTACCGAAGTCTTCATCTTATTGTTAAAGTTCCCGTTTTTCTCTCTGACAGAGTTGAGCATGTACCTGTAGAGATTCAAGTTCGCTCTGTTGTTATGGACACTTGGGCTAGTCTTGAACACGAACTTAGATACAAAAAAAATGGTAAACCTTTGAGCCAAGAATCTTCAAAAATTCTAAAACAAATGGCTGATCAACTGGAAGAGATAGACGATACGATGTCTAAGATACATAGAGAAGCCAGCAGACAATAGATAGCTTTTATTTAAAATCAAGGTATTGTAGAAGCAGCTTAGAGGCAAACATAGATGTGACTTTCAAAATTTGATTTATACCAGAGATATTTAGAAATACTTATCTCTGGTTTTTTATGTCATACATATTGTAATATGCAATGTAGTCTTCAATACTTCTTTTAGTTTATTTGAGGCATGAAAAATTATCATAAAAATGAATGTTAAGCCTATAAATAAAAAAGACCTACCTAAGCACTTTTGCCTAGGTAGGTGTAATAATTTTATTTGAATTCATCTTTATGTATCATATTGAATAACCATTGTAGGTTTATCGTCGGTTTAGGCTGTGCCTCTACTACAGGTTTTAATAAAGTATCAATTTTTGATATTATTTCATCTTTGTTAATACTTTTTATATCAACCTTATTATATTTATCATCTATTGCATTTAGTAGTTCCATATTTTTATTAAACCTATAATCTGTCTGTTTCTCATCTGAATAAATATACCGAATTTCATCTAAATAAATATTCCCAAAATTTACTTCATTATTTTTTCTATCAATTATAAAGTTTATGCCATCTATTTTATATTCAATACCTTCTATTTCAGGCTTATATATATCTTCCATATTATCTATTAACATAATCCATTCAGGATGTTGTCCTTCATCTTTAGGCATATTCTTTGCATAATAAACAGAGTTTGATATTAAATTGTCCCAAATATATCCAACTAACATTATACTAATAAATAGAATAATGCATATTATTTTTATTGCTTTTTTCATTTTGTCATCCTCTATCTTTTGCTAAATAATTTCTTAAAAATTTTGTTTATATATTTCTCTCTAAAATAAACTAGCTATATTATAATCTATTTTCATTTAAAATAAATCTATAAAAATTGTAATAAACAATATATTCTTCAATCCTTTTTCATGTTATTTGTTGGTATAAAAAAACTGACCTCCTCAAAGTTGTTTTATGTCCAACTTTTTGGGGTCAGTTCAGCTCTCCAAGGCTTCTTTTTCTATTTATTTAAGTTCATCTATATACCTTGCAACTCTTTCTCTCAACACTGTCTCTCCAAGCAGCTGCTGAATAGTCCAAATATCCGGTGACTGAGCTCTTCCAACTAAAGCCAATCTTATTACTGTGCTCACATGACCTACATGCCCTTTAAAATTCTCCGGGTTCTTCTTAAAATCCTTTGGCTTTAAAGCATATCCCAGCTCATCAGCTATTTCTCTAATCTTTTCAAACCAAAGACTATTGTCATCTTCATGATTATAGGAAGCTAAATATTTTTCTAAAATATCAATTCCATCTTCCTTCGATACTTCCGCAGGCATATAATCTCTTAATTGAAAATATTCATCGAAGAAATAGGATATAAAATCGAAAATTTGACTGGCGTTTATTAAATCCTTTCTCGGTTTAGCATCATTTCTTCCCATATCTAAAGCGCTTTTGATTAAACCTGCACTGTATTTTTCCAAAGTGTTCTTAGCTTCAATATCGTATTCTGCTGCCCAAGCCAAAAGGAAATCATATATTTCATCTGCACTTTTTCTTAAAAGCACATCTTTTGATACATCATCCAGTTTGTTAATATCAAACAAAGCTCCTGACGTTGACATTTTGTCTAAAGAAAATTCAAATTCTCTCCAATCTGTGTTAGGGTTTTCTATTCTCCATTCCTCAAAATTTGAGTTTAAAATAGTAAGCAAATACTCCTTGATGGCATCTTTGTGATAACCTAGTTCTTTGTAGTAATCTAAAGAAAGCTCAGGGTCTTTTCTCTTTGACAGCTTTCTTTTATTGCCATTATCCATTTTCATAAGCTGAGCTGTATGACAATATATTGGAAGCTCAAATCCAAGCTTGTCAAAAAGTTCAACGTGAACAGGTAAAGAAGATAACCACTCCTCACCTCTTACTACATGTGTTGTTCTCATTAGATGATCATCTACAACATGAGCAAAATGGTATGTAGGGATGCCATTCTTCTTTAGGATTACAGTATCTTGGAAGTTTTCAGGCATTGCTAAATTCCCTCTTATAGCATCCTCAACACTAATATACTTTGCAGCCTCTCCATCGTGTCCAGACGATTTTAATCTAATAACAAACTCTTCACCTGATTCTATTCTTTTCTTTGCTTCTTCAAAAGAAATATCTCTATATTTTGCATACTCTCCATAAATACCTGGATTATCTTTCTTGCTCATCTGAAGCTCCCTTATAGCCTCAATTTCATCTTCTTTCAGAAAGCATGGGTATGCCATGCCTTTATCTAAAAGCTCTTTCACATATACCTTGTATATATCCTCTCTTTCGCTTTGATAGTAAGGTCCATAAGCTCCTAACTCTCCATCTTTTGTTACACCTTCATCAAAGTTTATATCAAAATATGAAAGGCTATCTATTATTGTATCAACTGCGCCTTCCACATATCTTTTATCATCAGTATCTTCTATTCTTAGGTAAATAAGACCTTTTGACTGGCTAGCGAGCCTCTCATCTATGAATGCTCCATAAAGGTTTCCTAAGTGGATGAATCCCGTTGGACTCGGTCCTAACCTTGTTACCTTCGCCCCCTCAGGAAAATTTCTCTCAGGATATTTCTTTTCTAATTCTTCTCTGCTTAAGTCTATATTTCCAAATATTAGTTCAGATAATTTCATTTTATATTCTCCCATTTAAAAGTGTCTTTAACCATATAATTATATAATAAAAAAATGTATTTTTCTAGCATAAAAACTAGCAAAGCAATGTGGTTCATTTTTCTAAATAACCTTAAAAGATTAGTAAAAAAAGAAAAGTGGTATAATTACAACATACATTGATAAAGATTGATTTGGAGATATTATGAAAAGAACAATAGTTATAGGAGCTGGTCCTGCTGGCGTATCAACAGCCCTCTATGCAGCACGTGGCAATGTTGATGTTACCCTAATATATTCAGGGTATGGAGCCTTAGAAAAAGCTCACAAAATAGAAAATTACTATGGCTTAGATGCTACTATATCAGGCAGGGAGCTCTTTGAAAGAGGTCTAAAGCAAGTCAAAAACATAGGCGTAACCCTAGTAGAAGCTGAAGTTTTAGGAATAGTATGGGATGAGGCTTTTAAAGTTTCAACTACACAAGGTAACTTTGATGCGGAAGCTTTAGTCTTAGCAACAGGCACATCAAGAAAGAAGGCTGAAATCCTCGGTCTAGAAGATTTTGAGGGACGAGGTGTAAGTTATTGTGCAACATGCGATGGCTTTTTCTTTAGGGGGAGAGATATTTGCGTAATAGGAAATAGCGATTACGCTATTCATGAGATAGAAGCTTTACTTCCTTTAGCAAACAAGACATACCTATTAACAAATGGCTTAGATCTGGATAATCCTTTGCCGGAAGGCGTAGAGCTTATTAAGAAAAAAATCTCATATATAAAAGGAGAAACCATCGTTGACTCTGTCTATTTCGAGGATGAGTCTAAGATTGATGTCAATGGGGTTTTTGTTGCTATGGGCAGTGCAGGAACAACTGACTTAGCAAAAAAGATAGGAGTGGAGACTCTCAACGACAAAATACTAGTTAATGAAAATATGGAAACCAATGTTAAGGGAGTATTTGCCTGCGGAGATTGTGTTGGCGGTTTTCTCCAAGTTGCTAAGGCTGTTTACGATGGCTCTATGGCAGGAACTTCTGTAATTAAATATTTAAAATCATTATAATAAAGCCTCATTTCTCTATAAATCCTTAGAGGTATGAAATTATTCTGTTATTTAAACATCAAAAAACCATCCTTGCATAAAGCATAAGGATGGTTTTTTATATTAAACTTGATATTACATCATACCTGGCATTCCCGGAGGCATAGCTGGAACCTCTTCAGCTTTTATATCAACTACTCCAGCCTCTGTTGTAAGCAGCATAGCAGATGCTGATGCAGCATTTTCTAAAGCAGATCTAGTAACTTTAGCTGGATCAACGATACCTGCCTCTATCATTGATACATATTCTTCAGAATATGCATTAAATCCAACGCCTGCATCGCTACTCTTGACTCTCTCTACAACAACGCTTCCCTCAAAACCTGCATTTTCAGCAATCTGTCTAACAGGCTCTTCTAATGCTCTCATTATAATTGTAGCTCCTGTTTTCTCATCACCAGACAGACCTTCAACAAAAGCCTTAACAGCTGGTATGGCATTAGCTAGAGCAACTCCTCCGCCAGCTACAATACCTTCTTCTACACCGGCTTTGGTAGCGTTCAAAGCATCTTCAATTCTAAGTTTTCTTTCTTTAAGTTCAGTTTCAGTAGCAGCTCCTACCTGTATAACTGCAACTCCTCCAGTTAACTTAGCAAGTCTTTCTTGAAGCTTTTCCCTATCAAAATCGGAAGTAGTTTCTGCAATCAGATTTCTTATAAATGCAACTCTTGCAGCAATTTCATCCTTATCGCCAGCTCCTCCAACAATCACTGTATTTTCTTTATCAACCTTAACAGTTGTAGCAGTACCTAGCATATCTATAGTAGCTTCCTTTAAGTCATATCCCATCTCTTCAGAAAGAACGGTAGCTCCTGTTAAGGCAGCAATATCTCCCATCATGTCTTTTCTTCTATCACCAAAACCTGGGGCTTTTATAGCTACGCAATCAAAAGCTCCTTTAAGTTTGTTTAGAACTAGGGTTGCTAAAGCCTCTCCCTCAACATCATCTGCCACTATAACAAGTCTTCTTCCTGCTTGAGCGACCTGCTCTAAAAGAGAAAGAATTTCCTGTATATTTGTTATTTTCTTATCTGTAAGAAGAATTAAAGGATTATCTAAAACTGCCTCCATCTTCTCTGTATCTGTTACCATATATGCAGATAAATATCCTCTATCAAGCTGCATACCTTCGACTACTTCTAAGTTTGTTCCAATAGATCTTCCCTCTTCGACAGTGATTACTCCATCTTTACCAACTCTCTCCATAGCTTCTGCAATCAAATTACCTATATTCTCGTCAGCAGAAGATACGGATGCAATATTAGCGATTGCATCTTTTGTGCTAACTTCTACTGCACTTCTCTTAATTTCTTCTATAGCAACATCAACAGCACCCTGAATACCTTTTTTTAGAATCATCGGATTAGCTCCTGCTGCAACATTTTTAAAACCTTCTTTGATAATAATCTGAGAAAGCAAGGTAGCAGTAGTAGTTCCATCACCTGCCACATCATTAGTCTTTGTAGCAACTTCTCTAACTAAGGCTGCACCCATGTTTTCAACTGCATCCTCAAGTTCAATCTCTCTAGCAATTGTAACACCATCATTTGTAATAAGTGGTGCACCAAACTTTCTCTCTAAAAGAACGTTTCTTCCTTTAGGTCCTAACGTTATCTTAACTGTATCTGCAAGTTTATCTACACCTGCTTGAAGCTTTCTTCTAGCTTCTTCACCATAAAATAGATCTTTAGCCATAATTAGCTTTCCTCCTTAACTTATAATTATCCTAAAATTGCAAGAATATCTTCCTGACTTATTATGATGTACTCTTCACCTTGGAATTTAACAGTTGCGCCAGCATAATGAGAAAATATAACTTTATCTCCCACTGCTACTTCCATTTTGACATCAGCTTTTCCATTACCTACAGCAACAACATCAGCTATATTAGGTTGCTCCTTTGCCTGACTAGCAAGAAGAATGCCACCTGCTGTTTTTTCTTCTGCCTGTGCTCTTTTTATAACTACTCTATCACCTAGAGGTCTAATTCCAAAATCCATATTTTCCTCCTATTGATCTAATATTGATTAAAAATGCATTAGCACTCTAAAACTTAGAGTGCTAATATTATTGTACTACTATTTATTTGTTTGTCAACAAATCGCAACAAAAATTTACAAATTGTAATTTAACGATTCAATTTTGTCACTTTAAATTATTTCCTACTTTTATTTATCAGCCTTACCAATTTCTACAATCGAGCTTACAACCCCTGCAAGAGACTGCATATCTGATGGAATTATGAGCTTAGTAGCTTTTCCATCTGCCACCTTGGTCAAAGCATCAAAGCTTTGAAGAGCTAATACTTCTTTAGAAGGATTAACATCTTTAATCATAGCAATACCATCAGCCGTAGCCTGCTGAATCATTCTTATTGCCTCAGCTTGTCCTTCCGCCTTCTTTATAGCTGCCTGTTTATCAGCTTCTGCATTTAATATTGCCGCTTGCTTCTCAGCTTCCGCAGCTAAAATAGCAACTTCTTTATTTCCCTCAGCAACTAATACAGATGATTTCTTTTCACCTTCAGCTCTAAGAATAGCTTCTCTCTTTTCACGCTCTGCCTTCATCTGCTTTTCCATAGCCTCTTGAATCTCTCTAGGCGGAGTAATATTCTTCACTTCAACACGGTTTATCTTAATGCCCCATGCATCTGTAGCCTCATCTAATACGGCTCTTATATTTGAATTTATATAATCTCTTCCTGTTAAAGTTGCATCTAAATCTAACTCACCAATTATATTTCTAAGAGTTGTAGCCGTTAGATTTTCAACAGCTGCCATTGGATTTTCAACTCCATAAGCATATAGTTTAGGCTCTGTAATTTGAAAATATACTACTGTATCAATCTCCATAGTTACATTATCTTTAGTTATTACAGGCTGTGGCAAGAAATCTATTACATGCTCCTTTAAACTAACCTTTCTCGCTACGCTATCTATCAGAGGCAGTTTTATATGAAGTCCCACACTCCATGTAGCATGATATGCTCCCAACCTCTCAATTACATATGCATTAGCCTGTGGAACAATTCTAATATTTGTAGCTAACAACCACAAAACTAATATAACAATGATTAAAATACTTATAACTCCTCCGAAATTTGCTAAAAATCCCTGCTCATACATTGCTAAGTCCTCCTTTTACTAATTATATAAAAATTAGCCTTATGCTAATCTTTATCAATAACACTTACAATTAGGGTAACTCCCTTTATATCTTTTACTCTCACTGTTTCTCCGATATTTATAACCTCGCAACCTGTATCTTCCACAGCTGCCATCCAGTCCTTACCATCGACAGTAACTCTGCCTTTCTTCATACTTGTGATATCTTCAGTAACTATACCTAAGCTATCTACAACAGTTGAAACATTTGTTTTTACTAAGTCTTTTTCTAAAAATTTTCTTTTAATTGTCTTAGTAAACCCTAGAGAGATGATAGAAACTATCAAAAAGCAAGCTATTTGCCACATAGGATCATCAACATAGATAGATAAAATAGTTGTTGCTAAAGCTCCCAAAGCGAACCAAATAGTAACAAGTCCTGCTGTCACTGCTTCAAATATGACAAAAACAATAGTTGCAACCGCCCAAATTATAGAGTCTAAATATACTAATATACCCATTTTACTTCTCCTCGTTATTTCTCATATAGTAAAAAAGATATTGCTGTGCAATTCCTGCTTTATTTCCAAAATTCTCTTTTGCAAATAATTCCATTTCCTTAAAATTATTCTCATCTATGCCATAGAGCCTGTTCATAACACGCTTCATCCACACATCGATAGGAAAACTATCCCTCTTTTTTAAACTAAACAAGGTTATACAGTTTGCTACCTTAGGTCCAACGCCCGAAAGCTCCTTTATTTTATTGAAAGCTTCCTCAGTGGAAACCTTTTCGCTGACAAGATTTTCATAGCTTTCTCTATCCTCAAGATATTTTTTCGCTGTAGCTATTATATACTTTGATCTATAACCTAGTCTGCAAATATCAAGATTTTCTTCCGACAAAGAAGATATTTTCTCAGGCGAGGGAAAAGCAAATCTATCTTTACCTCTATACTCTCCTAAGGGTTTCCCAAAATTTTCACATAAAAGCTCTATACCACCTTTAATTCTCGGTATATTGTTATTAGCCGATATTATAAAAGAAACTATCGTCTCCCATATATCCTGATTAAGTATTCTTATGCCTTCTCCACTCTTAATAACTTTTTTTATGACTTTATCTTTTCTGCTAAGACTTCTTTTTATCTTTCCATAATCAGTGTCTAAGTCCAAATAGTGGTACCAAATATCATTAAAATCTTCTTCTGACGCATTATCTATAATAAGTCTTCCTTCATCGTAATCTATATTGACAGCTTTTCCCTTTGCAACTCCTGTGTAACTTCCATCCTCTTCCTTTTCCCATCTGAAGCATTGTCCACAATCAAATATATGATCCAAGTCGAAATCCTTAATTCCATCTATTATAAATTTTTTCATACTACTTTCCTAATCTCTACATCTAAACTTTTTACATTGAAGGCTGTCATTTCTTCAATCATTTTCAGACTTTTATCTTGAAAAACACGCCCTATCTCTATAACATTATACCCCTTTTTCATAGATAGAGACACAGTCACTTCAAGCTCTTCAATATTATCCCCTGTAGATATTTTAATAATCTCTACAACACCATCTACGTCTGCGGCAGTACATCTTACTATGTCGCCGATAACCCTATCTGAGATAATAAAATTCCCCATATAGCTGTATGTCGGTCTAACTAGTGATTTCTCTCCAATGCCCTTACTTTCTCCAAAGCTTTTAAATAGCCTCATTGGACTTAAAAGGTATCCTGAAAAATCTCTTTTTATCTGCATTGCAGATACCGGAATTATATGCTGTCCCATTTGATGTCTATACTTGTGAGCTAATTTTCTATCTGCCTCACTAGTTATATCTTCTATATATACTCTTTGATGAATTTCACCTAGTTCTAACTTGGCAGCAATCTTATCTACCATAGCATCAGATGTCCCTATTAAAAGTATCGATTCAGGCCTCAGCTCTTGTATTTTTTTTGAGACATCAATCCTGTGATCTTCCTTTGTAAATATTGCTCTTTTTACAGCTCCTATTTTCGTAGCTTCTCTTTTTGCTGATTTTCCAGCAACTGCCTTGCTTTTGTAGATAAACAGGCCATCATCAACTATACTTTCTATGCCCATTTTTTGACAAAGATTGATAGCCTGAAAGCTTTTTCCTGTTCCACTTTTTCCAACGAGAGCATATACTTTCATCTTTACATCTCCTCATTCTAGTGTTATAATCTGTGTATAGGGATAAAATTTATAAATTGTTAACAAGGAGGAAATAGAAATGGCTTACAAAATTACAGATGCTTGCATTAGCTGCGGAGCTTGCGAAAGTGAATGTCCAGTAGAGGCTATCAGCCAGGGCGACAGCATTTACGTTATCAACGACGCTACTTGCATTGACTGTGGAGCTTGCGCTGGTGTTTGCCCAGTAGATGCACCTCAGGCTTAATTAATAGTTGAGAATTTAATTATACCCGTTTCTTTCGAAACGGGTATTTTTTTATGTTTATTCACTTTTTGACATATGATAAGCTAAGAAATGTAAGCTGTCACTTAAATGTACATTCTCAACTGAAATATGAGACGGCACTTCCAAATCTACAGGCGCAAAATTCCATATTCCATTTACTCCCGCAAAGCTTAATCTATCTGCTACTTCTTGAGCATTCTCTTTAGAAGTACATATAATGCCGATATCTATATCATTTTCCTCTATGTATGAAACCATGTCCTCATAGTCCATAACATCAATATCATTTATTTTTATACCAACAAGTCTAGGGTTTATTTCAAATATACCATCAACGATGAATCCCGATTTGTAGTAGTATGTATAGTTAGCAATTGCTTGACCAAGATTACCAGCTCCTACGATTACCATTTTGTAGTTCTTATCTAAGCCTAAAATATTACTAATTTCCTTATGTAGCTCACCTACATTATATCCGTAACCCTGCTGACCAAATCCACCAAAATTATTCAAATCTTGTCTGATCTGGGAAGCAGTATATCCTATCATTCTACTAAGCTCATTTGATGAAATTTTTTCAACACCCTTTTTTCTAAGCTCGTTAAGGTACCTCCTATATCTAGGAAGTCGCTTTATAACTGCATTTGAAATTCTTGTAGGTTCCTTAGAGTGTTGCATACCTTATTTGTTCTCCTCTATATATTTAACGATGTCTGAAACTAAGCTAAACTTATCAGCATCTTCCTCTGGAATTTCCATATCGTATTCTTCCTCAATAGCAAGGATAATTTCTGCAGCGTCAAGAGAGTCTGCCTCTAAATCTTTCATTAGGTCTGTATCCATTGTTACAGAGCTTTCTTCTACCTTTAATTGCTCTGCAATTATCTCTTTTATCTTATCAAAAACCATAATTTTCCTCCTTAATATGTATGCTAAAATTATAATTTACCAAAACATCTATTGCAACCATTTTTCGTATTTTTCTTGTAAAACGGCCTTCAACGATTCAAGATTTGAACTTATTTCAGCAAGCTTTTCATAGTCTTTAACCACATCATCACACAGCAGTAAGGACTCTTCTTCCTGTATTTTCGCTTCTAGCTCTTCTATCTCTTTCTCAAGATTAGCCTTCTCCTTAGCTATTCTTTTTTCTTCTCTCTCAGCTTCCTTCTTTTTCTGTCGCTCATCCTTTGAGGATAAACCTGCCTCGCTTCTATTAGAAGCATCTATGACGCCTGAACTTGCAATTGTATTTGAGTTTTCTTCTCTTGAAAATAAATCTCTTGCAATAACATTGGCATTATCTCCAAAGCTTGCTTTTTTATCTTCATAATAATCATATTTCCCAATATACTCTTTTATACCATCAACCGATAGTTCCAATATCTTATCCGGTACCTTAGAAAGAAGATATCTGTCGTGACTAATCATAATGACAGTGCCTTCAAATGACATTACAGCCTGTTCAAATACTTCTTTAGCCTGTATATCAAGATGATTTGTAGGCTCATCTAAAATTAAAAGGTTAGCGCCCTCCATCATCAGTTTTAAAAGAGATAGTCTTGCTCTCTCTCCCCCACTTAGACTTCTTATTGGTGCTTCTACCCTGTCTCCCTTAAACATAAACATTCCAAGAAGACCTCTTAGCTCTCCCTGCGAGTAAAGTCTCAAGCTGTTGTGAAGCTCCTCTATAACACTTAAATTGTCATTTAAAAGCTCTTGATTTTGATCGTAGTAGGCTATTTTAACATTATGTCCAAGCTTTATATACCCTTCATTCTGTGAGAAATCACCCTTTATCATTCGCAAAAGTGTTGTTTTGCCAACACCATTTTCCCCTACGATGCAAATTTTTTCTCCTCTTTTAATATCGAGATTTACATTTGAAAAAAGAGTCTTCTTATGACTTCCATATCCGAAGCTTTTACTCAGATTCTCTGATTTTAAAACATCGTTTCCGCTTTTGTATTCTTCTTTAAATCTAAGCTTCATCTTAAGTTGTTCATGCTTTGGCGCTTCAATTCTTTCAATCTTTTCCAAAGCTTTTTCTCTAGATAAAGCTCTTTTTGCAAGTTTCTCTGTGCCTCTCTCTTTAAACTTTCTAATTAAATCTTCTTGCCTTTTTATTTCTTTAGACTGTTTCTCATAAGCCTTAAGCTCTACTTCTCTGTTTTTTCTCTTTTCCTCAGCATAAAAGTCATATCCTCCACTATAAGAAATACTTCTACCTGCCTCGATTTCAATAGTTCTATTAGTAAGTTTATTTAAAAAATATCTGTCATGAGATATTACCATAAGGCTCCCTTTGTAGCCTACAAGATACTGCTCAAGCCACTTTATGGTTCCTATATCAAGATGATTTGTAGGCTCGTCAAGAAGTAAAACATCCGGTTCATCAAGAAGTAAGCAAGCCAAGGCTAGCCTTGTCTTTTCGCCTCCCGACAGACTGCTAACCTGCTTTTGCCAGTAATCCGGCGAAAAGCCCACATTTGAGAGCATTGTGCTTGTGCGGCTCTTAAATGTGTACCCACCTGCGTGCTGAAAGTCTTCTAGCAGGTGGGCAAGGCTAGCGCTGGCTTTTTCGATAGCTTCCATATCACCTGACTTTTCTAAAATTCTCAGCTTTTCTTCAAATGATTCTATTTGTTTTTCTTTTTCTTTCAAATGAGCAAATACAAGTTCTCCGGCCTCCAAAACAGTAAGGTTTTCTATATCTCTTTGGTTTTGTTTCAAATACCCTATCCTTATATCTTTTCCAAAGATAAGTTCCCCTTGATCAAAACCCTTCTCTCCCGATAAAATCTCCATAAGAGTTGATTTACCAGCTCCATTAATGCCTACAAGCCCGACTCTATCACCTTTATTTATATTGAAACTTATATCCTCAAGAACTGTATTTATACCAAAACTCTTTTTTATATTCTTACAAGATATAACTATCATATTTCTAAAATTGCTGTGGCATCTAAGTCCAAAGCGTCCTTCTTTCCTTCTAAATATTTATAGTATGCTGCACAACCTATCATAGCTGCATTGTCTGTACATAGCTTAAGAGAAGGGTAATAAAGCTCTATTTTATTTTTTTTACACTTCTCCTCTAGCAGCTCTTTAAGTCTACTATTTGCGGCAACGCCACCAGCAAGAACAAGCTTCTTTTCACCAAGCTCCACAGCCGAATTGATAACTTTTGTGACTAGAACTTCTAAAACGGCTTCTTGAAAACTTGCTGCTATATCTGCCACAACGATTTCATTTCCTTTTTGTCTTTCGCCATTAATATAATTTAAAACCCCTGTTTTGATTCCACTAAAACTAAAATCAAGGCTTCCTTTTTCAAGAAAAACTCTCTTGAAGTGAACTGCCTCTGGATTACCTTCCTTAGCGATTGCATCTATCTTGGGCCCTCCAGGATAGCCTAATCCTAAAACTCTTGCGACTTTATCGTAAGCTTCTCCTATAGCATCATCTCTAGTTCCACCTAAAACTTCGTATTCCGTATAACTTTTAACGGAGATAAGGTTTGTATGTCCTCCTGAAATAACAAGAGCTAAAAAAGGTGGCTCAAGATCTTTATGCTCTATGTAATTTGCGCATATATGTCCATGTATATGGTGGACACCTACCAAGTCTTTATTCATAGCTAGGGCATAGGCTTTAGCGGTTGCAACTCCTATAAGAAGAGCTCCTACAAGTCCCGGGCCTTTTGTAGCACTTATAAAATCAATATCTTCAAAGGTTACATTACCTTTCTTTAAAGCTTCTTCTACAACATGGTTTATGCTCTCCAAGTGATGTCTAGAGGCAATCTCTGGAACAACTCCTCCATAAAGCTTATGTATATCTATTTGTGAAAGAATCTCATTGGCTAAAACTTCTCTGCCATTCTTCATAATAGCTACCGAAGTTTCATCACAACTTGATTCTATCGCTAATGTTATAATATCTTTTCCCAATTAAATATTTCTCCTATGTTAAATTAAAGTATTCCCATCATTATGCCTGTTTCTCCGTCAGGATAATAGTTCTTGCGTTCACCTAAGTTCACAAAGCCGGCCTTTTCATAGAGGCCTATAGCTGCTTCATTAGATTTTCTAACTTCCAATGAAAATTCTTTAGCTCCTTTTGCCTTCAAAGATGATACTAGTTCGTCTAGAATACTAATTCCATAACCTTTACATCTATGGTTCTTCTTGACTGCAACTCTCGCAATATGAACAGAATCTGCCACAAAGTAATAACAGATATACGCTACTATTTCCTCTCTATTTAAACTCAATAAAATGCCTCTAGTAGCGGTGTCACTGATCTGACTTTCCAAAGGTTCTCTACTCCAAGCATCGGAAAATATATCTCTTTCTAGAAAATATAGTTCATCTATATCAAATCTGGATGCTTCTCTAAAAGTTAACTCCTCTTTCATTTATTTTAATCTTTCTTCCAATCGTCTTTGAGCTTCAGGCTTTCTCATATAGTTTGGCAGCAGCTGAGCATATTCTAGAGTGCTTCCTTCATCAGCTAATTTACTAGCTAAAATAGCCACACTTTTAGCTCTTTGCCCTTCTTCTGTAAACTTTACATCTATACCTTGATACTCTAAAGTTTTTATAAATTCTTTTATGGGTTCATACTTTTCTATAGCATCACCTGCAAATAAAATCTTATTGGCCTTACAGTTTAATAGTGCTGATTTTATCTTATCTAATGCTACATCAATGTCTTCAACAAAAGTTTTTTCCACTATTGCATCTTCTTTCAATAAGCATGAATAGACTTGATTTTGTCTAGCATCTACTAAAGGACACACTATGGTAGAGGACTTCTCTTCTTCTTTTATTAAGCAGTTTTCAATTGCCCTTTGCTGACATGAAAGAGCCATCGCCTCCATAGAGTCGACACCTATACAAGGTGCTCCTGTAATTTGACTTATGGCTCTAGCTGTAGATATACCTATTCTTATTCCTGTAAAAGATCCTGGACCACAAGATGCGGCTATATAGTCAACAGCTTTCATCGCTATATTTTTTTCATCTAAAAGAACTTTTATAAGAGGAGTAAGGTCTTTTAAGTGATTGAGTCTATCGGCAGAACTTTTCTCCAGAATCCTTCCATCTTCTGAGAGAAGAGCTACGCTACAATTAAATCCTGTAGTTTCTATTGCTAAAAGGAACATCTATATATCCTCTCCTCCGGTGACTGACCATAATCAATAAATATAACTTTAGCTTTCTCAGGTATTATCTCCTCTATAATATCTGCCCACTCTATTATACTCACACCATCTCCAAAAAAGTAATCTTCATATCCTATTTGATACATCTCTTCCACATTTGTAATTCTATATACATCAAAATGATACAGAGGCAGCTTGCCACTTCTGTATTCCTGAACAATAGTGAAAGTCGGACTCGTAACAGTCTCTTCAACTCCAAGTTCTTTGGCTATATACTTTGATAGAGTTGTCTTTCCTGTCCCAAGTTCTCCAACTAACGCTATAATATCGCCCTTTTCTATTTGAGATACAAGCTCTTTTGCAAATAGGCTGGTATCCTTCTCATTCTTAATTAAAATCTCTCTCATAATGTGATAATTTTAACACAAATTCCTTTATTTTTCAATCTTCTTCGCTTTTTCAACCTACACGAAAATCAAATACATCCGCCAACTTATAATAGATATATCTAAAACAATTATACAGCTGATTCCAACTAGATCTACTCACCTCAAAAGTTTTCCTCCAAATAAAAAAGTGTATAAATGTCCTAAAGGAGATACTTAATATGAATAATAGTTTAAATCTAACTATGTCTTACAAAAGCTTACCAAACCAGCTTTATGATAATACAAAGTTACCAAAAATTAAAAATATAAAACCTGTAATATTTAATGAAGAGCTTGCCAAAGAATTTAGCTTGCCAAACAGCCATGCTTTTTCTGAGTTGTTTAATGAAGATACAGAAGCGAAAACTGCTATTGCTCAGGCATATGGAGGTCATCAATACGGACACTTCAGAGTTCTTGGTGATGGTAGAGCTATGCTTCTTGGAGAAATTTCAGATAAGAAAAACAATCTCTATGATATACATCTTAAGGGAAGTGGAAGAACTCTTTTCTCAAGAGAAGGGGATGGTAAGGCAACTCTTTCTTCCATGCTGAGGGAGTATATAGCTAGTGAAAGTATGCATCACTTAGGAGTACCTTCAACTAGAAGTCTAGGAGTATTTGCAACAGGTGAGGTGGTTTTACGAAACACTTTGGAACCAGGAGGTATATTGTTTAGAATAGCAAAGAGCCACATACGAGTAGGCACTTTCCAGCTAGCAAGTCAGCTGGGTAAAGATATTCTTAAATCACTAGCCGACTACGCCGTAACAAGACACTTTCCCCATATTGAAGGGGACCAAAATAAATATCTGAGTCTTTTTGAGGAAATCCTAAACAGGCAAGCTTATCTGATTGCAAAGTGGCAGAGTATCGGCTTTGTCCACGGTGTTATGAATACCGATAACGTCCTAATATCAGGAGAAACTATAGACTATGGTCCTTTCGCTTTCTTAAACGAATACGATGAGGATGCAGTTTTCAGCTCAATCGATAACTATGGGCGATATAAGTATTCAAATCAAATAAATATCATCAAATGGAATCTAGCTAGGCTTGGTGAGGCTTTAATACCTCTATCTGATAATCCGGAAAATTTTGTAGATGATATCAATGCTATGTTAGATGACTTTGACAAAAAATTTGATGAACACTATTATTTTATGATGAAAGAAAAGTTAGGAATTTCTGATGATATGGGGCAAAAAGATCTAAGTACACAGCTGGTGGAAGATCTTATAAAAATATTAAAAGACAGCCAAAGCGACTACTCTCAGACTTTTGTAAGACTAAGCAGTCTTCTAGATAACTCAGATTACTCTTTCTTAGAAATGACAGGAGGATTCTTTAATCATAAGGATTTTCCGGCTTGGAAAAACAGATGGCTCCAATTGATAGATGAAGAATCATCATATAAACAAGCTGTAGAGTTGATGAGATCTCGAAATCCTGTTTCCATACTGAGAAATTCTCTATTAGAAAAAGCTCTCGACAAAGCAGTAAAAGGGGATATGACTAGCTACCTATCCTTACTAAAAGATATACAAAATCCTTTTGATTACAGCGAGATAAAGAAAGAACACTCAAAACCTTTTACTAATCAAGGATACAAAACTTACTGTGGTACTTAGTACCATAACACCTAACAACCACCTATTGTTCTTTTAAAAGAACATTTCTTTTAGCTTAGTGCAGTGAACTTATCTTTTCATAGGGTATAAGTGTAACAATGCCCAAAGACTAATTTAATTGTGCATAATGGAGGGAGAAAAAAATGAATAAGTTAAAGAAAATTTTAGGTGGCATGTTAGCCCTAGTTGTTACCATATCATCTGTATCAAGTTTTGCCTATGCTGAAGGCGTAGGTGATAGCCTGGATAACCTTACAGACATTCCTGTTGTTAAGGTTGCAGATCCAACCCAGCCTTTAGAAGCTGACGTAACTAGCAACAGTCTAGTTTTTAGATATGAGCCAGACAGCACAAATCCAGAAGTTAAATGGAACGGAAAGGACTTCTCAGAAGCTCCTCCTGCTCAAACAAAAGCTTTTGCAGATACTGGGTTTAAAAGCCTTCAAGCTGGAGACAAGGTAACATATAAAAATAAGTTTGGTCAGACAGTTACATATACTGCAAACACTTATGTACCAGATTTTTTAGCTAGCGCTAAAAGAGTTTCCATAGGTACTATAACGCCTTATAGAACATCTGAGTTTAATGTTTCTATAGAAGGTGAAACTAAACCTACTTATGTAGCTTTCACAGACCTTGACTACAGCGATAAAATAGGTATCAAAAAATCAGATATTACACATATCATAGTTAAGGATAATAACAGAATTACTTATACTGAGAATGATGGATTTATCTATTTTCACGGTCTACAGGGTAGATCTGGAAGCAGACCTGAAGATCAAACTCTATGGGTTACTGCCCTACTAAAAACAAGCAGTACTACTCTTAGGGCTTCTGTTGGAAACGCAACTCTTATAGAAGTAGAAAAATCTAAACTATTTCCAGAGGGAGTTGATACTCCTGTAGGTAGTGTGACTGTAAAGTATATTACAGAAGATGGTACAGTTCTTGAGGATGTTTCAGATGTTGTGAGAGATGTTGATATCGACACACCTTATGAAACAGAGGAAAAAGCTTTTCCTGGTTATGAGTTTGTTAAACTGCAAGATGGTTCTGCTGATGCAAATGGTGTAGTAACTGAAGAGGAAAAACAGGTTGTATACGTTTATAAAAAAGTTGAAGAACCTAAGCAACCTGAAGAGCCAAAACAGCCTGAAGAGCCTAATCAGCCTGAAGAGCCACAGGATCCTGTGAATCCAGAAAATCCGGCAGTACCAGAAAGTCCAGCAGCTCCAAAGCAGCCTGAAGGACAAGTAAAGTCTGATAAAGCAGCTGAAGTAAAGATGGCTTCATCTAAGTCTCCAAAAACTTCTGACGATAGTCAGTATTTAGGATATATGTTAGCTCTACTTGGCTCTGCTACATTATTAGGAGCACTTTCCAGAAAGAAAGCAAAATAGTATATTTAAAGAAGCCTATCTAGGCTTCTTTTTTATTTACAAAAAAAAACTGACTTTATAAAAGTCAGTTTTTAAAATCCAATTACTCATCCTTACCATTTTCATCATTACATTCCTTAAGTATTGTAAGCATTCCCCAAATACTGAAAACAATAGATACAGTGCCCACCATAAGAGCTCTTACTATAACTCTCGCATCAAATGAATTGAGAACCGTGCCCGAGTTTTCAAGGTATCCATTAATAAAAAGAATATCTGGAAAAAATGCGATTAATATAGGAACTGTAATACCTATTAAAAGCACTAACCTTCCCCTTGCCTTAGTCTGCTCTGCTAACTTCTTATTGTCCATAAAAACACCTCCTCTATTGAAATAAACTCAATATAAAGCTTTTCTTAATATTATCACAATATTTAGATAAAGTATATCCTTAAAAAAACAGAAAAGGATAATGGACGACAATCACTATCCTCTTCTGCCTTATTTACCGTTTGTTGTATATATCTAGAAGTTCATTCATTGACATTTATTATGTTATCTCCACTATTTGTGAAGAAACTCTGAAACCCTCTTATATAAAATAAATGTGAATATACCATTAGTTATAGACTTAATTAAGTTAAATCCAATTATAAATGGCATTATTGGATTTATTACAGCTATAGGAACATTCATAAAGTATGGTGTTACTATATAGTTTGCCGGAATCATTATAGCAGTCATCGCCAAAGAACCTGCTAGCAAACCTATAACAGCCATCTTTTTAGTTTTCTTTGTTTTATAAAGTAGACTTGCTACAAGCACAAAAGTTCCTGTTGCAATAACATGCATTATTATCCCATATATACCGCTTGACGCACTTACTGTTATCCCCTGAAGTACTGCTGCTATAACTGTTAAAGTCAAGCCTGCTATAGGTCCAAAAGCGAAACCGCCTATCAGGATAGGAATATCTGCCGGATCGTACTCAAGAAATGGTACAGCTGGGAATATAGGAAAGTGAATATTAACTAGCAACACAGAAATCGCTACTAAAACCCCCATCTTCGCTAACTTAATTGTCTGATTTTGTCTTTTCTCTACTGTCATGCATTGGCCTTTCATTTCCATTTGATTTGTCCTCCTTAATCAATAATCAATGCTTATTAAATTAATCTGTTTAGGAAAACAAAAAAGCTCTGAATTTTCATTCAGAGCTAACCTTACCTAATATTGTACAAAAATTTTAATCTAAATATTAATTAAAATAATTGATTTATTGGTTTTTTGTTTCTTTCATCCGGACTATACCGTCGGTATTGGATTTTCACCAATTCAGCCTTGCGGCTCGTGGACTTATGCTTTGCAATCACCACCGGTGAGGAATTTCACCTCGCCCTGAAACAGATATTTACTTACTCGTTCATTATATAGCTCTTTTATGATTTGGTCAATAGCTATTACAAAAATCTTTTTATTGATATACTCCTGTTAGAGGAGTATAATTGATTAGTAAAAACTAAAACTATGAATATCTATTCCTTTTCAGCGGATAGATTTTATAGTTTTTTGAATAATATAAATTAGAATCAGGAGGATTTGATTTTGGGACAAACAATTTCAATAGTAGTATTCTTAGTTGTAATTATTGCAATTATCTCTGAGAAAATTCATAGAGCAACAGCAGCAGTATGCGGTGCAGTATTTCTGCTCATGGTTCATATATTAGATGTAGAAAAGGCTATAAGCTATATCGACTTTAACACCATTGGTGTTCTTATAGGTATGATGATGTTCGTTACTGTTGTTAAAGCTTCAGGAATGTTCGAATACATAGCTATAAAAACAGCTAAGCTAGCCAAAGGGGATCCTTGGCGAATCATGATGTTCTTTATGATAGTAACAGCAGTGCTATCAGCATTTTTAGATAATGTTACTACCGTACTCTTAATAGGACCTATGACAATATCTATATCCAATATGCTAGGACTAAACCCTGTACCATTTCTACTATCACAAATTCTATCATCAAATATCGGTGGTACAGCAACGCTTATCGGTGACCCACCAAATATAATGATAGGTAGTGCTGCAAACTTAAGTTTTATGGATTTCATAGAAAATACGGCACCTATAGTAGTAATAATGATGATAGCATTTATCTTATTAACAAAAATGGCTTATGGAAGAAAAATGTCAGTTAATGAAGAGGCTATAGCAAGAGTTATGGCTCTAGATGAAAAGAAGGCAATACTTAATCCAAGCCTTCTTATTAAAAGCTCCATTATGATAGTTCTGGTGCTTCTGGGCTTTATGTTACATTCCGTAATACACATGGAGTCTTCTGTTATAGCTCTTGCAGCAGGAAGCATTATGCTTCTGATAGGCAAGGAAGATGCTGAGGAAATAATAAGTGAAATAGAGTGGACAACCCTAGTTTTCTTTACAGGTCTGTTTGTTGTTGTAGGAGGGCTAGTAGAAACTGGCGTAGTCGACAGGCTAGCAAATACAATTATCACACTTACAGCTGATAGCCCTGTACTAACAATGTTAGTTCTTCTATGGGCATCTGCTCTTCTATCTTCTATATTAGATAATATCCCCTTCGTAGCTACTTTAATACCTTTGATTATAGCTATGGGAAACAGCGGAATTGATGTAGCACCTCTATGGTGGGCAATATCTCTTGGCGCCTGTCTCGGTGGAAACGGAACGCTAATAGGAGCCTCTGCAAATGTAGTGCTATCAGGTATAAGCGCAAAACATGGACATCCTATAACTTTTAAAGAATTTTTAAAAGTTGGCTTCCCTGTGATGATATTTACAATCATATTATCTACAATATACCTTTTACTTCGTTTCAGTTTGTTTTATAATTAAGATATAGTCTTTAAGTGTCTTTGGAGGTGGAACATGGCAAAACATATTATATCAGTTGATCTACTAGGAATGGAGCTTAGACAGTTAGGTGCATCAAAAGTTCAAATTAACTCATCTAAGGTGCTTTATGTACAGTTTGATATAAAAGATAACTTATGTATATCATACTTCTTTAATATAAGAGACGAGGGAAAGATATACATACAGAGGATTGAGCCTTATCCAATAAGAAATTACGGCTTTGAAACAGTAGAAAATATTCTCAGCTTCGTAAGAAGAGATGTTGAATTATTTGCTAATGCTTCAAAAAGTTCAAATTTCCCTCTATTCTTAAAAATTATAGATACAAATTACTATGTGAGAAAAGAGCTTGAGCAGCTATTTCTTATGAGAAATGTGCCTCACGGACTTCTAGAAGAGCTTCTGGAAGATGACCTTAGAATATTGGAGAAAATAAAGGGTGCAGAATTTTCTGCCCTTGAAGAAAGTCTATCAGATATATCTGAAGACTATGTAGGAATACTTGATGGCGCATCGATAATATCAACTGCCGACTATAATATCGATGAGTTTGCAACTTCACAATACTTAGAGGGCGCTCTTTCAGAAAATGACAAAGATGAATAAATAAAACAAAAGACTGAACTTTTCCATTGAAAAGTTCAGTCTTCTTTATTTGAAATTGATTTTTTATTTTAAATTAGTACTTTGGACCCTTCCAGTAAATAGAATCGTATTCTATAGTTTCTGAGTCTAAGTGAACGTCCTTCATTGCCCACTTCTTAAATTCTTCCATCCCCGTTCTATCAACGATGTATCCTATATGCTCTTTACCTCCAGGTGCATCTTTTGCAATGTACTCTGTAACGTATGCGTAAGTATTCTTTATTATTTTAATGATATTTTCTTCATCAGCCCATTTTAAGAAATCTTCACCAAGTCTTGGGTTTTTCTTTCCAGTTCTACCCATGATAACCAACTTGTAGTATTTCTTTTCACTTCTAGTCCATGCTCTCATAGGACAATTTACTACACAAAGTCCGCATCCTATACATTTCTCAAGATTATGTTCAGGCTTGTTATTTACCATAGTAATCGCCTTTACAGATCTTTTTCTACATACTCTTTCACAAGCTCCACAGCTTACACATCTAGATTTATCAAGTTGAGGCATAGTCATACCTTGGATACCAAAGTCATGCATTCTAACTTTAGCACAATCATTTGGACAACCTGTCAGTGCAACTTTAAAGTGAAGATTATGTGGAAATATCTCTTTCTCTATCTTTTTAGCAAATTCCGTAGTATTGTAACATGCATAAGGACAAACAGTATTTCCTATACAAGCTGTTATATTTCTAGTTCCTGCAGCAGAGTAGCCCTTATTTCTCTTTTCCTGATTGATATCTAATTCATCTATAAGCGGTTGCAAAGCTTCGTTTACTTTATCAATATTCTCAAAAGGTATCCCCAGTATCTCAAATCCTTGTCTTGAAGTTATGTGAACTGTCCCATCCCCGTATAGCTCAGCAATCTTCTGAATTTCTCCAAGAAGTTTTGCATCCATTCTACCTCCAGGAATTCTAACTCTAGAGGCGGTAATTCCTCTTCTCTTAGTAACTCTAAAGGCATTTTTTCTCAAAGCACCTGTATTTATATCCATTCCCATAGTATCACCTCTAATCAATTAAAAGTTTGCCTTCTGTATATTTGAATACAGGGCCGTCTAAACAAACGTATGTATCGCCAATTTTACAGTGTCCACACTTACCTAATCCACAGCACATTTTTCTCTCGTGGCTTATCCATATGTTTTCTTCTTTAAATCCGATTTCTAAAAGCTTTAAAACAGTAAAGTGCATCATCATAGGTGGACCTACAACTACTGCCACTGTCTTTGATATATCATCAAAACTTATATTAGGAAGGTGCTCTGTAACCAAACCAGTCTTTGCCAGATAGTTATTTTCGTTTTTATCTAAAGTTAATACTAAATTAGATGTTTTTTCCCATCTTTTAATATCATCAATAAACAATATATCCTCTTCAGACTTAAAACCCGCCACAATATGAAGCCTCTTCACTTCATCTATATTAGTTGCAAAGTGATCAACTAAGGCTCTTACAGGTGACAGTCCCGTACCGCCTGCTACAACTAAAAGCTCCTCACCTTTATAAGTATCTATATCAAAACCATTCCCGTACGGACCTCTCAAAAATAGCTTATCTCCTACATAGTTTTCAAAGATTTCATCTGTAACCTTTCCAACTTTTCTTATTGTTAAATCTACAGAGTCATTAGTGTATCCACTTACAGAAATTGGAGCTTCGCCGAACTTAGGAAGGCTCACTTCAAAGAACTGCCCCGGCTTTACTTCTCCCTCATAAGACATTCTAAACGTATACTCTATATCAGTATGCTTTATTATTTCTTTTATAGTAGAAGGAAATGGTATATATTCATTCTTAATCATCTCTGCCTCCTTTAGTTGCATCATAAAGTTTATTTATAGAATTTGAAAAGCTTATATACTCCGGACATACGTCATCACACCTACCACAGCCAGTGCACATATTGTTATCCTTAAATCTCTTCTTATAGTCATAAACCTTATGCAGAACTTTAAATCTCATTCTATCGCCGTTTCTCTTTCTATAAGCTCCTCCACCAGCTACATCTGTGTATCCATCAACCATGCAAGACGCCCAAACTCTTCTTCTCTCTCCAGCTTTTCCATTATCTTGATAAAAAATATCTTGCATCGTATAACATGTACATGTTGGACAAGAGAAATTGCATCTGCCACAGCCTATACATCTTTTATCGTATTCTCTCCAAAGCTCGTGGTCATTAATAAAGTTAACATCTATATTTTCTGGTGACGGCAGTTTAACTCTTGTTTGATTCTCTGTTACATAAAGCGGAGATACGTCTGCCTTTTGACTCTCAACACTTTCAAAATACTTTAAAAGCGCCTCTTCCTGTACATCAAAATATGCTTTACCATCTCTTATATCTATGCTAAATGCATATTTATCTGATTTATTTGTCTCCATATCTACACAGAAACAATTGTCGTAAGATTTTTCACATCCAATCAATACAAACTTAAGCTTATCTCTAAGTCTCTTATAGTAAAAATCTCCAAACCCATTATTTAAATAGATATTGTCTAATCTGCTTAAACTATGTAGATCACAGCTTCTTACAAATACTAGAGCTTCTTTAGTATTATGTGCTTCTGCAACCTTTACCTCATCCTCTGTATAATAAAATAAAGTTTCGCTTATAGGCATTAGAATTTCTTTAAATGTATGCTCACTTTTCGCTTCCAACTCTAAATCAGATGCTTTCTTTATCTCTCCATACCTAATTGAATCTGTATCAGAAAATTCACCTTGGCCCTTATATCTCATAGGTGCGTATACCAAATAATCTTCTCTCAGCTTATCTATAAGTAAATCTAAGTTCTTATTTTCAATAATATAACCCATATCTATTTTTCTCCTTTGCTAACCACATAATAAGGCAGTGCAACTAATAACGTGCCTCCTATAATATTTCCCAAAGTTACTGTGAAAATATTATAAAAATATCCAGAAAAGCTTATTCCTTCCACCATAGGGTTAAACATGCTTATGCTCAAAAGAGTCATATTTGCTATGCTATGCTCAAAACCTGTTGTTACAAATGCAAATAAGCACCAGAAAATCATAATAAGCTTTCCACTTTCGCTTGTCATTTTATTGCTACACCAAATAGCTAGGCATACTAATAAATTACATAAAATACCCCTAGTTAACAGCGTTATGAAAGGTATATTCATCTTTACTGACGAAACACCAGATATGAATGTTCCTACACTATCTACTGCAAAACCACCTTGGAAAAATAGGTAGGCTATAAAAATAGATCCTAGCCAGTTTCCTATATAACATATAACCCAGTACTTAATAAGATCTAGAATGCTGATCTCTCTCTTTAGCAAACCTACACCTAATACTAAATTGTTTCCAGTGAAAAGTTCAGCACCAGCCATAATAACCAAGCTCAAGGCTATTCCGAAGCTAACGCCCATAATTACCTTAGTATATGGCGCTCCTCCTAAGCTTCCTCCAATAGTAAAACTGAGCAGAACTCCTAAACCAATAAAAACTCCCGCCAAAAGGGATAGCACTAATAAACCAAAAGTATTTTTCTTCATGAAATTTACTTTTTGCAGTGCTACATTTGACATCTTATCAATCTCTTTAATAAACACTTTTTGACCTCCTAAAATGAACCTTCTACATTTTATTTTCAAATCATATCAAATAAAGAGTCTTTGTTCAGTGATATATGTCACACTTTGAGAAAAAAATATCAATAAAATAAAAAATTAGCTACTTTTTATAAAATTTTGTAGCTAATTTAAAGTGCGCTGTTATTTATTTGTCGTTACTAAATATATACTCCCTCAGTTTTTCTCTAGATAAAACAGTTATTTTAGGACCACTCTGAACAATTAAATCCTTCTCAACAAGTTTTTTTAACTGACGCGAAACAGTCTCTCGTTTAGCACCAGTAAGCTCAGACATATATGTAACAGTGAGAGGAATGTCTATGGTTATTCCACTTTCCGTTTCTGTTCCGTAATCTTTTGATAGCTTCCAAAGTTTAGTTGCAAGCCTCTTATCTCCCGTGATAGAGCCTACTGTATTTCTAAGCTGTCTATACATTTTGTGAATTTTATTTTCTTCATACTCCATAAAATTAAACATAAGTTGGCTGCTCTTCTTCATCGCCTCTATCATTATATTTCTATGTATGAATAAGTATTTCGTTTTTGTTAGTGAAATGCAGCTAGTTGAACTTTCTATGCCCTTTTTTATAAACTCATTTAGCAAATCACCCTTACCCAATATAAATATGACTTTTTTCTCGCCTAAATAGTTTATCTTCTCAATAGAAAATCTTCCTTCAACACCTATGTATAGCCCTTCAAAATTTTCCTTTTCTCGAAAAATAACACTGTCTTTGCTGGCTGCTACAACATTGCTATTGTCTATTATAAAATTTAAGATTTCTTCTTCTACATCTTTGAAAATCTCAAAATTATGAAACCTATGCATAATATTCTCCATTACATCCTACATACTTCATTTTTATAATTATATTCTACTACATAAGTTAAAATCTATCCAGCATACAAAAGATTATCAAAAACTAATAAAAAAATACACCAGCGAAAGTTAAAATACTTCAACCTTCGCGGTGCAATTCCTTTTATAACTTAAATTAAGAGTCAAAGTTTACTTGCAAAGTCTATATATAGCATTTGCATATATTTCTGACATTTTCATTAGGCTGTCTACTTTTATATATTCATCCTTTTGGTGGGCAAGCTCCTCCTCGCCTGGGAATATGCCCCCGTAAGCGACAAAATTCTTCATAGCTCTAGAGTATGTTCCTCCACCCATGATAATAGGCTGTGATTCAACATCCCCAGTTTCTTCTCTATAAACATCCATCAAAGTTTTTATAAAGCTATCATTCTCATCTATAAAGATAGGCTTCTTATGTGCCTCCTTTATAATTCCAATATTGTAAGGCTCTACAACAGAAGAAATTCCACTGTAAACTTCCTCATCTGATTTAGTCACCGGATATCTTACATTGACTTTAAGCTTTACAGACTTATCATCAAGCTCTATAACACCAACATTGACAGCTGTTTTGCCAGATACATCATCTCTCAAGTCTATTCCTAAGGAAGAACCTTCTGTCTCGTAGCCTATATGCGTAATGTAAAATTCTATAAATTCTGCTATATCATCTGAGGCTATATTCAATTTTGATAGAATTTCCATAATCTTTGATATAGCATTCTTGCCTTTTTCTGGAGTTGATCCATGAGCCGATACGCCTTCGACATAAATTTCTAAGCTCTTACCTATGCCCTTAGTCTTTATAGAAAAACCTTGGCTAGCTAAATTATTACAAATTTCCTTAACTAGCCCATAATCATCTTTATTGCTAGACAGGATAACAGCTCGTGCCCAGTCAGCTACCATATTATGAGCATTTCCGCCTTTTATTTTGCGAAGATGTATACCCTCTTGCTTTTCAGATTTAAACTTTTTAGCTATAGTGAAGCTTAAGATGCCTTTCTCTCCATTCACTACTGGAAAATCCCCATCTGGTGTTATACCAAAATCAGCCGGTTCGACTTTTTCTAAGTATTTCTCCATTCCTAGCCAATTTGTTTCTTCATCTAAACCTAAAACTATTCTTATATTTTTAGATGGTTTAAAGCCTAAATCTTTCAAAGCTTTTACAGCATAGTAAGCAGCTATCGTAGGTCCTTTGTCATCTGCCGAACCTCTTCCATAAATCTTTCCGTCTACTAAGTTTTTTCCGAAAGGATTGTAGCTCCAGCCTTCACCTGCGGGCACGACATCTAGGTGACAAAGAATGCCCATAGTGTCTCCGTAACCAAAATCAGACTGACTGCCACTTTCTTTATTCCACTGAAGATGTCCGCCATAACCATCTATATTAATAATAGAAAATCCATCTTCTTCACCTTTTCTTAGCATATATTCAAAGGCTTTTTTTACTTCTAGCCCAAAAGGAGCATTGGCTTTTTTTTCTCCTAAAACACTAGGAATAGAAATAAGCTCCTGAAGGCTAAGAACCATATTTTCCTTCTCCTTCTGAAGCTGCTCTCTTATTTTATCTCTCATATTTTCCTCTGTCTAAAAGTTTGTTGATTCTACAGCTTCAACGTGTTCCGGAAGAGCTTCTTTAAGAATATTCTCAACGATTCCTTTAAGAGTCATCTGAGCGCCCGGACATCCAGCACATGCTCCCTGCAATTTAACTGTAACAATCTTAGTTTCTTCATTATAAGAAACAAAATCAATATCTCCTCCATCTCTCTGTAAGAATGGTCTAATCTGTTCTAGTACTTCTTTAATCTTGTTTTCCATATTAATTTCCTCCTATTTTATAAAACATATTTATAAGCTTATTTTCTTTCTATAAAATAAGCAAACTCATCAATTTTTTCTAAGGCTTCTTCAAAAGATGCTATTTGGTTTAACTGATTTCTGAAAAAACTGCTATTAGCCATACCTTTAGTATACCATGCAATATGCTTTCTCATTTCCTTTACACCTCTTTCTTCACCTTTAATCTCTACCAAAAGTTGTAAATGTTTTTTTATGGTATCAGCCTTCTCAGAAAAAGCTATATTTTTATTATATATATCACCTTTATATAGTCTGTTACAATCCTGAAAAATCCATGGATTTCCAAGCATTCCTCGTCCTATCATAACGAGTTGGCATCCTGTTTTTTCCATCATAGCCATAGCATCTTCTCCGCAGAATATATCTCCATTACCTATAACATCGATTTTAACAGCTTCTCTAACCTCTTTTATAGCCTGCCAATCTGCTTTACCAGAATAATACTGAGCTCTGGTTCTTCCATGGACTGTAATGGCTGACGCACCTGCTTTCTCTATAGTTTTTGCTATCTCTATATAGTTCTTGCTATCGTCATCCCATCCCAGTCTTATTTTAACACTTACTGGTTTATTGGCGTTCTCCACAACAGATTTAACAACCTCATATACTGTTTTAGGATCCCTCAGCATAGCTGAACCTTCACCATTTTTCACAACTTTTGGAACAGGGCAGCCCATATTTATATCTATTATTTTATTTTTTCTTTCTGACAATATAGCTGCAGTCTTGCCCATAATTTCCGGATCACATCCAAAAATTTGGTATGCGATAGGCTCCTCTTCTGCTGCAAAAGATAATAACTCTTCAGTTCCCTTATTGTTATATATGAGACCCTTACCGCTTATCATCTCAGAAAATACCATAGACGAGCCGAAATCTCTATTTATTCTTCGCATAGCACTATCAGTCACACCGGCTAATGGTGCTGAAAGAAAAGGATTATCAATTTTAATCCCACCTATATACATATTACTACCTTTCTCTATTAGAAAAGCTAGATAGACAAAGTCCATCTAGCTGAAATTTATATTACTTTGTTTTATCGCAATGAAACTTTCTTACCTTCTTATTCTTTTCATAAATGATTCTAAGGCCTTCCAAAGTTAGCATCTTATCAACTTGATCTATACATGTCAGACCTTCTGAAATTAGAGTTGCAAGTCCCCCCGTAGCAATAACCTTTATATCGGCTTCTTCACAGCCCATATCAACAAGCTCTTTTTTCATTTTAGCTACAATAAAGTCAACCATACCCATATGTCCATAAACAAGTCCCGACTGCATTGACTGAATAGTATTTGTTGATATAGCTTTCTTTGGAGTTTCTAATTCAACCTTAGGAAGCTTAGATGTCATACTGAAAAGAGCTTCACTTGATATTTTCAAACCAGGTGCAATAGCACCGCCTAAATACTCTGCCTTATCAGTTACAGCACAGAATGTAGTTGCTGTACCAAAGTCTATCAGAATAAGAGGTCCTCCATATTTTTCATAAGCAGCTACCGCATTAACAATTCTATCAGAACCTACTTGTTTAGGATTATCGTATTTAATTAGAAGTCCTGTCTTAACTCCTGATTCTATTACAATAGCCTTTCTATTGAAATATTTCATAGAAAGATGTTGTAAAGTGTATAAAACTGATGGTACAACAGTTGCTATAATAACATCCTTAACTTCACTGCTATCTAAGTTAGAATGATTAAATAGTTGATTTATTATCATACCATATTCATCGGCACTTTTTTGTGCGTCTGTCGCCATTCTCCAATTTTCTACCAAGACCCCATCTTTAAAAACACCTAAAACAATATTTGTGTTACCTACATCAAATGCTAGTAGCAATTTTTTCTCCTTTCAAGCTCATAACATAAACTATTCTCTAATTGATAATATTCTTAAATGCTCTCTCTATCCAAACGTCTTATAGCTGTAGCAGTTGTTATTCCTGGTATAGCTCTGCTAGCTGTAATTTCAACGCCTAAAATATCACTGATTCTCTTCATTCTATACTGGATAGTGTTGGTGTGCATATTTAGGGTTTCTGCTGTTTTTTGTAGACTCATATTAGCATCTAAAACGAAAGTTTCAAGAGTTCTAAGAAGTTCTCTTCCCTTAGCGCTCTTTTCTTCATTGAATGGTTCCCATATCTTTGTGAAGCTTCTCTTGACAAAACCACCTATCTCGTTGATAGTTATGCAGTTTTTGACCATAGTCAAATCATATTTAGAGAAGTTTCTCTTAAATGGAAATATCTTCTCCGCCGCCTGCCAAGTCTCACCAATCAAAGTGAAGCCTTCGCTAGCATCCTCTATTCCTGATATTCCTGATACATGGAAAATCTTAGTATCTCTCTTTGACTTCACCTCGTCGTATAATGCTACAACAAGAGGAACTGCCTCTTTGCTAACAAGAAGACCATTAGATTCTGACAATCCTCTAATCATATATGAATCGATATTGTTGTCAGAACAATACTTGTTCCAAATATCTCTACATCCACTTTCCATAAGGCCTTTGCAGAAGAATACGCTTCGGAAATCTTTTTCATCAATCTTCATATCATTTTTTATAGAGTGTGCTACAGCATTGTTGCCTCGTTTAAGTTCCTTTATAAGCTCGCTATCTAAATCCTTAGATGGCTCATATTGCCACATTCCCATAGACATAGTAATTAGAGTAGAAAGTTTTATTATATCTTCCTCAGAGTAGCTGTCATCGTTGTCTACTATAAACATATAATACTCGCTGCCACCTAAAACAACTATGCCCCAATAAGTCAGAACTCCATCTACGTCAATCATCGTATGAATTCCCGCTCGTTTAGCCATCTCTTTTTCCCTAGCTAAATTTATAGCTGCTTCTACTGATGTTATATATCTAGTTTCTATAGTTAGAACTTGATTAAACTCCTGACTCATAAGTACAAATTGAAAATTGTAACTCTTCGCCGCATCTGTCAAAGCCTCTTCAAAACTGCTATATTTATCAAAATTTATAAGTTCAAAGGCTATATCTATCAAACGACCTTGCCCAAAGCCATCTTCCCTTCCATAAAATAGAAGCTGCGTTACTTCATCGATAATCTCAAAAGTCTGTATTTTTCTATTTTTATCTAATGCGATTAAAACAATACCCAGTTTCTTACATAGGCTAACAACTTTAGGGTCGACATCTTTTATAATATCACCTATTCTATGTATAACTAGTATAGTCATCCCGCAATGAACAGATTTTTCAATCATCTTACATTGCTCATCAACGTCATCTCTAACAGAAAAGAAACCGGTTATTACCATAACATTCTTCTCAATATTAGTTTCGTCAATATCTGCCGCTTTTGATTCTTCAAGAACCGTAACTCTTTTGAAAATCGTATCTAATTTATTTTGTCCTGCCAGTATTACTGCATTTTCAAATGCTGGTAATCTGAAACAATCTTTAATTGTAATTTTCATAGGCTCTCACCCTTGTTTAATTTACCTTTTGCTTCTTTTCAAGTTTAAAACGTATCTTTTTAGCTGCTTTTACAGCAATTAGTATAAAGAAAGTTTTCTCAATCGTCCACTTTATTATCTTAATTCTTCGAATTAGAGAGTGTCTATTCTTCTTTTTGAATATCATCTGAGAAGGCTTCTTCATCTTCTTTGCCAATGTTTTCAGCTTCTTTGTTTTCACTTTCATCTTGTGGTTGTGTCTCTTCAGAGATCTCTTCAACCTTATTCTCTTCAGAATGCTTATTTGTCTCATCTAGGTTCTCCTCTTCTGCTGCAAGAGATTTGCTAGTTGCTTCTCCCTTAAACAACTTCTCGAACTGATCTCCATTGATAGTTTCTAGTTCCATAAGAGCATTAGCTATTTCTAAAAGCGTATCCTTATACTCCTTTATAATATTTACTGTCATTTCATATGCTGTATGGACTATCTTTTTAACTTCTATATCTATCTGTTTAGCTGTATCTTCTGAGTACTCCTGCTTTGAGCCAAAATCTCTTCCAAGGAACAATTCCTGTGATGAGCTGTAATTTATAGTTCCAAGAGATTCACTGAATCCGTATTTTGTAACCATATCTCTTGCGATGCTTGTAACTCTCTGTATATCATTACTTGCTCCTGTAGATATCTCTCCAAGTATTACTTGCTCTGCAACTCTGCCTCCTAAAAGCTCAACTATCATAGCCTCCATTCTGCTCTTAGTTACATAGCTCACTTCCTCCTTAGGTAGAGTCATGGTGAAACCGCCAGCTCTTCCTCTAGGAACAATAGTAATCTGATGAACAGGGTCCGCATCAGGAAGTGTTCTTGCTACAACAGCATGACCCGCTTCATGAACAGCTGTAAGCCATCTATCTTTTTCACTTACTACTCTGCTCTTCTTCTGAGGACCTGCTATAACCTTTGTTATAGCTTCCTCAACTTCTGCCATTCCAATAGCGTTCTTTCTTCTTCTAATTGACAAAAGAGCTGCTTCATTAAGCATATTTTCTATATCAGCAGGTGTAAAGCCTGGAGTTCTTCTAGCCAAAACGTGCATATCTACATCATCCGCTAGATTCTTATTTTTAGCATGAACATTGAATATAGCTTCTCTTCCCTTTATATCCGGAATGTCTATGACAACCTGTCTATCAAATCTACCAGGTCTCAATAATGCAGGGTCTAGTATATCAGGTCTATTTGTAGCAGCCAAAATAATTATTCCCGCATGCTCATCAAAACCGTCCATTTCAACCAATAGCTGGTTAAGAGTCTGCTCTCTTTCATCGTGGCCACCACCCATTCCAGCTCCTCTTCTTCTACCAACTGCATCAATTTCATCTATGAAAATTATGCACGGAGCATGAGCCTTCGCCTCTTTGAACAGTTCTCTAACTCTAGACGCTCCAACCCCTACAAACATCTCAACAAAATCTGATCCTGAAATCGTAAAGAAAGGAACTCCTGCTTCTCCAGCTGTTGCTTTTGATAAGTAAGTCTTACCTGTTCCCGGAGGGCCTACCAGCAAAACTCCCTTTGGAATTCTAGCACCTTGACTAATATATCTCTTTGGACCTCTTAAATAGTCCACTATTTCTTCTAATTCTTCCTTTTCTTCCTCTAAACCTGCAACATCCTTAAAGGTAACCCTCTTCGTGTTTTCCTTTTGAAGTCTGGCTCTATTTTTACCAAATGACATGGCTTTGCCGCCACCCTGCTGTCTCATAATCATCGTCCAGAAGAAAACTAGAGCTCCTATCATTATGAGCGTAGGAATTAAAGACACTATCCAAGACTCTTTCTCTGGCTTTGTGTTCTTTACATTAACAAGCCCTTCTCTGCTCTGTTGATCTAGATAGTCAGTATGCAGTCTATTTATATCAAGACTGCTATGAGCATAAGTATGAACTTTTTTATCATCCTTTAGAACACCTGTAATTTCAAGTTCTTTAAAGGTTACTTCCTTCAATTCGCCATTTGCTATATAGTTTGTAAACTCTGAATAGCTAACTTCCTTAACAGCGCCTGAAGGCTTTTGGTCTATGAAAGTAACAAGACCGAAAACAACAGCAAAAATTACTGTGTATATGGCTAATGTTTTAAAGACTTTATTCAATTTATTTCTCCTCTATTTCATTATATTTTCATCTCGTTTTTATCAAGCTAATTAAGTCTTAATTTTAACATATAGACTCTAAAATTTCAAGATAAACAACTCTTGATGTGCCTTCATCTACAGCGTATTTTCCAGTGGTTCTACCTTGATAATTACTAGGCAAAATCCACAACACTTCGCTTCCTAGAGCAACCATCATTATTCCATCTCTATCGCTCTTGGGAATCTTCATATCTATAAATAGGTTTTTAATTTTCTTTCTTCCTAGATTATCCTTCATACGAATAAAATCTCCCGATTCTCTCGTTCTAAGGTTCAATCTACCCTGCACATCTTCTATACTCAGTTTAAGATCACTACAAAGCTTATCCGCATCAAAACAAGCACTGATTCCCTTTGCAATTCCTATCTTATCGTCTAATTGCGAAATGTCTAACACACTAGAGCTTAAGGTTAATCGGCTCGCTTCTAAAGGTCTGCATATTTCTATTGAGCCATACCCTATCCTGCATTGCCAACCTTCTGACAGAGGCACAATTTTAATGCCCTCTTCATTATTCAAAAGCTTTCCTATGCTATCTATATGAGCTGTACTTATATTTTCATCTATTGACAAGCTCTTAAAAGACTTCATCAAAACTCTGCTCCAAACAGCTTTATCCAACTTTTTTATATAGCTTTGATCTAATTTTATCCTTTCACTCGTTTTTGAAATAACAGCCTTTTCATAAGCTATATCAGCATGCTTCCAAATAAAATCTCTGTCTTCTCTAGCTAGTCTAGATAATTTAACAAGGCTACTTTGAAAGCTTCTGTTAAAATCTTTTTCTATCGCTGGAATTAAATCAAGTCTAAGCTTATTTCTGGTATAAATGCTCTTCTCATTAGTCTTATCCATAAGTGGAGCAAGATTATTATCCGAGCAATACTTCTCAATATCTTTTCGCCATATATCTAAAATAGGCCTTATTACTGTATTTCCGAAGCTATTTGTAGAAATATACTCTATTCCTCCAAGTCCATCTGTTCCACTCCCTCTTATAAGGCGAAATAAGACGGTTTCAGCTTGGTCATTTTTGTTCTGACCTATAGCAATCTTTATCTTGTCTGCATCTACTCCCTTTTCCTTGAGGGACTCTGCAATTTCACTGAAAAAGCTATATCTAGCACGTCTCCCTGCATCTTCACTACTTATGCCAAGCTCCTTGGCCAGTGCGCTGCAGTCCACTTTTTTAGAAAAATATTTTACACCTAAATCATCACTCAAGACTTTAGCTAATTTCTCATCTCCATCAGCTTCCTCTCCTCTAAAACTGTGATTTAAGTGAGCCGTATATATATTCAAACTCTTTTCATCTTTTATGGAGTTTAATAGATGAAGAAGGGTCAATGAGTCAGGACCACCCGAAAATCCCACTATAATATGGTCCTCTTCAGATATTAAATTATTTCTTATGTTAGTATCTAAAAATATTTTTTTAATCATGAATACTCTCTCTTATTAAGATATTCCAAAAAATCTTTTGCCATTCTCTAAAGTTGCCTTTGCAACCTCTTCAAAGCTTATTCCCTTAATTAAGGCTATTCTTCTCGCTGTATGCTCAACATAAGGGGACATGTTTTTCTTACCTCTCAGCGGCTCAGGCGTTAAGTATGGAGCATCAGTTTCAATAAGAAGATTATCTATATCAACAGATTCTACGACCCTAGGAGTCTTTTTATTGCTCTTATATGTAAGGGGACCTGCTATGGAAATCGTTGCTCCTAATCGCACATATTGTTCTGCAAGCTCCGCACTACCGCTATAACAGTGAAGGAGAACTCTAGCATCTCCTTTTCCATCTTTTTTAGGCGGAAATTGTGATTTTCTTTCATCAGAAAAAGCACCCTCTTCTTTAAGAATAGTTAAGGTTCTCTCATCTGCATCTCTACTATGAATTACCATAGGAAGCTTAAGCTCTAAAGCTAATTGAATCTGCTTTCTAAAGCACTCCTCCTGTATATCCCTAGGAGAGTGATCGTAATGAAAATCCAAACCTATCTCACCTATGGCAACAACCTTGTTCTTGCTTGCCAACATGCGTATCATCTCAAAAGATAAATCATCCATTTCCTTAGCATCATGAGGATGATATCCAACTGTTGCATAACACCATGAATACTTATCTGCATGTTCTACCGCCATTTTTGAAGTAGCAAGGTCGCAACCTATATCCACAGCATAGGATACATCCGACTTTTCTATGGCTTCAACTACAGCATCTCTCTCTTCTTTTGAGTACCCTTGATGGTTTATATGTGTATGTGAATCAAATAGCATTTTTTTCTCCTGTTTCCAATTTATATTTTAAGTTTCTTCTTTAGATAATTGTACCTCAAACACAATAAAATTACACCTCAATTATTGGTTATATAGTACTATTTGTCAACTTTTATCAAAATATTTATCAATTTATGTCTAAGTTGTTTTTTATGTACTACAAACAATACATTTTTATGTTATATTTTCTCTTGATCATATCAAAATTCTCAAAGGCTACATTATTTTAAAAGGGTTATACTTATGATATAATTAATCAGATGTTCAAATGGACAAAGGAGAATGATTATGAATTTCAAAAGCTTCATAGCTGCTACAGCTGGTAAAACAGCTAGACTATCACTTAAATTGCTAGGAAGAACAGGCGGAAGTTATCCAGGTGTTCTAGCTTTAAAAATAAATCCAGATATACTGAAGGATCTTGCTAAAGATTATGAGGTAATCTTAATAACAGGGACTAACGGAAAGACTCTTACTACTGCTCTATCTGTTAGTCTGCTTAAAGAAAAATACCCTAATCTATTAACAAACCCTTCTGGTTCCAATATGATACAAGGAATCGTATCTGCATTCTTATCACACAAAGTGCCTAAAAACGAAAAGAAAATAGCTGTTTTGGAAGTAGACGAAGCATATTTAGTAAAAATTGTTTCCTACTTAAAGCCTAAAGCTATTGTAACAACAAACCTATTTAGAGATCAGATGGATAGATTCGGCGAAATATATACCGTATATAATAAAATACTGGAAGGTATCGAATTAAGCCCTGAGACAACTATTATAGCAAATGGCGATGCTCCTATTTTTAATTCTGCCAACTTCTCAAATCCAAGGGTATATTTTGGGTTTAGTAACCAGGAAGAAGGCGACATGAGAGCTCATTACAACACTGATAACGTTCTTTGTCCAAAATGCGAAAAAATATTAAATTATAAATATATAAGTTATGCTAACCTAGGAAAGTATTTTTGTAAGAACTGTGGATTTGAAAGACCTCAGCTTAACTACTCTCTAACATCCATAGATGAACTTTCTTTAGAATCCTCATCATTTCACATTGATGGCCATCCTTTCAAAATAAATGTAGCTGGCTTATACAATATATACAATGCTCTTGCTGCCTACTCTGTAGGACGATTCATGGGATTAAGTATAGATGAAATAACCTCAGGTTTCTCCAAGGCGCAAAGGGTCTTTGGAAGACAAGAGCTTATTGATATAGATGATAAAAAAGTTCTTATAAATTTAATAAAAAATCCTGTCGGATTAAATCAAGTACTAGATTTAATAACGATTCAAGGAGATCCTTGCTCTCTGATTGTTCTTCTAAATGATAATTATGCTGATGGTAGGGATGTTAGCTGGATATGGGACGGTCAGTTTGAAAAACTAGGAGAAATGGATATAAAGAGTGTAAAAGTTGGTGGAATAAGAAGAAAAGAAATGAAGTTCCGCCTGCAAGTCGCTAATTTCAATGAAGATGAAATAATGACTTTGGACGAAATAAGTGATGTAATACCGGCTATAAAAGAAGCTCCTACAAAATACGTTCACATTTTAGCAACTTATACAGCTATGCTTCAACTTAGAAAAGAGCTAAGTCAGCACGGCTATGTAAAAGGAGAAATCGATTAATGAAAGAATTAAAGATTTGCCACCTTTATGGCGATTTATTAAACACCTATGGTGATAACGGAAGCCTTCTTGTTCTACAATGGAGAGCTAGACAAAAAGGCTTCAACGTATCTACCGAGCTAGTCAGCATAGATGAACATTTTGATTCGGATGCATACGACATAGTATTTCTCGGTGGTGGCCAAGACTACGAACAGTATGTAATATCAAAAGATATACAAAACAAAAAAGACAGCATCACAAGATATATTGAAAATGGCGGTGTATTCATTGGAATATGTGGCGGTTTTCAGCTTCTAGGTCACTACTATACAACTGCAAGTGGCAAAAAAATAGATGGTATCAGCGCTCTCAACCACTATACTCTAAATCAAGTTAACAATAGATTCATTGGAGATATTACTATAATCGACAAAGAAACAGGGGAAAAGTACGAAGGTTATGAAAATCATAATGGAAGAACTTTCCTTGGTGAAGGGGTTGGCCCTCTTGGAGAAGTGGAGCTTGGCTTCGGCAATAATGGAGAAGATAAAACAGAAGGAGCTCGATACAAAAATGTATTTTGCAGCTATCTTCATGGTCCTCTCTTAGTAAGAAATGTCCATCTTGCAGATAGAATTATAGATATTGCTTACAGTCAGCAAAGTAAATAAAATTACATTTTAAGGTAGACTCGATACAGAGCTCTACCTTTTTATATTGCCACTATTTTCATATAGTCTTTTTCTCAATCTATAGAAATAAAAAAGCTCCTCGACAAATTATCGAAGAGCCCTTGATTACTGTATTTTTACTATTTTATATATACTTTTGGCAATCTCTGTCCAAATGCACAAACAATCTCATAGTTTATAGTGCCTGTAGCCTTTGCTATATCATCAGCAAGTATAGTATGAGTTCCATCTGTACCCATTAAGATAACCTCATCACCAACTTTTACATCGCCTACATCAGTTAAGTCTATCATGCACTGGTCCATACAAACATTTCCTGCTATAGGTGCCAATTTACCATTTACAATAACCTTAGCATTAGGACTGTAAGGTCTTGGGTATCCATCAGCATAACCTAAAGTAATTGTACCTATTACTGATTCTCTCTCCGCTATGAACTTTCTTCCATATCCACAAGAGAAACCTACAGGAACTTTCTTGATATGAACGATATTTGCCTTAACAGACATAACCGGCTTAATATCTAGCTCAGCCTTATCCACTTCACCTGAAGGGTAACATCCGTAAAGTATAATTCCAGGTCTCACTGCATCGTAGTGAGCCTGTGGAAGCTCCATAATAGCTGCACTGTTAGCAATAGTCTTAACAGGAACATCGATTCCTGCTTCTTCTAACTTCTGTGCAAAATTCTTATATCTTTCAATCTGAGACTTTGCAAAAGTCTTATCAGCTTCATCAGCTGTTGCAAAATGTGAGAAAAGTCCCTTTATTGCAAAGTTTGATAGCTCTGTCATCTTTCTGATGTCTTCTACAGCATCTTCATCATCTGTAAGATATCCTATTCTTCCCATTCCTGTGTCGATAGCAACAAGTCCTCTAACTTCAACACCATATTCTTTAGCAGCTTCTGAGATAGCTTTTGCATTTTCCGAGCAATTAACAGTAGGCGTAATATTGTATCTCACGATAGTATCAGCATATATATCTGGTGTTAGACCTAACATAATAATTTCTTCCATAGCTCCCGCTTCTCTAAGCGCAATACATTCCTGAAGAGTTGCTACAGCAAATGTCTTAACATCATTTTCTCTTAAAACTTCTGCCATCTTAACTGCGCCATGTCCATAACCATCGGCTTTGATAACGCCTATGATGTCCTTACTAGCTCCTACTTTTTCCTTGATTTTCTTAATATTATAGTCTGCATTAGCTAGGTTTACTTCAACCCAAGCTGGTCTTATGGCTTCTTTGTACATATCCTTCTCCCTCTAAATTTAAATATTCGATTTAAATATCATTATTAAATTATAGCACTCATACGAATCAACTGCAATTTTAAATTTAAAATTCACTAGTCTTCTAACGATCTCAGTAATTCTATTTCTCTTTTATATCCATCTAACTCGTTTGGAGTTTCTAAGATCATCGGAAGCTCTTTTAAATATGGGTTGTTAACAACTGCCTTAAACGTATCAACACCTAAGTATCCTTCTCCAATTTTGGCATGCCTATCCTTCTTTGCTCCTATAGGGTTGATACTATCATTCACATGAAGCGCCTTTAGATACTTTATACCTACAATCTTATCAAACTCATTGAGAACTGTGCCTATATCTTGTTTAATATCATAGCCCCCATCACTAACGTGACAAGTATCAAGGCAAACTCCTATTTTATCCTTTAGCTCTACTCTATCTATGATAGCCCTGATTTCTTCAAACTTACTACCAATTTCACTCCCTTTACCAGCCATTGTCTCTAGCAGTACTGTAGTAGTTTGTTCTGGTTTTATAACTTTATTCAAAAGTTCAGCTATCATCTCCACCCCGGCATCAACACCTAAGCCAGTATGTGAACCAGGATGAAAGTTATAGTATTGATTTGGAATTAACTCCATCCTATCCAGATCTTCTTTCATTGCCTGATATGCAAACTCTCTAACATTTTCATTGGCAGAGCATGGATTAAGCGTGTATGGTGCATGAGCAACTAATTTTCCAAATCCATTTTCTTCATATAGCTCTAAAAATTTATTTAAATCCTTTTCATCTATTGCCTTAGCTTTACCGCCTCTAGGGTTTCTTGTAAAAAAAGCAAAAGTATTAGCCCCGATAGATAGAGCTTCTTTCATCATATTTACATACCCTTTAGTAGTTGATAAATGGCAACCTAAATAAAGCATAATTTTATCCTTTCTTGTATATTTAACCTCTTTCATATATAATGCATACTATGTAATTATACCTTATCTAACTTAGCTTTTACACACTATAAATTTTCTTATGGGAGCAAATCTATCATGAAAACAAATGAAAATATGCACAAAGCATATACATATATACTCCTTTGTAATGACAACACCCTTTACACAGGCTGGACAAACAACCTTGAAAAAAGATTGGAAGCCCATAATGGAGGCAAGGGCGCCAAGTATACAAAACCTAGACTTCCCGTTAAGCTAGTGTATTTTGAAGAACATCCTTCAAAAATTGATGCCATGAAACGAGAATCAGCTATAAAGAAATTAAAGAAAAAAGATAAGATACTTTTAATAAATTCAAATAAATAAAAGGTTTCCAGTACTAGTACTGGAAACCTTTTTCATTCACTTTATTAGCATACTTTACTTATATACCTTTTCTACATATTTGCTTGTTGTAGCCTTTAGAAGTGCACCATACTCAACCTTGAACGATACAATATCTCCAACCTTTAAATCTCTCTTAGCATTTGTTACATCTAAAACAGTGTGGTCTGAGCTTCCTCCAATTACCTCTATACCTTCTTCAACAGGTATCATTGAATCAAGAGTTGTGTCCTGCTGTCCAATAGCTATAATAGCTCTCATTATATCTCCCTTATCTTCATAGTAAGGAACATTTCCAAAAGCATCCTTTCCTATCTCACCAATAGGCATAGAAGGCTTTTTCTTTAACTCAATAATCTGAGCTTCTAAAATCATAGCATCTTTTACAGTACCTTCAATCTGAGTTCCATAAGCAGTATCGTTTCCTAGTAAGAAGCACTCTCCTAAACGAAGATTGTTAATACCTGCAGGAAGATCCTTCTTATCTATCAAGTATATAGAGCTTGAGTTACCACCAGAAACTATCTTCAATTCGATTCCAAACTTCTCTTCGATTTTACCAGCTATATCAACTAATACCTGAAGGTTATCATTCTTAGGGATGATAGCTCCATAGCAAGTTAGATTTACTGCAACTCCTTCAAGTTGAATATTATCTAGCTTTAGAATCTCTTCAACCGTATTAAAAATAATGTCTTCATCTCTAAAGAAGATACCCTCTCTTAAGTCACCTAAGTCTATCATAAGAACAATTTTATGTGTCTTATTGATCTTAGCAGCTTCTGCATTTAACATCTTTATTACTTCTATCTCAGAGTTGAAACTTAAGTCCGCATACTTAACTGCATCTTCAACCTCCGACATCATAGGAAGTCTTAAAAGAACAGTCTCTTTTCCATTCTTATGAGCAACATCTGCCAAAGACTTCAAGTTAAGAATTCTTGCATCTGCTATATAGTCAACCTGGGGATGCTGTGCAATCATCTCTACAACTTTTTCATCAGCACATACAGCTTTTGTTACTATCATCATTGAACAATTTCCATCATCTTTTGTAATCTTTGCTACAGCATCTAAATTGTTTCTTAGCTTATCAATATCTATAACTAATCTTGGGTACATTTCTATCTCCTTTTACTACAAATAGTTCTCTTTATTTCTTAGCAGCTTCAGCCTTAGCTTTAGCTGTCATAGGTGAATCTATAAGGCCTGCTTTTTCTCTTTCAATTCTCTTAGCTTCTATCTCTTCTCTAACATCTGCAAGAAGTTCATCATAGCTAAATCCTGCCTCCACAAGCCTATCCATCAATGCTTCTTCTGACTGGCTAACATCATACCCTTCAGCTTTAACTTCTTCAAGATGCATTAGGTATCTGAAATGTTTGTCTCTTTCTAACTTTCTCACAGCTTCAATTTCCTTCATGTAGGATGACTTTTCACCTGGTTTAACATCTGGGAATTTAATTCCTAAAGACTTTTCTAGCAGTTTAGCCGCTGCTTCTTTATATTTTAGTGATAAAGCTCCTAGAGAAGCCATGATATAGTCGTTGTCTACTAATATCTTAGCGTGTTCTCCTGGAAGTAACATCATACCGGACTCATTATGAGTAAGTATTTTCTTCATGATTTCTTCTCTATGCGGTAATCTTGTTAAAGCACCACCAGTACCTATAATATACTGAACCTGTGTTAAATCCTTACCTTCTGCTACAGTACTTCTTCCACTAGGCCCATATATGTATCTTATTGTTCCTGCATGTCTTTCAACAGCTCTAAGAACAGCTTCTTCTGTTAAAATTTCTACTAGCTTTATTTCATCTTCGTTCTTTGGAATAGCTACATAGCTTTCTAAAGTCTTGTCTAAATCTATATCTCCAAGTCTTTCTCTAAGCTTATCTTCACCTATAGACTCGATTACTTTCATTCTATTTACATAAACCCCTAAGTCTCCTTCTACCGTTCTCTTAGCTTTAGGTTCTGGGTTTATTAAAAGTCTAGCAATCTGATCTGAGTCCTCACTTACTGAGTGAAGGTCAGTTGTTGCACCACCAACATCAAGAACTATACAGTTTCCTATATACTCATTTAAAAGCTTAGTACACTGCATAACTGCTCCTGGAGTAGGCATAATCGGTCCTGAAACCATCTCTCTAACCTTCTCCATACCTGGCGCATGAATGATGTGATCTTCAAAAGCGTCTTGAATTACTTTTCTACAAGGCTCAACATTCAACTCATCTATTCTAGGATATACATTCTCAACATTATAGAGTTGTTGTCCGCTCTCTTCATCGAAGATAAGCTTCATCTCTTCCTGATTCTCAACGTTACCGGCATATATAACAGGTACTTTCAAATCTAGACTTCTAACCTTCTCTGCATTAAAAATAGCTGTATCTCTTTCACCGAAATCTACTCCACCAGCTATTAAAATCAAATTAGGGTTTATTTCCTTAATCTTCTGCAAATCTGTTCTTCTAAGGTTACCGGCTGTTATAAAATGTAATATTCCTCCTGCACCTAAAGCAGCTTCCTTAGCAGCCTTAGCAGTCATGTCATAAACGAGTCCATGAACAGTCATCTTAAGTCCACCTGCAGCAGATGAGGTTGCTATCATATCATCATACTCAATTTTATCTATTCCTTTTTTCTTACACAAATCATCTATGGCGCCCTGTAAGCCTATTCTAACATCTCCTTCAACAACTGATGTTGGAGCTTGACCTTGTGCCCAAAACTGCGGATCATCTCCTGCTATACCTACGAATGCATTTACTACTGTAGTCGTAGAGCCTATTTCCGCAACTAATACATCAACCTTCATAAATAACCTCCTATTTTATTATTTATATTATACAACTATTTTTATATAAATTGTAGATATTCGTACCGATTTATCATTTATTATGTATTTATTACCCCGTTACTGCTTAAGTTTATCGTACTTTTAAATTTAATTGAAATTTATATGCATTACCCTATATAAATATGCACTTTTCAAAGGAATAATTTCAATGATTCTCCATTCATAAAAAAAGATTGAAAAAATATTAACAATTTAGGTCAAATTTTCTTGTATAACTCTGTTAGTTATGTTATCATAACTTTAGTTAGTTAATTAAAACAAAATCAGTATAATTTCAGTTAGATAATACCCATATAGTTACTGATAAACTTAAGGAAACTAAGCTATTTTATAGCTTTAGAAATGGAGGAAAAATGAGAAAGTTAAATTACAAAAAAATGTTAGCTTCGGCTCTCTCCTTTACTGTTATTGCGACAGGAGGATTCCAAGCCGCTTACGCTGTAACAGGTTCAGAGGTAGCTGCAGATAAAAGTTATCAAGGTCATGCTAAAGTTGCAGACCAGGATGACTTTGACGGTTACGATATTGATGTAAGTTTTGATGTTGTAGATGGGAACTTCAGCAATATCATGGTTACCAGTTCAAATATGCACAAGTCTAACAAGACTTACAAAGCTATAGCTGATGACAAAATCAAAACTCTAGAAGGAAAAGCTGCTACAATGGAGAATCTTAATGCTGTAGATGCTACTTCTGGAGCAACATTCACAGTAAATTCTATTAAGTCTGCTATGTCTGAGCAACTAGAAAAAGCTGATGTAGCGAAGCCAAAAACTCCGGATACTCCAAGTGAGCCAACTCCGCCGGGAACAACAGATAACGAAATGGTTTATGGAAAAGTAAATTTACCTTTTGCAGATTTTTATTATGGTGAGCTTAATAATCTTACTATGGTTAACTCTACTATGGATTTAACTACAATGGATAAAACAAAAGCTCTTAAAGAAACTGGAATGTACGACACTGTATCAAGTGCAACGCCAAGCAAATATAAATCTCTATTCCCTACTACTTACAGTATGGATAACGAAGGTGGAAATGGAGGTAAAATACTAGGTGTTAAGGATGTAGATGTAGCTATAAGCAAAACTCTATACGATGAAGCTCAGAAAGCTATAAGGGATGGAAGAACTTCTAACAATCCTCTTCTAGATATTGTTAAAAATATGACTGTAAATACTCCTGATATGCCAGCACCTACAGAGTACAAGCAGATCAATGGAGATGGTACTCTTACAAAAACAATGGAACCATCTGCTGCAATAATCCTGGAAGGTGTAGATGCTTCTATTTCTACAACAAATAGATATGGTCACTACGGTCTGTATATTAACAGCGATAGTCTTCCTTCAGTTGAAGATATCAACGGTGTAGTTGTAACAACTGATGATGGTAAACAGTATGCTATGAAGCATCTTGAAAATATTTGGAGAAATCCTAGAGAGATATCATTCGCTGCTAAAGATGGTTTTGTAGAACCTCATGGAAACAAAGTTAATTACATGGCTTATAGCGATATTCAGAAAAAAACAATAAAAGAAGTTAAATACCTTGTAAAGAACAAACCAGATTTAGTAGTTAAGACAAATCTGTTCTGTAAAGCTCTTCTTGAAGACGATCAAAAGGCAACTATACCAAACGCTGTATTTGAAAATGGTGTATCTGTAATGACTACAATAGTTGCTCCAGAAGGCAGCAACTACACTCTAGCTTCTCTTACAAAGGGAAGAACAAAGCTTGCAGCTGGAACAGACTATACAGTCGATGGAAACAAAATAACTTTCATGTCAACTAATAATACTGGCATAGGTGGTTATACTGCAAAGTTTGAAGATAACATGTTTGCTGATATGGTTGCAAATTTTGCTCTAACATCACATCACGAAGACGGTTCTGTAAAAATTGAAAATAACAAATTAGTTCTTCCTGAAGATATTGATAAAGACGCATACTATGCTAGCGTAACTAGAGTTCTTGTTGATGGACAGGCTTTAAGAGGAAGAGATATTCCAAAAACTATATTTGGAGATAACTTAACTGCTGACTTTAACGCTGCTCTAGTAAGACATGGTAATAAAATACCTATATTTACTAAAGGTGATTCTGCTGAATATGATATCGAGCTTGTATCTGTTGGATATCCAAGTGTAAAAGGAAAGCTTGTAAATGGTCCTGTTAAGCCGGAGTTAACAGAAAAAACTTTAACAGAAGGTGATGTTTCTGTAACTGCTAAAATGAGCGCTGATGCAAAACTTGTAGTAACAAAACTAGATGATGCTGCAACACCTGCAACAATAAAAGACTTAGTAGCTGGAATGGAAAACAAGAAGATTTTTGATAGCTATGACGTTTCTATTCAAGGAGAATATGAAGGACCTATATCAATAACTCTTCCTACTTCTCTAGTGGCTGAAAAGGCTTTAATAGCACATCTTCCTACAGTTGGCGATCTAGAACAGTTTGAAGCTCCTGTTGCAGAAGGCAAAACTATGTTCAAGGTTAATAGTCTTTCTCCATTTGCTGTAATTGGAGATAAACCAGCTGATGCAAATAACGATGCTGATGCTACAGGAGATAATGACCAGAACGCTCCTGGAAATAACAATCAGAATAACATGAATGGTGCTGATGCAAATAACGATGCAAATAATGCAGCAATGGGTTCTGATAATGCTGGAATGGATAATGATAAGATGACTAGCGCTAAAAAGGATACTAAAATGAAGTCTAACAAGCACACTGTTAAAACAGATGATACTAGAAACATGGTAATTCTTTTCACAGCTATGTTAGCAAGTGCTTTATCAGTTCTTGCTTACAGTCTAAGACTAAGAAAAAATAAATAATAAAATTAAGGTGCACCCTAAAAATTGGTGCATCTTTTTTTATTTTAAATAAAACAAAAAGAGCTAGTGCTTCAGCACAGGCTCTTTTTCATTATATAATACTTCTTATCTATCTTTCTTTAATCTTAAGTTTCCATTTCTCCTAGCTACCTCTAAAAAAGAGTCTGCCTCCGGAGTTAACTCTCTAGCAACCACTCCTAGCATTTCAGTGAACATATCAACTTGTTCCTTAGGAAATCTATCTCTTATTCTATCGCTCACAATGTCTATATAGTCATATATAATACCGTATCTTTCAGCATACTTGTTAGTTGGAACTAGATAAAATTCCCTTCTATCTACTTCTCCTCTAACTTTCTCAACATAGCCCTTTTTTATTATTTGGTTTACTCTATATGTTGCATTTGATGATGATATTTGCGCTGCTTCTGCAAATTCATTTACAGTAGGCTCTCTAAGAGCTCCTATGATTTCCATACAAAGAACTTCAAATGTCGTCAAAGAGTCGTCCTCTCCTTCCTCAAAAGATCTGAAAACCTTATCATACAACATCAATTTGAACTTGTCATACATTCGCCTAAAATTACTGTTTAGCATCCTATTCTCCATCTTTGATTATCAATTTATTGCAAAAGATATCTCGCAGGAGCAAGCAATCTCCCCATCCACTTTAGCAGTAGCTTTCCCAAAGCCAACAGGCCCTCTCTGACTAATAATTTCACATTCTAGTTCGATAACATCTCCAGGAACTACGACTCGTTTGAATCTGCAGTTTTTAACACCTCCAAAGTAGGCTATCTTGCCATTGTTATCTTCCATTGATAGAATTGCACAAGCTCCAGTTTGAGCTAAAGCCTCTAAAATTAAGACCCCTGGCATAACAGACTTTTCTGGAAAATGACCTAAAAACTGCATTTCATTTTGAGAAACACATTTTAACCCTTTAGCATATTTACCAGGCTCCATATCTATTATTTTATCTACTAATAAAAACGGAAATCTATGTGGTAGTATTTTCTTAATATCCTCTGCACTTAGCTTCATTTTATTCTCCTTCATTATACACTAAATCAAATTTATATAAAACCTGTCATGAAAAGTTTAAATCTAAGCTTTCTTAAATATCAAAGTAGCATTATGTCCACCAAATCCTAAAGAATTAGACATAGCATATTCTATTTCTAGTGCTCTTCCTTCGTTTGGGCATATATCTAGGTCGCAGGCTTCATCAGGAACTTGATATCCTATTGTAGGTGGTATAAATCCATCTTCCAATGCTTTGATAGCCATAATACTCTCAACAGCTCCACTAGCGCCTAGAAGGTGCCCTGTCATAGATTTAGTAGATGACATCACTAGCTTTCTTGCATGCTCACCAAAAGCTAGTTTAACTGCTTTTGTCTCTCCAGCATCATTAAGAGGTGTACCCGTTCCATGTGCATTTATATATCCTATATTATCCGGCGTTATATTAGCATCTTTCATAGCCATAGTCATACAAGCAGCTGCTCCGCTTCCATCTTCTAGCGGCGCTGTAATATGATTGGCATCGCATGTAGCGCCATAGCCTACAACTTCTGCGAAAATTCTTGCTCCTCTTTTCACTGCATGCTCATATTCTTCAAGAATAAGGATACCTGCACCTTCTCCCATAACAAAGCCACTTCTTTCTTTATCAAAAGGTATGGATGCTCTCTTAGGATCACTAGAGTCAGATAGGGCTCTCATAGAAGAAAATCCTCCTATTCCTAAAGGCGAAATACAGCTTTCGGCACCTCCACATGCCATTACCTCTGCATAGCCATCTCTTATATATCTAAAAGCAGCACCAATGGAGTCAGTAGCTGATGCACAAGCCGTAACAACGCAAGTACAGCTCCCTTTAAAACCTAACTCTATGGCAACCATACCAGCTGCCATATTAGTAATACTGGATGGAACAAAAAGAGGAGATACTCTATCAAAACCACTCTTTAAGCCACGGCTATGCTCTCTTTCGATAGTAGGAAGACCTCCTATACCGCTGGAAACATTAACTCCACATCTGTATGGGCCTACTTTATCCATATCTAAACCAGCTTCTTTAATAGCTTCTTTCGCTGCAAATAGAGCAAATTGAGTGAATCTAGCTGTTCTTCTAGCTTCCATCTTATCCATTATAGCTTCTGGATCAAAACCTTTTACCTCTCCAGCAATTTTTATTCTTGATTCAGAAGTATCAAAAGATGTTATCTCTCCTATTCCGCAAGTTCCATTTTTAGCATTTTCCCAAGACTCTTTAGTTCCAATGCCTATTGGCGATATACATCCTATACCTGTTACAACTACTCTTCTCATGACTTCCTCCTACATTGCTAATCCGCCATCTACTCTTATAACTTCACCTGTAATATACGCTGCCCTTTCACTTGCTAAAAACGATACAGCATAGGCAAGGTCTTCTCCTTCTCCCTTACGACCTACAGGAATAGATGAAATAATGGCATCTGTTTGAGTAGAAGCAAGCTCTTTAGTCATATCTGTATCAATATAACCAGGCGCTATGGCATTAACGGTTATTCCTCTAGTAGCCATTTCCTTTGCCATGCTCTTTGTCATACCAATCACAGCCGATTTAGTAGCTGCATAATTAATCTGCCCTGCATTTCCAGTAAGTCCTGATACTGATGACATATTTATTATTCTTCCATACCTTTGCTTCATCATAGGCTTTGCCACTTCTCTCATCATGAAGAAAACTCCATAAAGATTAGTTTTTACTACAGAGTCAAACTCTTCGTCGTTCATTCTCATAGCTAGTCCATCTCTAGTTATACCTGCATTATTTACAAGAATATCAATCCTACCGAACTCTTCTAAAGTTTTGGCAACTATATCCTTGCAGTCCTCAACCTCTGATACACTGCCTTTAACTAAAAGCACCTTTGCGCCTAGCTCTTCACATCTTCTTTTCGTATTCATAGCACTTTCTTCACTACTGGAATAGTTTATAACTATATTGGCACCTTTCTCTGCTAATTCAATTGCAATGGCTTTCCCTATACCTCTGCTAGCTCCTGTTACAATGGCTATTTTATCTTTCATCATCTTTCCTCTCATATCCTATTTGATAAAATCTAGTTGGATTTATAGAGCAAGCTCTTTTAATGCTTTCTCTAAATCTTCTCTATTAGTAATAGGTATTATTCTAACGTCTCTATTTATCTTCTTTATGAATGTTGATATTGTTTTGCTAGGTGAAATTTCTATAAAAATATCCACCCCTTCATCTATCATTGCTCTTATCATATCTTCCATTCTAACTCCAGTAGATACTTGCTTCTCTAAAAGACTTTCTATTGATTCATCATCTTTTTTCTGTCTTCCTATACAGTTGAATAGAACAGGAATATTCATATCCTTAAATTCAACTTGCTTGAATCTTTCTCTTATAGCCTTACCAGCTGGCTCCATATATGAGGTATGAAATGGTCCTGACACATTCAAAGGAACAACTCTTCTAGCACCTCTTTCCTTAGCTAAATTTGAAGCTCTTTCTACAGCTGATTTCTCACCGGATATTACAAGCTGACCTGGGCAATTTATATTTGTAATTTCAACAATACTCTCATTAGACGATGCCTCACGACAACAAGACTCTAATGTCGCCTTATCCATTTCCATAACAGCCGCCATGCCGCATTCTATACCTGTAGCAGCTTCTTCCATACTTTTAGCTCTATAAGAAACTAACTCTATCGCCTCATCGATATCAAAGACGCCTGAAGCACAGAGTGCAGTATATTCTCCGAGGCTCAAGCCTCCTACTAACGATGCTGAAAGCCCCCTATTTTCAAGCTCTTTAAATACAGCCATACCAAAAGCCAATAAAATTGGCTGAGTATTTGTAGTTCTAGAAAGCTCATCCATAGGTCCTTCAAAAGCTAGTTCCCTCTTTTCTGATGGCAACCTATCCATAATTTCTCTAACAGCAGTAAATTCTTCATACAGATCTTTACCCATACCTACAATCTGGCTTCCTTGCCCTCCAAACAACAATCCTATTTTCATATTATTTAAATCCCTTCGATAATTCATCCATAAGCTCTTTTACACTGGTCATCTCTTTTATTCTATAGCAATTTGATCCTGCAAAGAATAAGCCGTTTTCTACATCCCCATCACAAGCTTTTATAAGTGCTTCACTTATGCAGTATGGCGTAGTTTTAGGATCACAAGTTCTGATACATCCTATACAGTGATTCGGTGGTTTTCTCTCTCCTGATATGAGAATCTCTAAAATATTTGATTTTAAAGCTCTTCCTGGTAGCCCTACCGGACTTACTGTCAGCTGAACATCCTTTTCATCAGCATTTAAAATAATCTCTTTAAATCCCTCGCCAGCATCACATTCATCAGTACATATAAACCTTGTACCAATCTGCACACCGCTAGCGCCCCACGACAAAGCTTTTTTTATATCTTCCTCATCAAATATGCCACCTGCTGCAAATACAGGTATTTCTCCTGCCACAGAGACAACTTCCTTTACAATTTCTTCAAGAGACTTTTCTTTACCTTCTATAAGTTCTTCTTTTTTAAATCCTAAATGGCCACCTGCTAGCGAGCCCTCAACAACTATAAAGTCTGGCTCTCTATCGTAATTTTTTTGCCAACTTTTCATTATTAATGCAGCTGCTTTTCCACTTGAGACAATAGGCGCAATTAATACATCTTCTTTTTTTACAAATTCAGGCAAATTCAACGGTAAGCCAGCACCTGATATAATAGCATCTACACCATTATCACAAGCAACTTCCACACTCTCTCTAAAATTATTAGTAACAGTCATAGCATTTATGGCTATTAGTCCCTCACCTTTAGATATTTCCTTAGCTTTATCAATCTCTTTTTTTAAAGCTCTCATATTGGCTTCGTGAGAATTAGTATAGAAATCCTTTTCCCTAAAGCCCACTACTGCTGTAGATATGGTTCCCATTCCACCATTTAATGCCACATGACCAGCTAAATTGCCAAGAGATATTCCAATGCCCATTCCACCTTGTATAATAGGCTTTTTAAGTTCAAAAAAAAGTTTATCTCTTCTCAGTTTCTTGTAGTCGATATTACCCTTAACATCTGTATGAAATTGGCTGTCTTTAGTATTATTTATCTCTTGCATGACTCATACTCTTTCATTAAAGTTTCTAAAATATCTCTTAACGGTCTTATAGAGTTTACAAATGAAGCACACTGCCCTGCCATTAAAGATCCATGAGTAACATCTCCATCCCTGACAGCCTTTCTAAGAGCCCCTAGAGTATACTTTTCTAGCTCCATTAAATCAGCACCTGCATTTTCTCTTTTAACATACTCTTTAGCCATAGCATTTTTAAGGACTCTCACTGGTGCACCTGCTTTTAGACCCGTCACTATGGTGCTTCTATCCTTAGCCCTTAAAACTTCAGTCTTATAGTTGTCATGAATCGGGCACTCATCACTAGCTAAAAGTATGGTTCCTATCTGTATTCCTTCTGCTCCTAAAATTTCTGCTGCAGTCATTTGCCTTCCACAGGCTATTCCACCTGCGGCTATTACAGGAATATTAACTGCATCAACTATCTGCGGCACTAAAACCATAGTAGTAATCTCTCCTATATGTCCACCGCTTTCTGAACCTTCTGCAATAAGTCCATCTACCCCTGCTTTTTCAAGCCTTTTAGCTAAAGCAACAGAGGACACAACAGGAAATACCTTTATGCCTTTTCCTTTCCACATTTCCACATACTTACCGGGATTACCGGCACCAGTCGTTACGAGAGCAGCACCAGACTCAGAAATAACTTTTGCCATATTATCAGCATCCGGATTCATAAGCATAAGGTTTATGCCAAAAGGTTTACTGGTAATTGCTTTTAATTTTTTAATCTCTTCTTCCAATACTTGTGCTGTCATAGCCCCTGAGCCGATAATACCAAGGCCACCTGCTTCAGAAACTGCCGCTGCAAACTCGGCAGTAGCTACCTGCGCCATCCCTCCTTGTAGAATTGGAAACTCTATATTTAACATTTCATTTATTTTCATGTTATTCTCCTCACAATTTAACTATAGACCCACCAAACGTTAGCCCTGAACCAAAACCTACTAGCATAATGGTCATACCTTCTTTTAAAAGATTTTTCTCCCACATTTCACCTATAACTATAGGTATGCTAGCAGCTGATGTATTTCCAAATTCGTGTATATTTACATATACTTTCTCCTTTGGAATACTAAGTCTATCTGATGCCTTACTTATTATGCGCTCATTTGCCTGGTGAAAAATAAACCAGTCTATATCTTCTAATTCCAAATCATTTGCATCAATTAGATGATTTACAACCTCAGGAATCTTATTCAAAGCAAATCTGTATACTTCCTGACCTTGCATCTTTATTCCTACCTTATCTCTCTCGCAAAACAGGACATCCTTATCGAAAGTTACACCTTGGTAGCTAGCGAAAAATCCTTCTTCTTTAGAAGTACAAACAACGGCTCCTGCTCCATCTCCAAATAAAACATCTACACTTCGATCTCTCATTGAGAGACTAGAAGATATCTTTTCACTTCCACAAACTAATATATTTTTAAAATTACCTGATGCCAATAAACCATCAGCCATAATTATCCCGTATACAAATCCTGAACAAGCTCCATTTATATCTATAGACAAAACATTTTCTCTAAGACCTAACCTTGATGCAACTTCGTTAGCAACGGTAGGTGTTGCATAATCAGGTGTGAAGGTAGCTACTATTAAAGCATCTATATCCTCAGCCCTAATATTGTGATTATTGTTTTTCAAAGCTTTATTGCAAGCATCGTAAGCTATATCACTATTGCTTATATCACTACAATAATATCTGCTTTTTATGCCGCTTTTACTCCTTATCCACTCATCACTTGTATCAAAAATAGATGTTAAATCGTCATTGCTCACCTTTTTATTTCCACAAGTATATCCAGCACCTACTATGGTCAAGGCGGCCTTTCTTTCTGTGATCATACTAAGTCAGATCCTTTCCTATGTTTTTAAGCCTCTTGTATCTATTATTAACTAGCTCAGATTTTTTCTGTTTCATAAGAAGACTTAACTCATATGCTACAGTTTTTTCTAAATCTTTGACTACTTTGGACGAAAGCCCTTCACCAGCAGCTTCTTCTATGACGTAATCACAAACTCCTAAGCTTTTCATAGAATATGCTGTAAGTTTCATATCTTCACAGGCTTCTTTCCATCGCTTTGCATCTTTCCATAAAATACTTGCAAAACCCTCTGGAGACAGTATAGAAAATATGCTATTTTCCATCATAATCATAGAATCGCCGAATCCTATGGCTAAAGCTCCTCCACTGCCACCTTCCCCAATAAAAATATTGACTACCGGAACTGTTAAACCAGATAGAGTAAGCAAACATTCAGCAATAGCACTTCCTTGGCCTCTTTCCTCCGCTTCTTTGCCTGGATATGCCCCAGGTGTATCAACAAAAGTTATAATTGGTCTATTAAACTTTTCAGCTTGAAGCATTAGACGTCTAGCTTTTCTATAGCCTTCCGGATTTGGCATGCCAAATCTGCACTTTAGATTCTCATCTAAGGATTTACCTTTTCTATGTCCAATAACAGTGACAGAGACTCCTTTGAATTTACCTACTCCACCTACTATTGAATAGTCTTCTCCAAATAGTCTATCTCCTGAAAGCTCCACAAAGTCATCAATCAAACTATCAATATAATCCTTAGAAGTTGGTCTATCGGATGCTCTAGCTAGTTCAACTCTCTTATATGCTTCCATCTCGTCATCCGCCAATTCTTTAGCTTCACTCTTGACAGAGGAAATCTCTATCTTACCTTTATTTAAATGTAGTTCTAAAAGTCTTCCGAGAACACCTCTAATGTTCTTTCTTTCTAGAACCATGTCTAAAAAGCCTTTTTCATATAAAAATTCCGCACTTTGAAAGCCTTCTGGTAATTCCTCACCTATGGTCTGGCTTATTACTCTAGGACCGGTAAATCCTATCAAAGAGCCTCTTTCTCCTATCTGAATATCCCCAAGAGAAGCAAAGCTAGCCGTAACCCCACCTGTTGTTGGGTGAGTTAAAACAGATATGTACAAATTACCACTTTCGCTAAATTTAGATAAAGCAGCGGAAGTTTTTGCCATCTGCATCAAAGACACTATACCTTCCTGCATTCTTGCTCCACCCGATGTTGAAAAAATAATCAAAGGCAAGTTTTTCTTTCTAGCAAATTCAATACCTTTAGCAATTTTTTCACCAACTGCCATACCCATGCTAGCCATCATAAACCTATTATCCATAACGCATATAAAAGCTTTTTTCCCTTTGATTTTACACGTTCCTATAACAACAGCTTCATTTAACTTGGCATTCTTTCTAGCATCCTTTATCTTCTTTTTATACTCCGGAAATTGCAAAGGATCAAATCCTTTGATTCCCTTGTGCATCTCTTTAAAGCTTCCTTCATCGCATGTTATTTCAATTCTTTCATAAGCTCCGATATATTTATGATCTCCACAGCCAGGACATACGAAGTAATTATCTTTTAGCTTCTTATATGTATATTTTCCTTGACAGTTTTTACATTCTAAAAGTTCATGGTCTTTTTTTATATCATCAATAGTTTTATCTGATCTTACAATACTCTTTATAGTCTTGATAAGATTCATCCTATCCTTTAAGAATTTTTCCATAATTGCCTTTCTTTATCGTACCTAGAACTTCTATTTACATCTCTAATTCTCTAATATCCTTTGCCGTATTAAGAAGCTTAAGCATATCTTCTAGCTGGCTATCCATAAAAGAAGTGTTATAGTGACCTCTAAGAAATTCCTTATTGTAAAGAATAACGTGTTGAAGCGCTATGTTAGTATCGATACCTCTCACTACCATTTCCTCAAGAGCTCTTCTCATCTTTCTCACTGCCTTTATTCTCGTACTATCATGAACGATTATTTTAGCTATCATAGAGTCATAATATGGACTAATATTGCATCCGTTATATACTCCTGTCTCAACTCGAACATCATTTCCACATGGAAGGTGAAGAAACTCTATAGTTCCTGGTGACGGTCTAAAGTTTTCTGAAGGGTTCTCAGCACATATTCTGCATTCAATGGCATAGCCTTCCATTTTAACCTCTTCTTGTTTTACGCTAATAGGCAAATTTGATGCTATTCTAAGCTGCTCTTTAACAATATTAACCCCTGTTATCATCTCAGTAACAGGATGCTCAACTTGGATTCTTGTATTCATCTCTATGAAGTAAAAGTTTTCTTTCTCATCTACGACAAACTCTATAGTGCCTGCGCCTCTATAGTTTGCACTTCTCGCCGCCATAACAGCTGCTTCATAAAGATTATCTTTGGTAGAGTTACTTAAGCAAAAAGCTGGTGCCTCTTCTAATAGTTTTTGGTTCTTTCTCTGTATAGAACAGTTTCTTTCACCCAAGTGAATTATGTTCCCGTGATTGTCTGCTAAAACTTGAACTTCTATATGCTTTGGGTTTTCTATAAGCTTCTCTATGTATAAACTTCCATCTCCAAAGGCAGCTTCGGCTTCAGACTTAGCCTCAAAGAAAAGTTTTTCTATATCCTCTTCCTCTCTTACTATTCTCATTCCTCTGCCACCTCCACCAGCAGAAGCCTTTATAAGTATAGGAAGACCTATGTCTTTTGCTATATTCTTGGCATCTAAAACACAATTAACTGTTCCTTCAGAACCCTTTACTACTGGTACACCTGCCTCTATCATAGTTCTTCTAGCTTCAGACTTATTTCCCATCTTATCTATTACATCAGCTTTAGGCCCTATGAAAATAATATTGTTATCTTCGCACATCTGTGAGAAATCGGCACTTTCTGATAAAAATCCAAATCCTGGATGGATACTATCACATCCTGTGGCAAGCGCTACTTGTATCAATGCTTCTTTATTTAAATAACTCTCATTTGGAGAGGGAGGTCCTATGCAGACAGATTTATTTGCCATCAAAACATGAAGAGATTCCTTATCCTCAGTTGAATAGACAGAGACTGTTTCAATATTATTATCCTTACACTCTCTAATTATTCTAAGGGCAATCTCTCCTCTGTTTGCAACAAGTACTTTCTTTAGCATTTTTCTACCTCAAAAATACTTTCATCATATTCAACCATAGTTCCATTTTCTAATAAAATATTTTTAATAATTAGATCATATGGTGCCTTTAGCTCATTCATCATTTTCATAGCCTCTATTATGCATAGTGTATCTCCAGCCTTAACCTTCTGACCCAATTTAACAAAAGGCGCTTTGTTAGGCTCTGGAGCCATATATAGAGTCCCAACTAAAGGGGCATTTATACATTCTTTCTTATAGTCAATAAGTTCTTTATCATTTTGCGAAATAGATTCTTCTTTTATTTCGATACTCTCTTCTTTATGAAGTGTAGACACCTTATCTACATCGTTTTCATCTTTACCCTTCTTAAGAGAAAGGCTTACACCTGGAATCTCCATCTCCAAAGAGTGTAAGCTTGATTTCTCAAAAAGGTTTATCATTTCTTTTACTATATTCTTATAATCCATAATACTATGCTAAGTGTTTATCTACACCATCTACTATATCTTTAACTGTCTTCATAGCCTGAAGCTCATCATCTGATAATTTGATACCAAACTCTTCTTCCAGTGCCATAGCAAGCTCTACCGCATCAAGAGAGTCTATACCTAAATCATCTGCTAATGTTGCTTCCAGCGCAATCTTCTCTTCGTCTACTCTTAGTGTCTCTATCATAGCTTCTTTTACTTTTTCAAATGTCATAGTTTTCTCCTTTTTATTACATAGTGTTATTGCTTAAAATATTTTAATTAAAAAATTTTAGTTAAAATATTTTAATATTTTACAAATATACCACCTTTTAAATAATATGTCAAATTTTTGAACTATTTTTTTAGATATTTTTTAAGGCATAAAAAAAAGGGAAGATTACTCTTCCCTTTAATTACTTATTTATCGAGATTTATTATTCTCTTTCGCCTCTTCTTCTCTGTCTTTCTTCAACAAGGAATGAAGCAACGTCGATACCCTTTGAGCTTCTGCCAAATGCAGCATCAATACCAGTCTTAACACCTTCTTCAGGAATTACCTGTGTACCACCAGCTGCGATTATAACCTTATCTCTGATACCTTTTTCTACTGCAAGCTCATGAATTCTCTTCATGTTCTTGTAGTGGATATTATCGTGAGAAATGATTGTAGATGCTAGGATTGCTTCTGCATTTAATTCGATTGCAGCGTCAACTAGCTTTTCTACAGGTACAGAAGTTCCTAGATATTCTACTTCGATACCAAATCTTTCGATACCACCGTGCTTAATGTCGATGATTTCTCTTAGTCCTACAGAGTGTTCGTCTTCTCCAACAGTACCACAAACAATCTTTAGAGGATGATTCTTAATATCTTCTCTAATTTCATCATCTGATAAGTATTCTGGTTCTGGTGGAATTACTAGCTTAGATACATCTACGTCGAAGTCTACTCTACCCTTCATTTCGATTCTTGTACCTTCAGCTTCCTGCATTACTTCTCTATTTATTACTTCAACATCCTGAAGACCTAGGCCTTTACCGATTTCAACAGCTACTACTTCTGAAGTTCTCTTGTTAGCAGGAATCATTAGTGTAACCATTACGATACCATCAGCAAGCCATTCCATTTCAGGTTTGATTAGATCACTGTTTCTGTACTTAGCAGTTTCAGCCATTCTCTTATGAACGTTATCATTTTCATCAAGTTCATCGATGAATACAATCTTGCTTCTATCTTCAAATGTACATCCGCCGATTAATTCAGATGGATTTTCTGGGTTTCCGCCGTACTGCTCAACATTGTTGTATCCGAAGTGAGCTGTTACAGGAGCCATGTAGTCCTCATCTCTTTCGTAGATGTAACCATATCCGATACCGCCTTCAATCTTTCTAGCGATACCATCACCATTTCTTGCAGGATATTCTGCAGAGTCAACGAAGAATCCAGCCTGAACAGCTTCAAAGTATCCGCCAACTTCAATGATTTCTTCCATAAATAGGCAAGCTTTTTCTTTGATTTCTCTAGCTTTTTCTCTTAGAGGACCATCTTTCTTAAGCTCAACCATTTCTAGAATACCATCTAGGCCGATAAGTGTCTGCTTAGCTGTATCACAAGCTTCCATGTTGTAGATATGCCATGGAACGTTTCTTCCTTCGTCAGGAGTGATTGTTGACTGAATGTCTGCTCTTGTTAGCTTTGAAATAATCATGTTTAGTACATGAGTTACTGTAGCTTCTCTAGCAGATGAGTCAATATATTTTGTATTCTGCTGAGCTCTCATCTTATATTTATCACAGATATCTCTAAGAGCTACTGCATATGGTAAATCAAGATATACACATGGTGCTGGTGTAGCTGTTGGAGGTACTGTTGATAGACAGATATTCTCTGGCTTAATACCAACTCTTTCAGAGAATCTTGAGTTAATAGCATGCTGTACGATAAGCTCAGGCATTACTTTCCAAGCTTCTCTAGCTGTTGCGTTAGCATTGTGCGCACCATCGATCTGAGCGATGTTTGCCCATGCCATGATTCTCTTTGATTCACAAGCATCAACGAAAGATCTTACACAGTTGATGTTTCTGTATAGAACGTTGTACTGAGGGTCCTGGTGAGCACCATTGATACCTTCTTCAGCGAACATTACAGCAACGTCAGGACCTGCAACCCCTGATACATATGAGTGGTAGTTGATTGGACGACCAACTTCATCTTCGATCATATCGATTGCTTTTCTCTGTGCTCTAACCTGTTTCCTTGTGATAGGAACACCACCGATACCCTGTGGAGTACCTTCAATTAGTCCGTCCATGTGAGACTGACCAGCTGTTCTGATTACCATCAAGTGGTCAGAACCGTGCCATGCACCCATTCTCATTCTTCTGATGTCATCTTCAAATCTACCAGAAGCGATTTCTGTTGTTATTGTTTCTTTTGGCTGTGGGTCTATGTTGCCAAAATATTTTGCTGGTGGTAGTGGAACGCTGTTAGTTAAAGGCTTAGATGCATCCTTATATGTGAAAGGTCCCATCTGTAGATTTTCAACATGCTCTCTCCAGTGCCAACCTCTTCTTCTTGGCTCATATTTGTCAAGGTCTTTTAAGATATTTTCTATATCTAGCTTTTCATTATGTAATAGCTGTGTCATCTTATTTACCTCCCTTGAACAATTCTACTGCTTCATCCCAACCCTTGCCTTCTGCAAGCATTGTAGCAGCTTCTTTAATTGAAATATCTTTTGCCTTAGATAGCTTGTAAACAACATGGCCTGCACCTTTACCCATTAGACCTCTATCCATACAGCCTTCAACGATAGACTGAGTTTCTAATGAAGATACGCCCATTCTTAAAAGAACAGCTCTTTCTACAGAAGGAGTTGTGTTCTTTCTTCCAAGATCTAATAGCGGATCAACTACCTTATCAGTAAGCTCCCAAAATCTATCGTAAAGCTCTTTGTCTGATAGGTCTGCGATGTGTTTTCTGCGTACTGCAAAATCGTCATCTCTTCTCATCTTAATAATTCCTTTCCTATTTGTATCTTAATCAAAAGTTACAATATTTCATCAGAGAGAGCAAAGCCCTCTCTGACTTAATCTTTTTAATTAAATAAAAGCCTTATCTCTTAAATTATAATGCTGCCTTTATTTCTTCAATAGCCTTGTTTACAAAATCAACATCTGTCTTAGTTTCTTCAACAAGGAACTTGATATCTTCTTCTGTTGGATCCATTGTGTAAGTCTTTAGAGCAGTCTTGATTAAAGATTTTCTCATCTTGTTTAGATCTAAATCTTTTGGCTTGATTAGGCTTGGATGTTCAGGTAGAACGATGTTTTCACCTGGAACTTCGTCAGCAGGGTTACCAAAGCAAACTTTAATGCCATTATCTTTAGCAAATGCAAGCTGTGGCTGAACGTGCTTACCAGCACCTGTGTACTCTGTTTCCTGAACAACGATGATCTTATCTTCATCCATTTCCTGAGCAAGTGCAAATGCAGCTGCTAAAGAAGTGTTTCCAGCTGGTCCCTTTTCAATACCTTCTAGAGTTGCTAGACATTCTGTGATGTAGAATACAGAACCCTGAGTTATTGTAACGTATCTATCCATGTATCTAAGAGGTCTTGCAGCTGATCTTGGAACGTCAGATCTATCTGGCCAGTTAGAGAATGGTACACCGAAACCTGTGTGTCCAGTTGTGAATGATTTTCTGTTGAAGTCATTGTCAGATGCCATGTGAAGACCTGATAAATCTACTGAAGCAGCAACGATCTGAGTATCAGTTGCTCCAGCCTTAATTAGACCTCTAGCAGTACCTGTTAAGTTACCACCACCTGCGTTTGTAGCAACTACTACATCAGGGTCTTTACCAAATCTCTGTCTACACTGCATTGATAGCTCGTAACCTAGAGTTTCAACACCAGCTATACCAAATGGTGAGTATAGAGACGCATTGAAGTATCCTGTTTCTTCTAGCATAAGGATAAACTTATAGAAAAGTTCTGGTCCTACTGTTAGCTGAACTACTTCTGCTCCTAAAGCTTCACAAGCTCTTGCCTTTTCAATGATTTCTGGCTGTCCTACGCTGTTTGAGTCGTAACATTCCTGTACGATAATACATTTTAGGCCATATTTTGCTGCCTGAGATGCAACAGCTGCACCATAGTTTCCTGAAGTAGCAGAAATAACACCCTTGTATCCTAGCTTTTTAGCATGGTAACAAGAAGTAGCAGCTCTTCTAGCCTTGAATGAACCTGATGCATTTGCAGCTTCATCTTTTATGAAAATTCTTGCACCCTTTCCTTCTGGAGCTACTTTTCTAGCTAATGCACTTAGATTCTTTAGTTCTACAAGTGGAGTGTTACCAACACCTGTTTCTAACTGCATCTTTTCCATTTCTTCAATTGTGTATCCAGCTTCTCTCATCATTCTTTCATAATCGAATGCGATAGAACCGCTTTCAAATTCTGAATAGTCAATCTTGATAGAGTCAAGCATTACTTCCGGCTTTCTAGCCATTACGGAAGTGTAATCATTTGCCTTAGTCATTATTTGTCACCTCCGAATAAAATTCCTCTAACCTGCTTATCGATTTCGATTAACTCTGGTACGAATACACCAAAGTTGTGAGTGTAGTATGGGTTAAGCTCAATTAGCTCACCTGTTTCTTTTCTTCCTGTAACAGTTTCAATTTCAACTGTGTCACCAAAGTTTGCATCTTCCTGTAAGAAGCCCTTTACCCACATTTCCAAAGGAACTTTTTTAGTATCATCGGGTACTTGTGGTGCTCTTTCTTCTGGCTTTAGAATCACTTTGTGAATTCTAACCCATTCACCTTTCTTTACCATGTCTCTTCTCCTTAAATAATTATAATTTAAAACATAAGCTTTAAAATGAATATAAAGCGTTGGGCCAGACTGAATAGTCCAGACCCACCGCTAAAAATCTTAATTAATAGAAATCTTATTTTACAATCTTCTTATCTGGATTGATTCTTTCTCTAACGTCTCCCATTAGAGCTCTTGGAATTGGTAGGTCGATCATTGTTACTAGACCTGGCTCAGCGTTGATAACCTGAGGAATCATGTTAGCGCACATTGCGATTGTTCCTAGACCACCTTCGATTTCTGGGCTGTTAACCATGTTGCAAGAAGGAGTACCCTTGATGATTACATAGTCACCAGTCTGAACGCCAACCTGTTCTGGTTCGATCTGCTGTGGGTGTTCCATAACTACTTCCATACCGTTACTTAGAACAGCATCTGCAGTCATTGCTACACCAGCACAAGATCCAGCAGCAGCAAATCCATATGGAGATTTTCTGTCAACATCTGTTGTGATAGGTTCCATATCCTGAGAGAACTTGTCTACGCCTAGACCTAGACCTTCAGCAATCATGCCAACTGATTCAGCAAATCCAACGTGACCTGACATTGTTCCATTAGCTTTTCTTTCATAGAACTCATCAACTGAGATACCGATACCCTGTTCTTCCATTACAACTGGTCCGAATGGAGATAGAGAGTTAACTCTTCTTGATAGGATGTGCTCAACATCTGTCATACATCCAGTCATAACTAGAACTAGAAGGTCCATGATGTGACCTGGGTTGATACCAGTACCTAGAACTGATACGCCATTAGCTTTAGCAATCTTATCTAGTTCAGCAGCTAAATCTGGGCTCTGAGCAGCTGGGTAAGCCATTTCTTCAGCAGAAGTGATTACGTTGATTCCCTGTTCCATTATGAACTTTAGTCTTGGGAAAGCATCCTTTGTGAAAGAGTCAGTACATAGGATTACGATATCTGCTGCACCTGGCTTGATGCAATCTTCAGCAGCCTGGATAAGAACGTCTTCTCTGTCGCCTTTTTCAGTCTTGATGTAGTCGAACATAGAAGTACCAATCTTCTTACCTCTACCAGCTACAGCCACGATGTCTACGCCTTTTTTGCTTAATAGCATGTCAGCTACTCCGCCACCCATAGCACCTAGGCCCCAAATAATTACTTTTACATTTTTCATGATACAATCTCCTTTTCCTCATGTAATATTATGTATTCTTTTAATTGCAGAGCAAGCTCCACAATTTTTACCAAACCTTTTATCAACTTTGACTATAAATAACCAAACATTGACTAAAATACATTAAATCCTTTCAAAATTCATATTTTGAACACAATTTAATACAAATCAATTATACTAAAAAATCAATTTATTTTCTATGCAAATTTTTTTGCATTCACATAAAATTCACAATGGTTATTATTTCATATAAACCCATATTTTCTAATAGGTTTAGCTGTCATACGTCAAAAGCGTACTTTCATCTTTTTTACCATTGGCAATATAAACGCCTGCCAGAATTACTGCTGCACCTATACCTTGTAAGTAGGTGAAATTCTCTTTAAGAACTATAGCAGAAGATGCGATCGATACTACTGTTGCTATCCCTATAAAAGAAGCTGTCTTATTTACACCCAATTTGGCGATAGCTATATTAGACAATAAGAATGCAAGTATCGAGCATCCAATTCCTTGATATAGTATAGCGGCTAAGAATCCACTATTCTTTAAAGGAAGATTTAGTATATATTCTACATTTTCATTCTTAATACCTTCTATTATCGCTAAGCTAGCAAAAACGATTGCGCCTACAACCAGCATTATGTAAGTAATCTCTACTCCTGTATACTCATCTGCCTTTTCAACAAATACACAGTACACAGAATATGCAACAACTGCCACAAGAAGAAACAGGTAGCCTTCTAAAGAAAAGCTGGAGGATCCCCCTACCGCCAAAACAGTTATAACTACTCCTATACATGTAACTGCAATACCTATTATCTCAAATCTATTTGGCTTTTTACCTATTAATAATGTAGAAGCTATCAGTGCGGTTACAGGAATTCCTGCCAACGCGACACCACTTTCAGCCGCTGTAGTCTTACTTATCCCAAAAGTCTCACCTAAAAAATAAATGACAGGAAAAAGTAATGCTATTACTAATAGGGGTTTCAGGCTTTTTCCCTTCAGGTTAATTTTAAGCACGCCCATGATAATAAGAAGGCTCATACCTATCACAGCAACGGAAAACCTCCAACCTAAAAGAGCAAAAGGGCTAGCCATATTTGTTGCCTGCTTCGTAAACATAAAGCTCATTCCATAGAGAATCTCACAGCCTATTGCACTTCCTATACCTATAGTTAAATTTCCTTTATCTTTCATTAAACTTCTTTTCTCCTATATCTCCCATTAAATCCTAAAGTAAATAACTTATATTTTATTTCCATACTTTTTTAATTTGTGTTGTAAAGTCTGACGCTTCATTCCTAATTCTCTAGCAGTATTTGATATATTCCCTAGGTTTCTTTCCATAGCCTCCCATATTATCTTCTTCTCAACATTGGAAATGAATGCATCTAGACTCTCTTTGCCACTATAGTATCCTACTACAGAGGAATATGTTTTTTTATCATAATCGCTGAAAACTATATCCTGCTCTTTAATCTCCATTTTATTTCCAAGGCTTGCCACAGTTGACATAGCTATATTTTCAAGTTCTCTTATGTTGCCATGATATTCATGATTGAGAAGCTTATGCAGAGCATCCTTTCTAACGATTGGCACCTGTCTATTCTTATGCTCACACTCCTTGTCTAAGAGCATATAAAAAAGTTTTTCAATATCGTCTTTTCTATCTGAAAGTTTAGGTAGTTGAATATTGATACCGCTCAATCGATAAAATAGCTCTTTCTTTAATAACCCTTTTTCTATAAGCTCCGCCGGATCACTTTCTATGGCAACGATAATTCTAACGTTAATAGGCACAACTTCCTTGCCACCTATTCTTCTTATATATCCTTCCTGAAGAGCTCTAAGAAGCTTCTCCTGAATCTGATAAGGCATAGTCTCAAGTTCATCTAAAAACAAACTTCCTCCATTAGCAGCCTCTAAAAGACCCATAGTATTCTCATAACCTAAGTCGCTATGGTCGTCTAGTCCAAATAATAATTGATCGAGTCTTTCTTCTTGTAGGCCTCCGCAGTTCTGCGAAAGAAATGTTTCATTCTTTTTATGTCCATCAAAATGAATAGTCTTTGCAAAAAGCTCTTTACCTGTTCCTATATCACCTTGCAAAATAACTGCCACATCACTTCTCGCTGCTTCTTCGGCTAACTTAATAGCCTTTCTCATCAACTTATTTTTGCCTAGAATATATTTAAATTTATAGCTATTATTATGTTTATTGCCGTCAGAATCTACATTTTTAGTCTCTCTTACAGCACTAGATGTTTCTATTACTGCTATAACCTGATCTTTGTGTATAACCGGAACTGTAGAGTTAATAGTGTGAACTTCCTGCCCATTTTGTATTTTATAAACTTGTTTTGATAAAATAGTTGGTTTCTTTTGTAAAAGAGCTTTTTTTACCGTGCTTTGAGAAGTGGGTATATGCTTGAAAACCTCATCAAAAGACTGGCCTATTATGGATATTCCCTCGGTTCTTTCAAGTCTTTCCATCACCTTGTTGTAAACTATTGTTTTACCTTGTCCATCTACTATATGAACACCTTCACCTACCATATCGGAAAGAACTTTTAAAACTTCATTCAATTCTTTAGCCTTCAATACTTAACTCCTCTTTTTGATACCTTATATTCTTATTAAACTTTTCTTTATTAAATATTTAGCTTTTAATAAAGAAAATCCACCTCTTATATAGATAGAAGTGGACTTATTTAGACTATTCTTTCGTTTTAACTACATACATCTTGCTATGAACTTCTTCTAGCATTTTTAAAAGAGAGAATTTGCAAAATGTGTTTGCACCTATCGCTATAACGCCTATTACAATCTTAAACACACCGACCCATGCATTTGCGAAAGGAACAAGAATCATAGTGATGATTAATACTATAATCAAAATTTTAATTTTCTTTAAATCTCCATTAAAGTCTCTTCTTACATTGCTTCTAGCCATAATTTGGAAAAAGCCCTTTATAGACATAAAGTATATTCCTATCATAGATAAATCTGCCAAGTATCTTAAAAACATAGCCTTAATATCAATGAAAGCTACTATCCCAAAAGCACCATAGTTTTTAAGAACTATAGCGAGAGCAAGAATTGAAAAAATGAGACCAGCCACTGATAATATAAAACTGTAGTTCAATTCTTTTCTAATGCTTCTGAGTTTAATTGTACCTAAGACAACTAAGGCCATTCCCGGTATGTATACAGCCCAGTTTATCCAGAGCGTTATGCTATATATTTTATATAGGTTTACAAGTTCCGTTGCTAGATATCCGAAAAGCATAAGCGTCAAACCTATCAAAGCATATCTAAAACTTTTTAGTTTATTTTCCATTAAATACTCCTCTTGATTCATTTCATTACCTTCTAATTATACACATCTCAGAAGAAATTTTCAAAGAATTTTAACAATTGACAAAAGCTTTCCTTTATTGTATCGTTAATAGGCGATATTAATCGTTCGATAAAGTTGTTAAATTTTTCTAAGAGGCGTTAGATTAATGAATATTATAAAAAACACAACAGCCCTAGCCCATCATTTAATTAAGCCATATATATGTGAGCCTTTTGTGGCATTAGATGGAACACTAGGCAAAGGGTATGACACCCTTGAGCTTCTAAAAATGGGAGCAAAAAAAGTATATGCCTTTGATACACAAAAAGAAGCTATTAAAATATCTAAAGAAAATATATACCAAGCCTGTAAATCTATAGATAAAGTATCTTTTATTCTAGACGGTCATGAAAATTTATTAAACTATGTAGATTCTATAGATGTTGCGATTTTTAATTTAGGATATCTTCCTGGAGGAGATAAGAGCAGATCTACTACATCAAATACGAGCTTAAAAGCTATTAGAGATGTTTTGTCCATTCTTGCTGTAGATGGTATTTGCGTCATAACGTTGTATGATGGCCATGATGAAGGAAAAAAAGAAAAGGCGGATATTTTAAATATGGCTAAGAGCCTTAGTAAAAGCCGTTTTCACTGTGCATATGTTCAAATGATAAACCAGGAGAACTCTCCTCCTGAAATATTGGTGATAACAAAAAAACTATAATACAACAAGCCTACGAGTTGAGCCTAAAAAATTGTAAATATAGAACATATAGAAAGGAATATTATGAGAATAAGAAGAGATAAAGATGAAATGCATGAAGAGGATATACTGTTATTAGCAAAGGTTTCGGATGCCTTAGCACATCCTGTAAGAATAAAAATATTTCAATTTATTATGGGAAAAAATTCTCGTCTTGAAAAAGTAAATAACAAAGAAGTTGTAGCAAACTTCGATTACGCTCAAGCTACTATTTCCCAGCATATAAAAACGCTAGTCAAATCAGGACTATTGCAAGTTCAAAAAGTTGATAAGTTTTCTTATTACTATGTAAATATTGGTCTTCACAACAAATACGTTCAAGTAATTCAGAAATTCATTAAACAGTAAGAAGCTTATTGATATATATTTAATAATATGTTTTTTTATTATAGAGTGTTACTTTTCATCTCTTTTGTGTATAAATTATTTAATAATAATTGTGCATAATAACGTTTTAATAAATAAGGAGGTTACAAAATGAGTAACGCAAGAAAAGCATTTATGGATGGAAATCCAATATCATTAGTTGGTGAAGCTATTAAAGTTGGCGATAAGGCTCCAAACTTTACAGCACTTTATGAGGATCTACAGCCTTTCACACTAGAGTCTCTAGGTGATAAGAAAAAGGTTATCAGTGTAGTTCCTTCTCTAGATACTGGCGTTTGTGAACTGCAGACTGTAAACTTTAGTAATGAAGCTAAAAAGCTAGAAGACACTGCTGTTATCACAATAAGTGTTGATCTACCTTTCGCAATCAGCAGATTTAAGCAGAGTCATGAAGAAGCTGCAGAGTCAACTATCGTATCTGACTATAACAGACATGACTTTGGTAAGAAATATGGTTTTCTTATTGACGAACTTCAGCTTTTAAACAGAGGCGTAGTTATCCTAGATAAAGACAATACAGTAAAGTATGTAGAATATCTTGAAGAAAACGTAAACCACGTAGATTACGCAAAGGCTTTAGAAGCAGTTAAAAGCCTATAAATTAAATTAGAATTTAAAGGAGACTCTTCTTCGAGTCTCTTTTTTAATAATTTAAGCATTCACTAGCCTATAAAGTTTGAAGAATACATATTTTTTTAAAATTTTTTGCATATATTTTTATTTTTGTTGTAAATACAACAAAAATAAGTGGTGAATCGTGGTAATATGTATTCAAGAAGGCGATACACCAGAAAGATGGCGGGTGAAAACAAAACTTCTTAAAGATGTTAAGGATATCTCAATGGAGATAAATAAAAGTAAATTATAGTAAATAGTTAATAAAAAGGAGAAACAAAATGATAAAGAAAGAAATGATAATGGGTCAGTTAATTAAGGAAGTTCCACACGCATATGAAGTTTTAACAGGATTTGGAATGCACTGTCTAGGTTGCCCATCTTCTCAGATGGAAAGTCTTGAAGATGCTTGTATGGTACATGGTATAGATGTAAATGAAGTTCTTGCTAAATTAAACGAGTATTAATATATAGAGGTGAACTATGAGCTTATTTTTAGGACCGATACACCACCTTCTATACGGAAAAATTCAATTCCAAAATAGACTATCAAACTTCTTAATAGACTCTTTAAAAGCTGAAAATTTAAAAACTGTAGCAGATGAAAAATATCCATCACCTCCTACAGGCAATCTAGAAGATATAGTTGATACTGCAGATATACATGGCTCTCTACAGGTTATGGTAACAGCGGTAGAAAGAAGGCTTGCTTTTGTTGTATCTTCTCTTCTAAAGGATGGACTTGCAACTGAAGATCAGTTAATAGATTTAGGATATCAGTTTGGTGTATCAGAAAAAATTGAGGACGTTGAAACAGCAGTAGAGGCTTATATGGCTCTGTCAAAAAGATTACTTAATGGTATGCCTTGCGATAGAGTGGAACAATTGATGGAAAAGAGTGATGATCTTGTTGCATGGAGAGATACGATTGATATAAGAAAAGAATACTGGGATGAACAAGGATTATCTAGCCAAATATTCTACAGATTAAGAGCAAAAGTTCTTGAGGGCTGCATGATAGAATCAAAATTTGAGTTTAAAGTTATGGAAAATGAATCTTATGAGATTAGGAGAAAATAAAATGTACGGAATAGAAATTTTAGTAGATGAACATAAAAATATACTTCGCCTTTTAGACTGCATGAGTGCAAGTTCGTACGGCATTCTTAAAGGTGAGGATGTAGATGTAGATCTTTTCAAAAAGTATATAGATATGGCGAGAAACTACGCAGATAAGCATCATCATGGAAAAGAGGAACTTATCCTTTTTAAGCACATGGTTGACACTATGGGTGCTGTTGCAGAAAAGCTTGTTAACTACGGTATGCTTATAGAACATGACTATGGTAGATTATACCTAACAAGTCTTGATGAAGCTCTAGATGCTTACCGCTCTACTGGCGACGATAAGCTAAAACTTGACATTATCGCAAATACAATCGGTTATGTTAACCATTTAAGAAGACATATAGATAAAGAAGACAATGTTATTTATACTTTCGCTGAAAGAGAGCTTTCAGATGAAATCAAAAAGACTGTAAATAAGGAAACAGAGATATTTGAAGATGAAAATCTTGAAAAAGTAAAAGAGTATATCACTTGGCTAGATGAAATATCAAACAAACTTCTAGCATAATCCTTATACATCACTATAATTACAATGCTATACAAGTTATAGCAAAATAGGCATCCTAATAGGATGCCTATTTTATTTATATATTTAGGTTTTATTAAACATTTGATTTAATGACATTTTTTATATTTTTTAAAGCTACTATCCACACGAGTAAAATAACCGCAGCTAAAATCATATATATGCCATAAATAGGAATATACTCTGTTATCATGCCAGCAAAACCTATGCCTATACCCATTGACATCATTAAAAAGATCATAATGATAACCGGTATAACTTTACCTACTTTGGTCATAAGGTCTGTTACATTATTCCATTCTAAAAGAAGATGGTGCACATCATATACAATCCAAAGAGCTGCTACAGGTACTCCTAATACAATTACTAATAACGTGCTTACAATAATATTCAATGTGCTCGCACCTAAGAAAATGCCCAGCCCTATAACAGCCGGTATAACTAAAACATACTGGATAACACTAGCAAAGCCTATTTTATTTAAAATGTACTTTTTCCTACTAATAGGTAGAGATTTTATAAAGTTATATGTATCCCCATCTAAAGAAACAATAAATGCTGCAATATTATTTCCTGTATTTCCTATCAATACACCCATAATAGCTATAAAAGGTAAAATAAGATCAGAGTAGTATGATAAGTATAACTTAGCTTGATCATCCATAGTAAATAGAATAACAACTATCATAAATAGAAACAGAATCTCCTGTACTAGAACCTGAGTAGCTAAAGTTGAGTCTTTCAAATATCCTATATTAAATCTTGTCAGAGTTTTATTGATGCTATTTTTCTTTATTTTTACAGACTTCGCTTTCCTATTTTTGCTTTCTGCAGTATTTATTGAGCTTATAGTATTATAAAAACCATCTGACATCAATCTATATATAATATAACTTGTACCGCCACCTACAACGACAAGTCCTCCAAGCAAATAAATTTGACCCGCTACAGATAAAGATAAATCCGATAATATGAAAGTTGCCTTTTCTCCTTTAAAAAAGCTAGATATCATTTGATTCTGCATTTCCATCTGAAGAGCCACGATGCATACAATATTTATAACCATAGCAACTATGGTAATCGCTGTAGTAACCACACCCTTTATTCTGTAAAATCCATTAGCCTTGGCAAGTGCTAGCATTATAATCAAATTGATAGCTATAATTACAATAAAGATGCCTAAAAAATCTAAAATAGCAAAAACAATAGCAAAAGCTATACTTTTTTCCATATCTAAAAAATAGAAAAACATCATAGCTGCTATAGGTAAGCTAAGCTGCAATGAAACAAAAGATACAGTTGCCAACTTACTGAGAAATACTGTTCTTTCTCTTATAGGAAGCACCTTTAGATAATCTACATCCTTACTCTCATAAAAAACATTGAAAAAGTATACAAAGTTTTGCATTATTGACATCAGTATAAATGCAAGCACAAAACTATCTAATAAAATTGGAGCGTTATTAAAGTCTAAAAGAGACATTAATATACCATAGGTGCCTAAAACTATGAATATACTGAAAAAGTATAGATTTCTAATATTCTTTTTAAAATCTACTTTTTTATTCTTTTCTATCTTTTTCTTAGCTTTGCCGTTTGCCATAGGGTATGCATATATCAAGTTAATTCCAAATAGCCATTTAAAAAGCTTTTTTTCCTTCTCTTTCATTTTTACCTCCTATCTAACATTTTCTTTTTTCTCTAGATTAGGATCTTCCAATGATTTCTCTGTATCGCTTTTATCTGAAACCATTTCAAGATATATCTCTTCTAAATTCCTTGTAGAATCTCCCCTCAGTTCTTCCATAGTACCTACAAATATAAGCTCACCCTTCTTAAGAATCCCTATTCTATCACATAGCTTTTCTGCCACCTCAAGAACATGCGTAGAAAATAAAACCGTATTTCCCTCGCTCACATGTTTTTTCATAAGTTCCTTAAGGTTAAAGGCTGCCTGAGGATCTAAACCTGTCATCGGTTCATCTAAAATCCATATTTTAGGATTAGGTATAAGGGCTCCAATTAAAAAAGTTTTCTGTCTCATACCATGGGAAAACTCTTCTATGAACATTTCTTTTACATCGCTCATGCTAAATATATCGCATAGCTCATTTATACGCTTTTCTCTGTCTTCTTCACTTATACCATAAACATCAGATATAAAATTCCAGTATGTCATTGCCTGTAATCTTAAAAACATATCTGGACTGTCTGGAACATATGCAATCTTATTCTTACACTCATCTCTGAATTCTTTAATATTTTTTCCATCTATAAAAATATTGCCTTCAGTATGGTCTATTATACTTACTATACCTTTAATTGTAGTTGATTTCCCTGCTCCATTATGGCCTATCAAGCCAAAAATTTCACCTTCCTTTATCTCTAAATTTACATTATTCAAAGCTTTTTTATTGCCATAGTCATGAGCTATATTTTGTAATTTAATCATAAATACCTCCTACTTATGATAGGGTTCATTCTTCATTATTTTAAATGCCCTATATATCTGTTCCAACAATATCACTCTCATCATTTGATGAGTAAAAGTCATTTTAGAAAAAGATAGCTTTAAATCTGATCTTCTCAGTACTTCTTCACTCAGTCCATTTGAGCCTCCTATAATAAATGAAATATCCGATTTTCCCATGATGCCTAGATTCTCCAGAGTCTGTGAAAACTCAGGGCTGGTCTGCTGCTTACTATCTACGTGAAGCGCTATGACATAATCTCTATCCGATATTTTCTTTAAAATATCGGAGCCTTCTTTTTCTACACTATCATCTACAGCTTCCTTTATCTCTACTATGGATACTTTAGCATATGCTGATAACCTTTTTTCATACTCTGCCACAGCATCTCTTAGAAATTTTTCTTTTAATTTTCCTACTGTTAAAATATTAATATTCACTATATCCCTTTTTTATGCTACCTTTATTAATTCTAAACCTTATATACTTTACTTATTTTATCCTGTCTTACAACGTCCAAGTGGAATTTGTCAGGCTTCCAGCCATGAATTTCAATGGCGTTATTAGCAGCTTGCTTGGCAAGATGCTCAGAGTTATTATCTGCGCTTAAATGTGCAAGAAGTATTATTAAGTCCTCATCCGGAATATTCTCTACCCTATGAGAAAGTATATTTTTTATACAACTAGCTGCTGCACTATTTGAAAGATGTCCAAAATCACTTAATATCCTCATCTTCGTCTTGTATGGATAACTACAAACTTGTAAAATATTCTCTTCATGATTAGATTCTAAAAGTAGCAAATGACTATCTTTTATTTTTTGAAATATCTTATCATCTATAGATCCTGTGTCCGTCAGTATACTAAGTTTTCTTTCCTTACATGATATTTTATAGCCTACAGGATCAACTGCATCATGATTTGTGCTTATTGTCTCAATCGTTAAGTCACCTAGAACTATACTGCTTTCAATAGGTATAAACCTATGATTTAGACTATCATCCTTCATTCTCTCATCTCTTATATGCGCCCATGTGGCAGGTCTAGTATAGATTTTAGCCAAAGGGCTTTTTTTGCAAATCATTTTTATGCTTTTAGTGTGATCAATATGCTCATGTGTTATAAAGACTCCAGTTACTTGACTAATGTCTAAACCTACACTGGCTAAGCCATCTTCTATTTTTTTACCACTTATCCCCACATCTACTAAAAAAATATTATCTCTCTGCCATACAGCATAACAATTTCCTTTGCTTCCACTGGCCAGAGAGCAAAACTTTAACTCCATCTATTTCTCCATATATTTCTATTTCTGATTTTTTTCATGATACTCATCTAAAGTCATCTTCTCATCATGAAGCTTCTTAGCCAAATCTTTACCAACATACCTTATGTGCCAAGGCTCATAAGCATACCTAGTTATATTAACCTTATTTTTAGGATATCTTAAAACAAATCCATACTTATATGCTTCATCTTCAATAAATTTACCCAATTGACTTTGGCCAACTCTTTCACTCAAAACATCTCCTGCGTTAATATTAGATATGTCTACTACTAAACCGAGCTGATGTTCACTTCGTCCAGGATAGGCAACTAATCTTGATGTTTTTTCACCTCCATCAGTTGCTATACTATTGTTCCACAAACCCTGCTGATATGAATAGCTTCGATAAGCTGAAATAGTGTATATACTTATTCCTCTCTTCTTAGCCTCATTGTAAAAGGCAGTATAGGCTTCATTAGCTTCCTTTCTCAAAGATATATCTTTTCTATCTATAATAGGTTCTAAGTCTTTAGGCTCATATGATGATGGCAAGCTGTAAAATTTATTTATTAAAACATCTATATCTTCTGGGTTTTCAACCTCTTTTGCTTCTATATCTCTAGGGTCAAAACTTCCATCTGAGAAAAGCCCAACTACATATACATCAACTTTAATTTCTGATTTATTTCCTGCCTTATCTGAGATAGAATAAATAATAGTCTGTTTCCCCTTTTGGCTAGTATCTATATCTGTGTGCTCAAGCTTATCTTTCAGATTGCCATCTCTATTATCTTCTACTCTTGCAATAAATTCACCATAATCTACATCACTATTTAAATCTATTACTATTTTATCTGTGTATGCTTCAATTTTTGGCTTTTCTTGATCTGATGATAGTTGGCATCCTGTTAAAAATATTGCTGATATAATAAGTATAGCTACAGCTATAAGATACTTGCCACTATATATACATGTTTTCATTTTTCATCTCTCCTTTTAGAGTGACCTTACCCATATTTTTCTAACTTCTATTATATCATATTTGTCTATATAGATTTTCAAATATAGGATACACCTCTATTCATTCCCGTATTAAATATACCTAGCCAACAGCATATTGTTTCAATATACATCTTTTTAATCTTAATTTTGCTGTTTCTTTTCATAATGTGCTTATTTCAATCTAGTTTCTCCTATATTTGTGATATAATTTATCAAAAGAATCGGAGGGTTTTATGATACTAGAAATTCATACTGACGGCGCATGTTCTGGAAACCAAAGCAAAGAAAACCTTGGTGGGTGGGGTGCGATTTTAGTATATGGCAATCATGAAAAAGAAATTTATGGTGCAGAAGTTAACACAACAAATAACAAAATGGAGCTTACAGCAGTAATAAAAGCTCTTGAACAAATAAAAAAACCTAATCAGATAATTCATATTTTTTCAGATAGTTCTTATCTGGTAAAAGCTTTTCAAGACGGATGGCTCTCAAAGTGGGAGAAGAATGGCTGGGTGACTTCATCTAAAAAGCCTGTTGAAAATATAGACTTATGGAAATCACTTATAGGATTTTTAAATAATCATACTATTTCATTTTATAAAGTAAAAGGCCATGTAAATTTAAACAGCTCTCAACTCGATAAAGAAAAACTATTAAAAAAATTTAAAGAGTGGAACGGCGATCATTTTACAATGGTAGATATGATATCTGCTATAGAGATGAACAACCGTGCAGATGCCCTAGCCAATAAAGGCGTAGACTCTCTGAGATAGAGGCCGCAATTTATAAAATATATTTACTTTTTTTATTCTTTATGCTACACTTTCAGTATATTACAGAAAAAAGAGGAAGGTATCACACATGAGACTAGAAAGCAGAAATCTTTGGAACGTTTTTGGTTACTATTACTCTACTTCACAATTAAATGTTAAGTAGGGGTTTTTGCTATTAAAGAAAGGTGTATCTTCATAAGTTTGAACTATATCTCCACAGTGAAATCCCCTGTGGAGTTTTTTAATTTATAAGCAAAGTGAAAATGGCATATAAATTATGTCAAAAGATTTAATATATCAGAAAGGTATAGTCATGATAATTGTTTTAAAGGAAAACCCAAATCCAGCAGAGCTAAACAGTCTTAGGGACTGGCTTCGAAGCCTAAATTTAGAGGTTCATTATAGTCAAGGAAGCTCAACTACTTTGATGGGGCTCATTGGTGATACTTCACAGATTGACTTAGATATGATGAAGTCTCTTCCTGTTGTTGACAAAGCCCTAAGAATACAAGATCCATTTAAAAAAGCAAGCATTAAATTTAAACCAGAGCCTAGCGTTGTAAAGGTAGATGGTGTATCTTTTGGAGATGGTTCTCTTCCTATCATAGCCGGTCCTTGCTCTATAGAAAACGAGTCAATATTGATGGATGTTGCTTCTTCAGTTAAATCTAACGGAGCTCATATGCTTAGAGGAGGCGCATTTAAACCTAGAACTTCTCCCTACTCTTTTCAAGGCATGAGAGAAAAGGGACTAGAGCTTTTAATTGCTGCAAAGAAGAAAGTTGGTATGCCAATAGTATCAGAGATAACGGAAGTATCTCAAATAGATTTATTTGAAGAGGTTGATTTGATTCAAGTAGGAGCAAGAAATATGCAAAATTTTGAGCTTCTTAAAGAACTCAGCAAATCAAAAAAGCCTGTTCTTCTAAAAAGAAGTCCTGCAGCTACGATAGAAGAGCTACTTATGTCAGCTGAATATATATTAAATGGTGGGAATGAAAATATAATTTTATGTGAAAGAGGTATTAAAACCTTTGAAACATCAACAAAAAACACTTTGGATATCAGTGCTATACCTGTTATAAAATCTAAGTCTCACCTACCTGTAATAGTAGATCCTAGTCATGGAACAGGAAAAAATAACCTGGTTATACCAATGGCAATGGCGGCGGTAGCAGCTGGAGCTGACGGACTTATGATAGAAGTTCACAGTGCACCTCACACAGCTCTTTGTGATGGACCGCAGGCTTTAGTTCCAGACGAGTTTGCAGCTCTTTCTAAGAAGATATCTAATCTGAAAGAGCATTTATAAATAGAGGGTATAGTATGCAACTTAATTTCAACGGAAGTGTACAGCTAAATAGTTATCCTATCCATATAGATGCTATGAATTTAGATGATGTTATAGATATAGTAAATCAAGAAGCCGATTATCTGCAAGCTGAAAAAATCTGTATAGTAACAGATTTCCATCTGGACAATATATATATGAATCTTTTAGATGAAAACCCTATATTTCCAATAGATGATGAGCTTGCAAACACAGGATTTTTCGTATCCAAAGTTGTTTTACCTGCAGGCGAAAATGCCAAATCTTTTTCTTGTCTTCAGCAGATACTTGAAGCTCTGAGCGAAAATGCTTTTTCAAGAAATGACATTATCATAGTCTTTGGTGGTGGCAGTATAGGAGATATCTGCGGTCTTGCAGCTAGCTTATATATGAGAGGACTTTCCTTAATACAAATGCCAACATCTCTTTTATCTATGATTGACAGCTCAGTTGGCGGAAAAAATGCAATCAATTTAGATTGTTCCAAGAATCTTATAGGCACATTTTATCAACCTAAAGCTGTTATAATAAATACAACTTTTTTAAAGACATTGCCAGAAATAGAGCTTTCATCAGCTTATGGAGAAATATTGAAATATAAGGTTATTAGCAAGTTAAAGATTTTCTCTTCCTGCAATCTTAGCTTTCCTTCTACTGATTGTGAGAAAAACCTAGCTACACTCATAGAGTCTTGCTTAAAAATAAAAATTAAATTAGTAAGTGGTGATCCCCTCGATAAAGGGGAGCGAAGATTTTTAAATCTAGGTCACAGTCTAGGCCATGCTATAGAAACTAATAAAGATTTTACAATCCCTCATGGTATAGCTGTAGCTTATGGAATATATCTTGCATCTATTATTTCAAAAAATAAAGGCTACTTAGATCAAGTCCATCTATCAGATGTAAAAAATGCTGTGAAAAAAATAGTGCCATTGGACGATATCGATTTTAATATTGATGATATTGCTATAATTCTTCAAAAGGATAAAAAAGCAAACGGAAATACCATATCAATGGTTCTGCCACATAAAGTAGAAGGCTTAATAATTGAAAAAATAAACATCAATGAAATAGCAAGTATATTAAAAGATAACTTAAAATAAATTTATTGGAGGCTATCAAATGCAAAAAATGATATATTCCAAGCCTCTCGCAGGTATTGTGGATAAAATATATAGCAAATCATATATGCACAGGCTTATTATTTGTTTCTTTTTATCTTCACTTGCTTCAAAAAAAGAAAGCTTTCCAAGTGAGCTAGAAGTTTTGAGAAACTTTATTCTCAAAGAGTCAAATCGTGATAATATAGCAACATTTATAATTATGGAGAAGCTTACAAAGGCTCTGATAGATAATCACGTTATCAAATATAATTCGGACTTAGTTTTAAAGGATATATCAGGTAAACATGTTGATTTATCATATTTATCGCTCAATTGCGATGAAAGTGCTTCAACTCTTAGGATGATAGTTCCTATAGCATGCTTCCTAAATATATCATGCAAGCTTGAAGTTGATAAAGCTTTATACGAAAGAGTAAGTATAGATGATTTTCTCATCCTTAAACCAATCCTAGACTGTAGAGGACTTATCATCATAAAGGAGTCTAATACTGTCGAAGGACAATTAAAGTACTATATTAATATAACTAGAAATAGCAATTATAAACAAAGTTATCCACAAGTAAAATTACAGTTTTATGGAGAAAATCTCACAAGTTCTCAGGTCGTGTCCGGGATTCTTATGTGCAGCCTTATATCAACTTTTGAAATAGAAGTATTACTAAAAAATCAGGAGTCCAAACAATACATAGATATTACTGTAGATTCAGTCAAAAAATTTGGCATAAATGTTATTGAAGATTCTTCTCAATCTGATAATCACTCTATATGGAATATATACATAAACAAAAGCAACAATATATCATATCCTCAAATAACAGAGGACCTTATAGACACTTTTGTTGCAGGTGACTGGTCCTTAGCATCCTTTTGGATATGTGCAAACTTTATAATGGGGTCTGAAAACCTCTTAGATGAGCCTATAAAAGTTACTAACTTGGACTTTAATGATGAGCAGGGTGATAAAGTATTACCTGCCATTCTAAGAAAAATGAAAGAAAGTAAGGAAACTCTATCCATAGATTGTAAAAATATACCCGATATCGCTCCTATTTTAATAATAAGCTCCTGTTTTATAAAGAGTAAGAAGTTTAAATTTGAAAATTTAGGGCGTCTAAGAAAAAAAGAAAGCAACAGGCTTGAGGCAAGTAAATCTATAGTTCAGGCTCTCGGCGGCATAGTTAAAGTTATAGAATCTACAAAGAGCATTTCTTTGGAGGTTAGTACTCCAAAAGAGGTTAAGTTAAACGACAATAGTTTTTCTTCCTTCAATGATCATAGAATAGCTATGATTTTGGCTATTTTATCAACCGGTCTTGAAGAAAATACAAAATACACAATAGATAATGCTCTTGTAACATCAAAGTCTTATCCTAGGTTTTGGGATGACTTTATCAAATTAGGTGGGCAGATTAATGGAATCTAGTTTTATTGAAAATTTAAAAATTAAAATATCAGGTGGCAGCCATGAAGAAGCTATATATTTAGAAATTTCTGGCTTACCAGAAGGCATATCTATAGATATGCAAAAAATAGAAAAGCTATTAGGAAAAAGAAAGGCTAGTTCTATCAATCCTCTTTCTACAACAAGGATAGAAAAAGATATCCCTCTTTTATATTCTGAAGAGATTGGAGAATATGAGTATAAAAGTATATTTCCAAGCAAAAAAACTCTTAAATTTAAAGTATTAAATGAAAATGTAAAATCTTCTGATTACGATTTACATCTACCTAGGCCTGGTCACTGCGATCTACCAGCTATCCATAAATATAAAAATACATTAAATTTAAATGGTGGAGGTCCATTTTCAGGGAGGATGACTATAATGTTAGTCATTGCTGGAGCTATATCAATACAAATCATTGAGCATTTCTATCCAAAATTTAAAATAGACTCCAAGTTAATTAGCCTTGGATCTATAGAGAGTAAAGGTATTGATTATATGCATCCTGAAAATTCATCAGAAATTAATTTAATAGATGCAAACAATTATCTTAATGAAATTATTAATAGTAAAGATTCCATTGGTGGTAGCATTTTAACTTACGCTACAGGATTACCCATCGGTCTAGGCGGACCTATATTTAACCGCATAAATAGCACCATAGCAAAACTTATTTTTTCCATACCTGGAGCAAAGGCTTTAGAGTTTGGAAATGGTATCAAAGCTTCAAAAATATCAGGCAGTGAAAATAATGATATCTATGCTAGTTATGAAGAAAATACAGGTATTATAAAAACTTATACAAATAATTGTGGAGGTCTGCAAGGTGGACTTACAAATTCAATGCCAATAGTATTGACAACTCACTTTAAACCGACTTCTTCCATAAAAAAGGAACAACAAACTATAGATATAAAAGAAGGTAGAATAGCTGTGACAAAAACTGCGGGACGACACGATATCGCTTTCGTTACAAGGGTATCTCCTGTGGTAACATCAGCTCTAGCCATAGCTATATTGGATAAAATTTTAGATTATGCCGACAATAAAATTCTATCTTCCGATAACGACAAGAACATTCTAGAGAAAAATAGACTTGAGATCGATAAAATAGATAAAGAAATAATTTCTCTCCTAGAAGAAAGGCTTAATCTATCTAAAGAAATAGGTTCTTATAAAAAAGAACATTCTCTAGAAATCTTAGATCAAAATCGTGAAATGGAAATATTATCAAATATTCCCAAAGACATGCAAAATATCTTTAAAGAGATTATTACTCTGAGCAAAGATAAACAAAAGCAATTATAAAAATTTTGAAAGGTGGTGATAAAATGAGCTTTGCTCTTATTGGAAAAAATATTTCTCATAGCTACTCAGCAATAATACACAAATCTCTTGGGTACTATGATTACAATTTAATAGATTTAAATGAAGATCAGCTAGAAAGCTTTATAGAAGAAGGTAACTTTTCCGGCTTAAATGTCACTATACCTTTTAAAGAAAAGATTATGAATTATGTAGAATGTGATGATATATCGAGAAATCTGGGAGCCTGCAATACAGTATATAGAAAAGATGGAAGGCTTCTGGGAACAAACACTGATTTCTTCGGCTTCATGTACCTTCTATCATATAACAAAATAGATGTTCGAGGTAAAAGTATCTTAATACTTGGAAATGGTGGCTCTGCTAAGACTATTTCAAGTCTTTTAAAGCTTCTTGAACCACGAAAAATATCCATAGCAACAAGGTCAAATTTATCTTCAATTGAAAATAAAAAAAGCGATATACAATATATCAACTATAATAATTTGCCTAAGGATGCTGAAATTATTATAAACACCACTCCAGTAGGCACTTATCCTGATATAGACAACAGTCCTATAAAAGATATCAAGAGCTTTAAAAAGTGCGAATTAATTATAGATATAATTTATAATCCATCTAAAACAAAACTTATGATGATGGCGGAGGATATTGGCATAAAGGCTGTTAACGGGCTTCCAATGCTTGTCGCTCAAGCTACTAAAAGTGCTGAATTCTTTATAGGAGTCAACCTTTTAAGCTATAACAATCAACTAATTTCAAGTTTACATGGTATTACGCAAAACATTACATTAGTTGGAATGGGTGGTGCTGGAAAAAGTCATATAGGAAAAGAGCTTGCTACAGCTATGAATAGGCCTTTTGTAGATATAGATGATATAATTACAGAAAGGACAAAGCTGTCCATAGATGAGCTAATAAAGTCTCATGGTGAAAGCTATTTTAGAGACTTGGAGGAAGATGTTATCAAACAAGTTGCTAAAGAAACTGGCCAAGTAATAGCAACAGGCGGAGGTGCTTTAACAAGATCTAATAATATAGATAATATAAGAGCTAAAAGCCTTGTAATATACTTAGATAGAGATGTAAATGAGCTAACCTTTAATGAAATATTCAAATATGAGAAAAGGCCACTCTACCATACTTATGAAGAGTGGAAAGCCATCTACAATAAACGATACCCTAGCTACGAAAAGCTAGCAGATATCAAAATATTAAACAATAATGATTCTAAAGAAACTGTAAAAGAAATAATTGAAAGGATAGGTAGTTATTATGAAAAAAATAATCGCAACTAAAAATGCTCCTGCAGCAATTGGTCCATATTCACAAGGGATAATCGTTGGAGATATGATATTTACTTCAGGTCAACTAGGACTTGATCCAGAAACAGGCAACTTTGTTTCTGATGATGTTGTAGAACAAGCTGTGCAGGCTTTCAAAAACATCGAAGCTATCTTAAAAGAAGCAGGAAGTGATCTTAGTAAACTTGTGAAAACTACTTGTTTCTTAAAAAACATTGATGATTTTGCGGCTGTAAATGAAGTTTATACTCAGTTTTTAGGAGAAGGAAGCTTCCCAGCAAGATCTGCTTTGGAGGTTTCCAAGCTTCCTAAAAACGGCTTAGTGGAAATAGAAGCGATAGCAACGCTCTAATGCGAAAAGGAAAGGAATATAAAATGAAGAGAATTATACCAGATAATGTAAGCGATAAAACAAACGTATTTGATATCCTCAAAGAGAGAGGGTTCATAGAGCAAACAACACACGAAGATGAAATAAGAGATCTTCTAGGAAAAGAAAAAATTAAATTCTACATAGGATTTGACCCTACTGCAGACAGTCTTCACATAGGCCACTTCATGCAGATTATAATTATGATGTACATGCAAAAATACGGTCATACACCAGTAGTGTTAGTAGGTGGCGGCACAGGAATGGTAGGAGACCCTTCAGGAAGAACTGATATGCGTCAGTTTATGGATCTTGAAACAGTAAAAAATAACTGTAACGCTTTTACAAAACTCTTCGATAGATTTATCGATTTTGATAATGACTTCGTTTTTACAGGAGCTAATTACGGTGTAAAAAATGAAGCCAATAAAGAGCCTGCAGAAGGCAGAGCTATAGCCGTAAATAATGGAACTTGGCTTTTAGATGTAAACTATATTCAGTTCATCAGAGATATTGGTAAACATTTCTCTGTAAATACAATGCTTAGAGCAGAAGCATACAAACAGAGACTAGAGCAGGGATTAACATTCCTAGAAATCAATTACATGCTTATGCAATCTTATGATTTTATGGTTCTTGCTAGAGATCTTGATGTTAAAATGCAGTTTGGTGGTAACGACCAGTGGTCAAACCTTTTAGGTGGAGTAGACTTGTGTAGAAGAGAATTAAATAAGCAGGTTTATGCTATGACATTTGCTCTTCTCACAACAAGCGATGGTAAAAAAATGGGTAAAACTCAGGCAGGAGCTCTATGGCTTGATCCTAAAAAGACATCTCCATTTGACTTTTTCCAGTACTGGAGAAATGTTGCTGATGCTGACGTAGAGAAATGTCTAAAAATGCTAACATTCCTACCTTTAGATGAAATATCAAAGCTAGTAAATGTAGAAGGCAGCGAAATAAATAAAGCTAAAGAAATATTAGCATACGAACTAACATGCCTAGTCCATGGAGAAGATGAGGCGAAAAAAGCGCTAGATGGCTCAAGAGCTGCTTTCTCTGGTAATGGTAATATGGATAATATTCCTCACAGCAAGCTGGATAGTTCTCTTTTCGAAGAAGGTCTTGGTGTAATAGACATGCTAAAGAAAGTAGATCTTATAAAATCTAATTCTGAAGGCTTCAGACTAATAGAGCAAGGAGGGCTAAAAATAGCTGAAAATAAAGTGACAGATAAAAAGATGCTCATTACTTCTGATATGTTCACAGACGGAAAACTTCTTGTGCAAAAAGGAAAGAAAGTCTTCCACATGATTGAGATATAAGAGCTGCATCTGCTACATACATCTTTACATATTACCTATAAACAAGTATGTCGTTAAACACAAAAATATTATGTAATAGCTACTAAATACCTTATAATTTTATAAATTAAAAAATTAACAACGCTTTTAATGTTTTGTTTCCCATTTTACGGTTATATATTTATTAAGTAGTAATCGTGAATAATAAAGAAAGTTAGCTTTTGATATAAAGTTATAAGGAGAATAAAAATGAACGTATATACAAGAACAGGTGATAAGGGAGAAACTTCCCTATATGATGGAACAAGAGTAAGAAAAGATTCTGTACGTGTAGAATCTTATGGTACAGTAGATGAGCTAAACTCTAATATTGGATTAGCTATGAGAAAGATTTCTGATAAGGATATCCTTGATAAGCTATATCAGATTCAAAAGAAACTATTTTTCGTTGCAGGTGAACTTGCAACAGCAGAAGAAGGAAAGTTCAAGAATGGCGTTACAGATGCTGATATAGATACACTTGAAAAGTGGGTAGATAGCTATCTAGAAAAGATGGAAACAGTTGATGCATTCATCATTCCAGGTTCTTCTGATGCTTCAGCACAGCTTCATGTGGCAAGAACTGTTTGTAGAAGAGCAGAAAGAAGAATATTAGCTCTTTCTAGAGAGGATAATGTTCGTCCTACTGTTATAAAATTTGTAAATCGTCTATCTGATACCATTTATACATTTGCAAGATATTTAGAAGAGGATATTAGAAAAGTAGACTTTACAACTTTTGAAGATATTAAATAAAATAATATCCATTCAAACTAAAAACTTAACTAAAAAAGACCTTCTAGCAAAAGCTTTGAAGGTCTTTTAAAATTGCTAATACTGAAAGGTTTCCTTTCCTTTATCTTATACAAACATATAGTTTATTTATGAATTTCTTTAACTAGTTCTTTAACTTTCTTTTTATCCATATGTTCATACATTTTTCCATTAACTACAACATTAGGACCATTCTTGCAATTTTTAAAGCAATTTTGAGATGACAGTCTTATCTTCCCATCTTTACTAACTTCTCCAAAGTTCAGCCCTAACTCTTCTCTCATTGTCTTTATTACCTCAAAAGATCCATTTTGTTTACATCTAGGCCCACTACAGCAAACCACTTCCTTTTCAACTGCGATTTCCTTAATATTTGGTATAAACTTCATAAGGACCTTTACTATAGGAGTATTAACTGCAAACTTCTCAGCAATCTGTTCCTGATGGCTAGCTGCCACATATCCAAATTCATCTTGACATGCCTTAAGTGCAGCCTTCATGCCCTCTTGATTTTCTTCTCCATAAACTTCCACAAGTTCATCTAATTTCTCAACAAACAATTCCTCTTTACTCATAACATCCCCCATTAAAAAGCCACCTGAAACTATAGGTGGCAATTTATTATTTAATCAACTTTTCTATTTCTGCTTTACCTACTGCACCAATAATTTTGCCTGATATTTCTCCTTTATCAAAAGCAATTAGCGTAGGTATGGACATTATACCGTACTGCATAGCAAGCTCAAACTCAGAGTCAACATCTACCTTACAGATCTTTACATCGCTTCTTTCTTCTGCGATTTCATCTAAAACAGGTGCTATCATTTTACAAGGAGTGCATCTATCTGCCCAAAAATCTACAATTACCGGCTTATCTGACTCTAATACTTCCTGATTAAAGTTGTCTTTTGTTAAAATTATTGCCATATCGTCCTCCCATATTATATATTATTATCTTATTTATTGTTACTTCTAATTTACCACTAAATGAGTTTAAATAAACTCATATTTATAAAATATGATTATTCTATGTACTTTAGCTTCACTTTTCTTTCATATCTTTTCAAAAGCAAAAAACTATAAGTTACCTTTCTTCATATGAGTCCGTTATGTAGAAGCCGTTATTTTATTGTTATTAGTTTTGATGATAAAAAAGTCAACACAATCAATAAAAAAACATAGTAATCAAGAGATTGTAAGTAAAGACTTTGTTGATGTAACTGATGAATGGAAAATTGTTCCATAAGACAAAAGAAAACTTGTTATAAAAATGGATAAATTACTTATATTAGAAGGTGTTAGGTATATGGTTGATAGTAAAATGTTGTTTTTGAGCCTAAAGAGAATGAATATAATGCTGCGAACATATTAAGACAGTATGGAAAAAGCGTTGAAATATTACCTAGAGTGAATGTGCCAGCACATATACAATCTCCTGATTTTTATGTTGATGCCGAAAAATGGGACTTAAAAAGTCCAACAGGTAATAGCAAAAATACTATATAATCAGTTTAAAGGGCATAGAGGTCAAGCAAGTAACTTTGTGTTATCGTTAGATTTAACGGAAATGAATTTAGAGAATGCACTATACTACTTAGAGGGCGTTTATGATTCTGACAGAACTGATTTTGTAAATATATTGGTCATAATTAAAAATAATAAGATATTAAAAGTGTTACAAAGACAATAAAAAGGGACCCCCCTCCAAAATTTCTCTAAATTAATAGAGGTTGGAGAGCAGGACCCTTTTTAGATATCTTGTATATATTATACCTCAAGATAGCAAGTTAAATAAACATAATAGGAGCAAAAATAAGCAATTGAACAGCTACCAACAAAATTAGTCCTAAAGTATGAGAGTATAGCATATAGGATGGTGGAATGGAATCGAGATTGAAAAAGTCGATATTATCTTAAATTATAGAGATTAAATAATCTCAAAAATCTACTGTAGTTAACTATATGAATGTTTTGCTATTTTTTTAATTCTAATCCTTCCATCTCTATCTATTTTCCAATCTTTTTATACGATCTTACATTATTATTGAGTATTGAGTAATAACTATCAACATGCCCCCTTTGCAAGCTTGTCAAATCTAACTACAAACATAATGTCTAACGCTTTTAAGTCTATATTAACTTATTGTTTCATTTAACTTCATTTTCTCTTAAAGTTTCCAGTAATTTGTCACACTTTTTGCCACACAATATAGGCAAAAGTAGGCAAAAATAGGCTCAATTTTTACTTTTTTAGATACGAAAAGAACCCAATATCAACAAACAAAAAACCGTTGAAACCCATAAATTTCAACGGTTTTAAATTGGTACCCCCGAGATGATTCGAACATCCGACGCACGGTTTAGGAAACCGACGCTCTATCCCCTGAGCTACGGAGGCAAATCATATCTAGTAGTATACCATAAAATATAATAATATTAAACTTACCTCTTTTTATCCCTCATGTTTATATGAGAACTACTAGTATATGCTAGTAATATATTTAATTGTCTATTGTTATATTTCTTTCTCTACTTTATTATATATCTCTTCTGAAAGCTTCTTTACACTGACTAATAAGTTTTGACCTTTTTGATTGAAATTGTCTGCAATTTCTCTATCTTTTAAATAAGGTAAATTAATCTTAACATTTAGCCAAGCACTTTCACTTGCAGATCTAAACATTGTTGCAGCTACACCTAGGTCACTAATTGCCATTTTACTCGATTTACCGATCAGTTCTTTCGTCAAGTATAAACCCTCTAAGGATCGCTCCATAACTGCAAAAGGAGCCATTGTTGCTCCTAAGGATGCCTCATCCAAAGCATTCTTTTTTAATTGTATCTCTTCCTCTGTTTCTTTAGGCATACTATAAGCTTTAGACAATTTTGAAAAAGCAATTTTATCACTATCTGCAGCGTTTATTAATTCACTATATAGTTTTTCACATTTTTCTTTTATATCTTCATTATGTTCAAAAAAGTTGGAATACTTCTTATTGTTTAAAGTTAAGTTTATTACCATTAAATTTAGTGCAATACCCTGAACAGCAGATATACCAGCGACACTACCTCCTCCTGGAGTTGGAGATTTACTAGATAAATCTTCTATATATTTCTCAATAATCATATCTTTTATTATCATATTCCCTCCATTTTAAAAGGTGGCAAAGCCACCTTTGTTTCATGTGAAACTAAAAGCTATAGTATTGAAGTTACAAGCTTTTTAGCATTTCTATTATTCTATTTAATTCTTCAATATTGTAACATTCTATCTGAATTGTTTGGTGCTTTCCAGTATTATCTATTAAAACTTTTGTGCCAAATATTTCTTTTAATTCTCTTTCAACAGATATCACATCATTGCTCTTAGGAGATCTCTTTGCTGGTTTTCCCCTTCTTCTTGTCTTCTCACCTTTGCATAGAGACTCAACCTCTCTAACGCTAAGCCCTTCTCTAACAATTTTCTTTGCAATAGCTATTTGCTTATCTATGTCATCTATAGTTATAAGTGCTCTGCTGTGACCTGCACTCAGACTACCATCCGAAATCATATCCCTGATTTCCTCAGGCAATTTTAATAATCTAAGCGAATTAGCAATATATGGACGGCTTTTTCCAATACTTTTACCAACTTCCTCTTGGCTAAGATTAAAACTCTTTACCATATTATCTATTCCCTCAGCCTCTTCAATAGGGTTAAGGTTTTCTCTTTGCATATTTTCTATTATAGCAAAGAAAACATTTTGCTCTTCAGTAAGTTCCTTTACTACAGCTGGAATTTCTGTTAAACCGGCTTGCCTTGCCGCTCTCCATCTTCTTTCTCCTGCTACAATTTCGTAATCTTTCCCAGATTTTCTTACTATAATAGGCTGTATAACTCCATGCTCCTGAATGGAAACAGCTAATTCTTCAATTTTTTCTTCATCAAAAACCTTTCTCGGCTGCTTTTTATTTCTCTTTATCTTATCTATAGCTATCCTTTTAAGGTTATCAATATTATGATCTTCCTTTATATCATCTATAGAGACATCTGTATTTATAAGTAATGAGTCCAGGCCTCTTCCAAGTCCATTCTTTTTTACTGCCATACTATTTCCTTTCACCACTTAAAAATTCTTCAGCAAACTCATTATACGCTTCTGCACCCTTAGATTTTGGATCATACTCTATAATAGGAAGTCCATAACTAGGAGCTTCGGCAAGTCTTACATTTCTTGGAATTACTGTCTTATAAACCTTCTCTTTAAAGAATTTTTTTACCTCTTCAACAACTTGGATAGAAAGGTTAGTTCTTCCATCAAACATACTAAGTATTACACCTTGTATATAAAGATTTTTGTTTAAATTTTTTCTTACTATTTCTATAGTATTTATTAGCTGAGCAACACCTTCAAGCGCATAAAATTCGCACTGTATAGGTATTAAAACAGAATCAACAGCTGTCAGCGAATTTATAGTTAATAAACCTAATGAAGGTGGGCAATCTATAAATATATAATCATATTCTTTTTTTACAGTATCCAAAGCCTTCTTCAGTCTTTTTTCTCTGCCTTTCACAATGGCTAACTCTACTTCTGCGCCAGATAAACTAACATCTGCCGGTATTATATCTAAATTTTCTACACCTGTTTTTATTATAGTATCTTTAGCGCTTAATTCATCAGAAACCAATAAATCGTAAGATGATAATTCTAATGTCCTTTTATCGATTCCTAACCCGCTCGTAGTATTTCCTTGAGGATCTATATCCAAAACTAAAATCTTTTTACCTTTTTTTGCTAAACATGCTGCAAGGTTGATATTTGTGGTAGTTTTACCAACTCCACCTTTTTGATTAAATATCGCAACTGCTTTTCCCATATCTCCTCCTTACTTGAATATATCCTTATTATACACGAGTTTAATATATAATAGTATAAAAATTTTAAACTTTTCAAAAAAAGAAACCATGTTTCACGTGAAACATGGTCTATATTAATGGTTTTTTATTTGGAATTCCAGCTCTTCTTGGGTATTTATCAGAAATAGAATCAGACTTTTTAATTTTTATAATTATATGTTCTACATTTTTTTGATATATATCCTCTACAAATCCTTTATATTCACCGGAACACTCTTTTAACGCTTTTTCTGCTGCTTTTATCTCCTCTACTCCCTTCGGACCTTTATGGGCTAGGAAGTATCCTTCAGCCTTAACAAAAGGAAGCACTAATTCTATGAGCACAGGCAAATTAGAAACAGCTCTAGAAAGTGCAATATCAAAAGATTCTCTCAGCATTTTTTCTCTAGCTAAATCCTCTGCTCTCCCATGAATAGCTTTAACGTTATTTATTCCAATTTCTCTGCAAAGTTGATTTATAATAGATATTCGCTTATTTAAAGAATCTACTAAAGTAAATTTTTTATCATCAAAAATAATAGCTAATGGAACGCCAGGAAAGCCTCCTCCAGTACCTATATCAATAACATTACGACTACTTAAAAATTCCTCTAATATTATGGGTGAAATACTATCTATATAGTGATTCTGTATGAAATCTTCTTCATTAATAATATTAGTTAAATTTACTTTTTCATTCCACTCTAAAATACCTTTCATATAAAGGTACATCTTCTCTATTTTTGCGTTTATTTCTTCTTCTGAAAATTTATTTAATTCACTTAAAATTTTCTTTATTTCTTGAAATTTAATATTCATTTTATATTATTACTTCTCTTGTAATTACTTGCTTTGACCTATTCTTCGCTCTTTCTCTAAATATATCATTAATACATTTATATCTGCTGGAGAAACTCCAGAAATTCTTGATGCCTGCCCTATAGATAAAGGTCTTATTTCTTTAAGTTTTTGTCTGGCTTCAAGTCTTAAACTATCTATTTTATCATAATCCAAATCTTCTGAAAGTGGCTTATTTTCTAACTTTTTAAACCTATCAATCTGGGCTAACTGTTTTCCTATATAACCCTCGTACTTTATCTGCACTTCAAGTTGCATTATTTCATGATTAGATAAATTAGGCCTTTCTTTATCAAAATCCTTTAATGTATCATATGTCACTTCTGGTCTCTTTAGAAGCTCGAATAAAGTTATTTTGTTCTTTAGTGGCGTTGTTCCAAGTGCAAGAAGCTTCTCTTCTATATCTTTAGGATAAACTTCTATATTTTTTAATCTTTCAATCTCTAGTTGAACATTTTCTTGCTTCTTTTTAAACTGATTAAATCTCTCTTCAGTTGCAAGTCCTATATTATATGATTTTTCTGTCAATCTAATATCTGCATTATCTTGCCTTAAAAC
>CAMCQA010000001.1 GCA_945876935.1 uncultured Clostridia bacterium | reverse complement strand
CCGCATCGTACATCATATCTCCTAGGCAGTGCTTCATCCAGTCTATACATGTAGTTATACTGACTACTCTATCTATATATTCATTCTTACTCTCACCTAGCTTCGGCTTTATATATTCATATATCTCCATCTTCTACCTTCCTTCTCTCATATATATCTACAACTCTCACAGCCTTATCTATACGCTTACTGTTATTGTTATACCAATCTTCCATCTTGTATAAGGCTGCTTCCGGATCTATCTTAGATAGTCTATCAGATAGATACTTTGTAAAGCTATTAAACATATTTCCTAAAGAAACATTTTCATTTGCTTCTAAAACTTTTACGTATACATTCTCTGTCCTATTCATTGAGTATTTTATAGATTTCTTAGTATTGCTCTCAGACTCAAATGAACATTTCTCAGATAAATTCTTAAACTTACCCTGCTTCTGCCCTATATCACTAGCCTTATCTACTACCTTCTCTACCTTTGCTACATCATCTACAGCTCCTGATATATTATCTCCTTTTCTAAGAACTTTTCCCCAGCCTAACAGCTTTCCTGCTAAATATGCATCCCCTAATATATTTCCTACCATATACATAGGTCCCTTCTCTTCAAATGTATCTGTCTTCTCCTGAAAAAAGTTCTCTAGACCTTCCTCTGCACTTCGCACTATATTTTCTATCGTAGCTTTCTCTTTAAAATCATCTATCGTTCTTTGTACTCCCTCTGGCACATCTCCTCCTGATAAATCTGCGACTGCTGCTATCCAGTAGCACACTCCTGCATTAATAAGTTTGCCTGTTACCTTTATTACAAAAGCTACTAAATTTACTAATCCTGCCATTAGCTCTGCTGCAGACATCATTAAGCCTGTTATAAATTCTCCCGTTTTATTTAAAAGATCCTCTAGCCACTCTCCTGTATTTGTATACTTATTATATAGCTCCTGCATCCTTGTATCCATACTATCATCCATATTCTCAAAGGCTTTTACCTTATTTTCATAGATACCAGTAAGCTCTTCATATAGACCTTCCAGTATTGATACCTTCCTTTTACATGCTGCCTGCATATTTACTATCTTCTGTCTATTTGCCTCATATAGCTTTTGCAGTTTTTCTTCTTTTCCCTTATATACTCTTGGCATATCGTTATTTTGATATACATATATATCAGGCATATATCTATTTCTTCCTTCTAAAATCTGAGCATTCATATAAGTAATAGAACCTGATATACCTTGAAGATTGATCCAAATATCATTTCTATCTACTAACATCATATCACTTTTTATCTCTGGTGATATTATTGATGTCATTGATGTTATGTATTTATTTAGTATTCTATTTAAATCACTTACTTCTTCTAAGCTACCTTTTAAAGATGCTGATACATTGTTTTTTATATTCCTTAGTTTTTCAAAAGCCTCTCCTTTATTTTCTTCTGCTGTCTTTTCTATTATCTTAAGGCTTTTATCCATATCTATTATGGCATCTTCATATTTTTTTTAGCTTATCTGCTAGTTCTTGTAGCATTCCAAAATTTACTTTTATTTCTCTTCTCATACTTATATATATCAAGACATCCTGTAGTTATTACCTACAAGATGTCCTACTTACTTTCTTTGATTTAACTATTAAAACTTAATGGTATCCTTAAAGGCATTTTGTATTTTTTCTGCCTCTATCTCTTTTACAGCCTTGTTATATATCTTTATTGCCTCTTTTACTTCCTTTTCCATCCAGTTTTCTTTTGGCTCTTTTGTTATCTCTACTTCTCTAAGTCTATATGCCTTGTATAAAAGGTCAAGAATTTCCTCATTTATGTAATCTATAGTATGGTTAAAGTCATCCCAAAAGTCATCCTCATTTCCCTTAAGCTGCTTTATATATGTTTTGCCAAAGGTTGCTCTAAAACATACTTCATATCTATTCTCACCCTTTTCTACTAGCCAGTATAGCCTTGTGCCCTCCTCATCTTGCCCTTCTCCTGCATGAGTAAAGCCTCTTTCTTTTACAAGAACATTTGCTACTAGATAACCTAGATCCCAAAACCTGCAGTTTTCTATAACTATATTAGGCTCTCCCTCCTTACCTGCAAACTGGCAATTTAAAGTCTCTTTTAGCTCTTCAAAATATGTAAAATCCGCATCGTACATCATATCTCCTAGGCAGTGCTTCATCCAGTCTATACATGTAGTAATTCTAAGAACTCTCTCTATGTAGTCTCTCTTACTCTCTCCACGCTTTGGCTTTATATATTCATATATCTCCATCTTCTACCTCCTTGCTCTCATACACATCTATAGTACTCATAACATTATCTATATGCTCGCTATTATTGTTATACCAATCTTCCATTTTGTATAAGATTGCTTCTGGGTCTATCTTAGATAGTCTATCAGATAAATACTCTGCAAATCTATTAGCCATACTCTTTAAAGAAACACTTTCACTTGCTCTTACAGCATATCCATACTGATCACCGGAATGATTATACAAAAAATCTGATAATTGATTATTAATTAAGACTTCATCCGATCTCAAACCATTATTAGATAAATTCTTAAACTTACCCTGCTTCTGCCCTATATCACTAGCCTTATCTTTATTTCAACACTATAAATCACATAAATTTATATCTTATTATTTTTAATTATACAAACTACATACTATCCTGTCTATCATAATTTATATACAATTCATAATAATGCTAATTCTATACACTATGTATATCCAAATGTCATCTTTTTTATTTTGGGCATAAAAAAAGGAGTCTTATCTGACTCCTAATTTAAATACAAATTTATTTGTTTTCACTGTAAGCAGGCTTAATCTTAGCTGCCTTACCTGTTCTTTCTCTCATGTAATTTAGCTTAGCTCTTCTTACTTTACCTCTCTTCACAACTTCGATTTTTTCAATCTTTGGTGAGTGGATTGGGAAAGTTTTTTCTACTCCTACTCCTGAAGCGATTCTTCTTACTGTGAATGTTTCTGCAACACCACCGCTCTGTCTCTTTAGCACAAAACCTTCAAAGACCTGAATTCTCTCTCTGCTTCCTTCTTTAATCTTGATATGTACTTTTACAGTATCACCTACTTTAAATGAAGGTACATCGCTCTTCTGATATTCATTTGTTATAGCTGTCAAAATATCCATTGGTATTCCTCCTCTCCTCAAAGACGTTCTTGGTACCTTTTGTACTCAGAGGACCGTCCGTACTAACCATACAATACTACCACAAATATACTTGAATTGCAAGGTTTAATTTTCTAATAATAGACTAAATTTTGATGATATCGAAACCTCTATATATCCGAATCCCAATCATCCAGTCTATCAAAATCATCTTTTCTATTTCTTTTTTTGAATTGATAAACTATTAAAGTAAGGATACCTACAACAATAAAGCCTACAGATATCCACTCATATGCTCCAAAACTCTGAAAGCTCATAACGTCCTCCTAAAATAAATACTTTTATAAAAGTTCTCTCACAACAACTACACAACTTGCTAAGAAAATATATGGTCCCATAGCTATATATCCTCTATCAAAGATATACAAACTAATTTTTTCATTACAATTATATACCTTGTGAATCATATACGTAACTACTGCTAAACAATTTGATAAGGCAAGTATCCAAATTGTTGGTAGGATTCCGAAAACAAATGCCAAAACTGAATAAGTTTTTATATCACCACCACCAATAGAATTCTTTGTTGCTATTCTAAATAGTTCCAATATACCATATACTATGAAGCTCAATAAAACATCCTTAGCTAAGTCACAATAAAAATACGATACACCCACAGTAGCTATATATATCTTATAAAGGAAAGAAAAAATAACTATCAATCCATTTATTTTATTAGTCAGAAGACCTATTTTAAAATCTATGAAGCAGTTATATAAAAGCAAAGAAAACACTAATGTGTAAAAAAATATGCCTATAAAAACTTCAGCTCTTATCAATCTTCAAATATGCGAACCATCCCCTCATCTGAAATACCATAGATAAGTTTATTTTCTCTTCTCATTCTCATAAGAAGGCTCAAGCACTCTTCATTTATTATTTCACCAGGGCAAATTACTGGTATGCCTGGAGGATATGGTGCAATCATTTTACTGGCAACTTTATTCAAAGAATCCTCTAAAGGAATTTCTTTTTCTTTCGTTCCTAAGCCTATATAGACTCCAGGTAAAATAGAAACATACCCTTCTCCATCACGATTTATAGTATCACAAATAGATTCTGAACATAACTTATAATCGTAACTTATCTCATAAAATGCTTCTATGAGCCTATCAAAGTCCCTTTTAGTATTTCCAATGCCTGTCATAGCCATAATGATATGACCTGTTACAAGCTCCATATATATTCCCCTTTTTAGAAGTTCCTTTTCCAGATCATCACCAGAAAGACCAAGCCTAGACAGGCTAATATTTATCTTTGTCTTATCAAGAAGTTCACAATCCAGAACATCAACACCTTCTACATGTGATATTTTCTGATAAAAGTATTCAATATTTCTATTCCAATTTTCTATTAAATTTTGTCCCTTATCCTCAATTATTTTCAAATTCATAGCATGAGATAACATAAGCAAGTATGATGGACTTGTACTTTGAACTAATTGAAGTTTATCAAATATCTTTTCAAAATCAATTCTGTCGCTCATAACATTTAAAACTGCACTTTGTGTAAAGCTTGCTAAGGTTTTGTGTGTGCTGTTTATTACAATGTCTGCTCCTGCTGATTCTGCAGATTTTGGAAGAGAATTTTTATTACCCAAAACATCCTCAAATAGTTTGAGATGGGCGCCATGAGCCTGATCAACTATTAGAATCTTCCCATAATTGTGGACTATTTCAGCTATTTTCTCCACATCTGAACAAATACCATAATAATTGGGACTGGCTATCATAACAGCTTTAATACTTTCATCGCGCTCCAATGCTCTTTCAATATCATCCGGATTTATTTTCCCAATTACATCAAAGCTCTTTTCAGTTTCCGGCATTACATATACAGCTTCTGCACACGCCATATAAACACCATTATAAACGGACTTATGAGAGGCTCTCGTCATCAGAAGCTTATCTCCTTTATCGAGACAAGCCATAATGCTTGCCACTATTCCACAACTTGTCCCATTTACAAGAAGAAAACTTCTTTTACTATCATATAACTTCTGATATCTATCTTCTATATCTTTTATTATCCCGTTGGCATGATAAAGATTGTCCGCTCCAACGATTTCTGTCACATCCATATCTACAAGAGATTTGATTTGATCTTCAAAACCGCACATTTTAAATATGCCAGAACCTTTATGTCCTGGCATATGAAAAGATACATTGTCTTCTTTGGCGTATTTAGTTAAATAAGAAATCATGTCCATATTTTACTCCTAAATGTACTATAGGCTTAAAACTCCACATTCTTCGCTTTGTCAAATTCCTCTAACATCTCAGGATGTGGTTTTGTTAGAAGACTTACTGTTATAATTGAAATGCTAGCTAAGATGAAGCTTGGAATAATCTCATAAATATCCCAGATTCCACCTTCCATTATAAACCAAACAAAATCTGTTACGCCTCCAACAACCATACCTGCAATAGCTCCAGCCAAAGTCATTCGTCTCCAAAATAGAGCGAACAGAATCATAGCTCCAAAAGCTGCACCAAATCCACCCCAAGCAAAAGCAACAAGTGAAAATACAGAGCTATTTGGGTCTATAGCTATAAAGATAGCAAGTATCGTTATTATGATAACTGTAGCTCTAGAGATAGTTACTATTCTCTTATCATTTAAATCCCTCTTCATTAAGGTAGCATATATATCTGTTGATAATGAAGATGCTGCAACTAGCAACTGAGAACTAGCAGTACTCATAATAGCACCTAAGATAGCTGTCATAAGAAGTCCCGATATAACTGGATTGAACATGCTATTGATCAGCTCCATATATATTCTCTCACCATCTTCTAGTCCTGGAATATAAGCTTTTCCTACAACACCTATAATGATTGCAGCTGCTAATGTGATAGTAACCCATCCCATTGCTATCACTCTTGATTTCTTAATCATATCAGGTGATTCTATAGCCATAAATCTTGTAAGGATATGTGGCTGTCCAAAATATCCAAGACCCCAACCTAGCGATGAAGCTAGAAGTAGAGAGTTTATCTTATCTCCATCCATAGGGAAAAACCCTAAACTTTCGGGTGTCAACGCTGCTAGTCTAGATGATAATTCATCAAATCCACCAATCTTAATAGTTGTTATTATAGGAACTACTAGTAGTGCAATAAACATTGTTATTCCCATTATAGTATCGGTGATAGCTACTGCGTTGAATCCACCCAAAACTGTGTATCCTAAAATTATAACTGCACAGATAACCATTCCCCAAAGATAGTCTATTCCAAATATTGTATTAAATAGTTTGCCTCCTGCGGAAAACTGTGCCGCTGTGTATACTAGGAAAAATATAATTATAAATATCCCAGAAACTACACTTAAAATATGTTTCTTATCTCTGAATCTATTTTCGAAAAATACTGGAATTGTTATAGAGTCACCGGAGATTTTTGTGTATTGCCTCAGTCTTTTAGCTACAAATTTCCAATTTAAGTATGTTCCAAGCCATAGACCAACAGCTGTCCAAATAGCTTCTGATGTTCCCTGATAAACTATATATGCAGTTCCTGGAACACCTGTTAAAAGCCATCCGCTCATATCAGATGCTTGTGCTGACATAGCCGTAGCCCAGCTACCTAACTTTCTACCACCTAAAAGATAATCACTTAAGTCATCTGACTTACTGTAATACTTTCCTCCAATCCAGAGCATTATCAATAAATAGATAGCAAATATTATCGCTATAATATACAATTTTTCTTCCTCACTTACTTTTCAATTTTTTCCGTTCCCATATAAGGTACAAGAGCCTTTGGAACAGTTACAGAACCATCTTCATTCTGATAGTTCTCTAATATTGCTGCAACAGTTCTTCCTATTGCAAGACCTGAACCATTTAATGTATGAACAAATTCAGGTTTTTCTTTTCCTCTTCTAAATCTAATGTTAGCTCTTCTAGCCTGATAATCTTCAAAGTTTGAGCATGATGAAATCTCTACATATCTGTTGTAACTAGGCATCCAAACTTCAATATCATATGTCTTAGCTGATGAAAATCCTAAGTCGCCAGCGCTTAAAGCAACAATTCTATACGGTATTTCAAGTAGCTGAAGAACTTTTTCCGCAGCATTAACTAGGCTTTCTAGCTCATCATAAGATGTTTCAGGCTTTACAAATTTCACTAGCTCAACTTTATTAAACTGATGCTGTCTTATAAGACCTCTAGTATCTCTACCTGCAGATCCTGCTTCCTTTCTCCAACAAGGAGTAAATCCAGTATAATATAGTGGAAGTTCTTCCTCGCTCATAATTTCATTAGCTCTAAGGTTTGTAATAGGAACTTCAGCAGTAGGAATCATAAAGAAATCTTTGGCAGGAACGTGGAACATATCATCTTCAAACTTTGGAAGCTGACCTGTACCTGTCATAGCATCTCTGTTAACCATAAAAGGTGCTAGAATTTCTGTAAATCCGTTCTCCGTAGTGTGTAGATCAAGCATGAAGTTCATCACAGCTCTCTCTAATCTAGCTCCTAATCCTTTGTAAACTGTAAATCTTGCACCAGAGATCTTAGCTGCTCTTTCAAAGTCCAAAATGTCTAAGTCTGTACCAATATCCCAGTGAGCTTTTTCTTCAAAATCAAACTTTCTAGGCTCTCCAACCTTTCTAACTTCAACGTTATCACTATCATCTGCTCCATCGGGAACGTTATGATTAGGTGTATTTGGAATATTTAGCATAGCTTCTTTTATTGATTTTTCTATTTCTGCAACTTCACTATCAAGCTCTTTTATCTCATCTGAAAGAGTCTTCATTTCTGCCATTATGCTAGAAACATCTTGACCTGCTTTCTTCATAGCTGGAATCTGCTTAGAAACTGTAGATTGCTTATTTTTCTTAGCTTCAACAATACCTAGAAGTTCTCTTCTCTTGCTATCTAAAACAGGAACGTTCTCTATACCATAGCTTCCTTGCATTCTTCTTTCAACAGCTTCTTTAACTTTATCAAAATCATCTCTAATTCTTTTTATATCTAACATATTTCACCTGCTCTTCTCTAAAATAAATTCTTTTTGTACTTTGTATAAAGCTGACCTAAAAGTTCCATCTTTTCAAGCATTTCAACCTGTAAATCTGATGCTAGCTGAAACTCCCCAGCCTCTGTTGCTTTTATAATTCTCTCTAGCAAACAATCTTTTGCTAAAGTATTCTTTCCTAATTCTCTTCTTAGATTATCAATTTCTTTCCATGCTTGATCATCGTAATCAGAACCTGTTTCTTCATTATGAAGCTTAACTGTACTTCTTATAGCTTCCATGTTATTTGGAATGATTCTATCGTGAAGCTCCGTAGTCCACTGCTTTAAAATGGCTGCTTCAAAAGATTCTATGGTCTTCTGAGTCATTACATCGCCAACCTTTAAAACATCTATTTTTTCCGGATGATCTACGAAAGCACATAAGTTTTCCCATACAGTTCTTGGAGCCTTACCAAAAAACTTATCTCTCTCTTCTTCACTATAGTCTTCATAAACATTCTTTTCACTTCTGTAAGCTCTATCTCTTTCTAAGTAAAAATCTTCTTCTCCCCATTCTTTTGAAAGTGAGGATTCAAGGTCAGAAGATATCTTATTTGCTCTAAGAGCTGCGCTTATTCCATCTAACATCGCCATATACGCTGATGCGATAACTAAGTATGTATTAGATTTTGGACAAGGACCTCTAAGTTCAAATCTTGTTGCAAGAGGATTAGAAATATCTCTTATAAGTCCAATAAGTATAGTTCTGTTTCTCGAAGGCATATTTGGATCATGCCCTAATGAAGTTACTACGCAAACAGGAGCTTCATATCCAGGTTTTAATCTATTGAAAGCATCGTTATTTGGCGATACAAAAGGGTTGACTGCTTCATAATTCTTCATCAAACCCATGAGAGCCGCCAAGCCTATAGGACTAGCAAATTCTTTTCGTAAGTCAGTAGGGCTGAATATGTTTACTATCTTTCCGTTTTTAAGTTTAACTGCAACACCAAGATGGGTATGTTCGCCACTTCCAGCAATCTTCGGCATCGGCTTTGCCGCAAAAGTTACATCTAGCCCATGAACTCTAAATACATCTCTAATTACATATTTAACCATGTTCTCATTGTCCGCAGCCTGAAGAGCTGTTGAGTATTTCCAGTCTATCTCAAGTTGCTCCATAACTTGGTCATATTTACCAGCACTGCTCATTTTAGCTTTTGCACCACCTACTTCTTTGTGACCCATTTCTATTCCAAAGCCATATTTATCAAGCATTATAAGAGATGTCTCAAGGGCGCTTCTAACAGGCCCTACAGTTCTCTTCCAATACTGCTCTTTTAGCATTTGGGCTGTTGAGAGTTCCTCTAGATCCCTCTGGTCATCTGGAGTCTTCACCCAAAATTCTAATTCTGTAGCTGATGTAAGAACAAGCTCCTCTATATCATCATAGGAATCTACATCTATATGATTGAAGATGTATGGGTTTTCTTTCATAGCTTTTAGAGTCTCCTCTTCAAAAACTTGAACGCTTCTCTTTAAAACAGATCTAGAGCCCACTTCATCAGTATCATTATGTATCAAAAATGCTGGTATTCTCAAAGTACCTACAGGAAGACCCGTATCTAAGTCTTGATTTATTAGATTGTGATCTACATACCAATTTACATCTCTATCTGGAACGATATCAACTTTTGCATTATTCAAATCTGCAATTTTAGGTAAAACTACAGATGAGCCATCTGTTTGAACACCTTTTTCCATCAGTTGATAAAAATCATCAAGGAAAGTTGAGATAGGAATTTTTTCATCTGTGTCATTTCCCATCATATCTATTCCAACAAAGGATACGAACTTAACTTCGGGATGTTTTCTAAAAATCTTAGTAAGCTCCTCTAAGCTATGTTTCTCCGGTGGTATGCAATATAGCATTCTATCTAAATCAAATTTGAGCATCTATTCCTCCTGTATTAAACAGTATTAGTCGCAGCTTGCTGCGACTAATACCTTTGGATATTTAAATTTTTAAATTTGCAAGATGTTAATAAGTTCTTTCTTGCTAAAAAATAAATTACTTAAGCTTCTTAAGTCCTGCTTCAAGCTCTTTCATATATTCACCATACTTAGCCCAATCGCCATTTTTCTGTGCTTCAACAGCGTTTTCATAAGCTTCTGATATATTCTTTATAATATCAGCTTGTGTTTCCTCTCCAGCCTGAGTCAATTTCTCTTCCTCATTAGAAGCACCATCCCCAAATAAAGCATTAAGTGCCTCTCCTAAAGTATTCTTGTAGGCTATCTTATCACCATAAGCAACAATGACTCTCTTTACTTCTGGAATTGATGATTCGGATGCCTCTAAGTATACTGGCTCAACATATAGAAGGGAATCTTCTATAGGAATTACAAACATATTTCCTCTGAAATATTCAGAGCCCGAACTGTTCCACAAAGAAAATTCTTTTGATATTTCAGGATGCTGGTCAATCTGAGCTTCAATCTGTCTAGGTCCATAAACAACCTTGCTCTTAGGAAGCTTAAACAGCACCAATTTACCATAATGCTCACCATCATTTCTAGCTAGCATAATACCCGTCATATTCTTCTTATCTTTAGGGGTAAACGGTATTGTATTTACAAACTCTGCATTACTCTCTCCTGGTAGATTCATAATGTAGTAGTTTGGGTTCATCTCAACTTCCTCAGTACCGTAGATTTCTTTGGCTATATCCCAGTGATCTTCATTCTGGTAGAAAACACTCGCATCTTCCATGTGGTATCTGCTATAAACCTGAGCCTGAGTCTTAAATAACTCATTTGGATATCTTATATGCTTTCTTATTTCTTCCGGCATTTCAGACATCTCTTTAAATAACTTCGGATAAATCTTCTTGAAACTTGCAGCGATTGGATCATTTTCATCCACTATGTAAAATTCCACATCCCCGTTGTAAGCGTCGATTACAACCTTAACTGAGTTTCTAACGTAATTAACCGATTTACCATTTATTTTATATGGTTCAGAGTAAGGGAAGTTTGAGCTAGATGTATATGCATCTATTATCCAAAATAGCCTTCCTTTTTCTACTACCATGTATGGCTCTTTATCATAATCAAGATACGGCATTATCTTTTGGACTCTCTGCTTTATATTCCTATTGATTATAATCTTAGAGTCACTATTAATATTTGATGAAACTATCAGCTTGAAGCTCTTTTCTCTTATACCGAAAAGTATTCTGTTAAAGAAATTAAGCTTTATACCAGCTGTGCCTTCATACCTTGTATATTTATTTTTATCTCCATCAGGATAATCAAACTCATCTTCATTAGTGCCAACTACGGCATAGTCATCTGTACTTTCACCAAAGTAAATTTCAGGTCTCGTTAAATCGATTTCTTCCACATCTGACTTTGGTGGAATATTCTTTACTAACATAGATGGCTGCCCGCTTGCAGTTACAGTATCAACTCTCGAGAGAGTAATACCATATCCGTGAGTATATTTTAGGTGTTTATTAAGCCAAGTTTGTGTTATCTTCTCATCATCTATTTCTCTTGCAGATAAGAATGTCTGCGTGTACTCGTTATTAACGTTATATCTATCGACATCCACATCATTGAACTTATAATACTGTCTTATAGACTGAGTCTGATTGTAAAATTTCTCTGTCGGTTTATAATCGTTTATTCTTATATTTGATATAGTAGGATCATTTTTAGCTATATCAGCAGCTGTAAGTCCGTTATTTGCCGGGAAATCCTTTACATCAATATTTTCTAGACCGTAAGCCTTTTGTGTAAATTTAATATTTCTCTCTAGGTAAGGTGTTTCTCTAGAAATCTCATTAGGAGATACTATAAAGTTCTGAACTGCAATTCCTGCACCTACAGAAAGGATATTAACAACAACTATAGCTACAGGCGCCATAGCAATAAGTTTTATACTATGCTTTTTTACTCCAATTATTAAAAGTATTGCCCCTAAGAATGCAAGAACAGCCGATATTCTATATGACCACAAGGTAACTGTAACATCAGTAAAGCCTGCACCATAAACTGCTCCTCTATGGTTGTGCAATAAATCAAATTGTTTTAAAACGAAGGTTACACCTATTAAAACGAGAATCAGAGATCCCGCTACTATAAGCTGTTTTGAAGCGATAGTAAATATATTTTTAAGGTTCTCATTATCTAGCTTCTTTCTCTCTGTTTTGAAGCTACCAAGCTTACTCTTAAGAATATCGCCTAAGTTTTCTTCTTTCAAATCTTCATACTGTTTTTGTTCTTCTGCATCAAATCTATCAGCTTCTTCAAAACCTGTTTTTTCGCTCTTAAATACTCTAGGTGGTCTTAGACCCATCAACACAAAGTAATATATTCCTGTCAAAATCAGATATACAAATAGTAATACTACAAAGAAGAAGACTAAATCTTTTAGAAAGTCTAATTTAAATACATAAAAGGATACATCTAGATTAAATATTGGATCTGAGTATCCAAAGTCAGTGCTATTTGAGAACTGAAGAAAACTAAACCAAAGTTTTGATGAAGCTGCAAGAGCTGCTATTCCTCCTAAAAGTATTCCCATCAACCAAGATATAGCGTTTATCTTCCTAGGATTTTCTATCTTTTCAGATGCAATCTTACTAAAATAGCTCTTTTTCAAGCTCTTAAAATAAATGTAGGATACTATGGTAACAACAAAGAATATTGGTAGTCCTATCTTTAACTGTGTAAACAGTTTTTTAAAGAAAGCACTCACATATCCAAGCTCTTTGAACCATAGATAATCAATAATATAGTCTGAAAAAGCATATATTATTGCCCCAAATATCGGAATCAATATAAACAATATTTTAAGCTTATCTTTCGAATTCAACTTTTTCATATAATCCTCCAAGCAGTATTACTGCTGCTTCTTTTCTGTCTCCACAGACTTTTCAACAATATCCTTGCTTTCATCAGTCTTTTCATCAGAAGGGTTAACTTCAATTTCTTCCTTTTTAGGCTCTGAAACCTTCACTTTTTCATCAGAAGTATCAGAATTAAATAAATTTAAAATCTTAGTGGAAACCTCATCTATATATTGAGATATATAAGAAGTTGGCATAGTAACTCTTATAGCAAACAGTCCTCCAACTGTGATTAATAAGACAATAAGTAGTCCTATTAAAAAGCTTACAAATTTACTTCTCTTTGGAAGCTCTTCTTCTGCAAAGAATTCATCACCTATTCTATCTTTTTCTTCTCTATCGATTTCATCTTGCTTTTTAGGATCTATTATTACCCTAGCAGGCTCACCATTCTGACCTTCATCAACCTTTATTCCTTCAGGAGTCTGAGATTCTCTTTCTTCTTGAACAGATAGACCTTTTTCTTCTTCATCAACAAAAGGAACCTGTACATATGTGTTCTTCTCTCTAAGAAATTCAGGCTTTTCAGAAGAATTGTTCTCTTCATCTTTCGATGGTTCAAAAGTAACTTTCCCTTCTTTGTCAGAAACTTTATCTAAGATAAAGTCACCATGATCCTCAGAAGAAGATACATCCTCTTTAGCATCTTCTGGAGAGTCATTTTCTTCTAAAGTTTTTAATGCCATCTGCTCTCTAAGTTCTTGAGCATTCTCAGAAATAACTTCTTCAATATTTTCTCCTTGTTCTTCTGCTAAAGAATCTTCTTCTTGATTATCATCTTCAAGCTTATAGCTATCAATATCTTCGTCGCTCACCGGGCTTTCATCAGAAGCGGAACTTTCAACCTGATCATTGATTATCTCAAGTGTTACAGGAGAATCAAAAAACATCTCTCTTGCCTTTATCATCTCTTCTAACTGAGAAGTACCTTCAACATCTTTTCCTACCTCAACATCTATAAATCCTGAGACTGCCTCTTCTAATCCACCCTTCTCTATATTGTTTTCAATTCTTTCATATTCTTTATCAAGAAGTCTTTGGAATTCCTCTTTCTTTTTATTGAAAGTATAAAACTTATCGATTCTCTTCTTTTCTTCATCAATCCTAGAATTTTCCAAAGTATCAACAACGTTATCAGCTATTTCATCAAATAAACTAATGCTAATATCCTCAATTTCTTCTTGTTCTTGTCTTTTAGCTTCATTGATAATCGCTTCTAGATTTTCAATTTCTTTCTCTCCTAGAATAACACTTGTAAGAGCTGGTTCATTGCTTATAGGAATTTCCTTGTCTCCATCTCCAACAATTTCAACTCCCAGATTGCTGCTAGGCTGTTCAATTTCTACCTCAGGCTCATCCGATAGAGATTCTTTCAAATCAACGGAACCTACATCTTCAAAACTGCTTCCTTGATCACTATTATCTATAACAAGACCAAGCTCACTGTTTTCATAAGCAGGGTATTCTTTTTTTGCAACTTCAGATAATTCACTTGAGCTAGCTGTTAATTCTTCCGTTTCGAAATCATCTAAACCTTTCAAGAAGCTTGGTTTATCATCATCTTTTTTCTGATTGAAAATATCAGGAACTTCAAAAGAATCTTCTTTATTTTCACCATTGTCATTATCAACATCAGTCTCTTTTTTGTCATCCATATCTGTAAAAGAGTTTCTCACTTTATCTTCTTTGAGCTCTCTTCCCATAAACATATCTTCTGTTCTCCAGAAAATAACAGGATTTTCCTTTTTTTCTGCCTTAGGTGTGAATTCTGATAAGTTCCAATTCATATCTGGCATTTTAGACTTAGGACTTTCAGATAAAACATGACTATCCTGCGCAAATCCTATTGATTCAACTGCTTCCTCATCCACCTTTTTATTAACAGGCTCATCGTATTTAACCTTTGTTCCACAAGAACTACAAAAGTTTTCTTTTCCCGTTAAAAATTGTCCGCATTCATGACAAAACATAAATTCCTCACTTAATCTTTAATAATATTTTCGATATCTTCTCTTGAGTAGGTTTTTCCACTCTTACCTACGTTATACTCATCTTTGTTTAGCTTAGGCATCTGATAGCTTTCAGTAGTCTTAAGCATCTTTTGAATTTCAGCCATAACATCTACTTCTAAGTCTTCTTCAAACTCACTTTCAATACTGCTCTTGCTATCATTTAGCGTTTCTTTGATAGGCTTGCTTTGAACTTCATGAGAATCGGAACCCTCTTCATTCATAACAATATCTTCTTTTTTAGCTTCAGTTATTTCTTGAGCAGAGTTCTTCATTTCATCAGCTGAACTTTCCTCTTCATGAATCTGTTCTTTTCTTACAGTTTTATTTCCACTGTTATCGATATAAACGTATTCCCTTACAGTATGGCTAGCTTTATCTCTGCCTTTAGATTCATCAGATTTTGCGTTCTGCGCCAACCTCATATCAATTGACTTTAACGCCTTATTTTGTCTTGAGCTTTTAACAAGCCAAACTATAAAACCGATGAACAAAATAAGTGCTATTAAAACCACACTACCTGCTAGAATTAAGTCTAATCTACTTATATTTAGTTTTAGTTCGATATTTCCCATTTTTTCAAAGCCTTCCACAAAAATAAATTCTAATTCTACGGTTTAATATTATACACTAAAATGCTTAATTTTGCAACGAAAAAGCAACTTTAGACAGCTTCAAAATTCCTTTGTATTCAATATTTTTATATCTTCAAAGATAAAGCTATTCTTCATATGGTATAATGGGTTTACTTACTTAGAAAAGAGGTCTATAAATATGAAAATTTCCAGCCTATATGGAAAAGTTAAAAAAGCTATTAAAGACTATGATTTGATAGGAGAAAATGATAAAGTTGCTGTTGGTATATCCGGTGGAAAAGACAGCCTTGCTCTGTTATACGCATTAAAAGGCATAAGCATGCAAAAGGATATGAACTTCTCCATACATCCTGTAATGGTGAGTATGGGCTTTGAAAACTTTGATACCTCTATGGTGGAAGCTTTCTGTAAAAATTTAGGTCTTGATTTGACAATAATACATACGCAACTTGCTAATTTAATTTTCGAGGAGAGAAAAGAAAAAAATCCTTGCTCATTATGTTCCACGATGAGAAGAGGTATCTTAAATAAAAACATAAAAAAGATAGGTTGTAACAAACTTGCATTGGGACATCATCAAAAAGATATGATAACTACAGCAATGATGAACCTTCTGTATAACGGTAAATACGAGTCTATAAGTCCGATTTCCTTTATGTCTGATGCAGAAATTCATCTTATAAGACCTCTCATATATGTAAAAGAAGAAGAGATTATATCATTAGTAGATAGCCTTTCTCTTCCTGTAATTTCAAGCCCTTGTCCCGTAGACAAAATTACAAAACGAAGGGCAACAGAGAATTTATTAGACCAAATAGAAAAAGATGTACCAGGTGCAGAAGACAGAATATTTACTGCTCTTAAAAACACAAATTTTCTAAAGGGATAATTACTAAAGTTACATAATATATAAAAATACCCTGCAACTTAGGTTGTAGGGTATTTTAAAGTTTATATTTCAAATTTTCTCATTATCTATTTTGTATCTTGTGGAACATAGTCATTTAGAACTACACCTAAGAAGTTCTTCAATCTCTCACTCTTGGTGTTCTGGAAAATTTCTTGCGGTTTACCTTCTTCCACAATCTTACCTTTATCCATAAATATTACTCTGTCAGAAACTTCTCTTGCAAATCCCATTTCATGAGTTACAACTATCATAGTAACATGATCCTTTGCCATCTTTTTCATAACTTCCAACACTTCTCCTGTTATTTCAGGGTCAAGTGCAGAAGTAGCCTCGTCAAATAGCATAAGATCAGGCTCCATAGCCAAAGCTCTTGCGATAGCAACTCTTTGCTGCTGTCCACCAGACAGGTGGTTTGGATATTCATCTCTTTTATCTGAAAGGCCTACCATTTCAAGAAGACTTACAGCTTTTGCTTCAGCATCAGATTTAGATATTTTTTTAACTTTCATAGGTGCATACATTATATTTTCAATGCATGTCATATGAGGAAATAAGTTGAAATGCTGAAAAACCATTCCTGTACTTCCATTTAAAATCATATCTCCGGAAGTAATCTTAACAAGCCCATTTATACACTTCAAAAGAGTACTTTTTCCTGAACCAGAAGGTCCTATAACTGATACAGTTTCTCCTTTTTCAATAGAAAAATCAACGCCGTCAAGAACTCTATTTCCTTCGTATTCCTTTACAATATTCTCCATCTTTAAAATGTGTTTCATATTATTCACCTCGCTCATCATATCTGGAGAAATACTTTTCTAGTCGCCCTGATATGATTGTAAGAATAAAAGTCATAATCAAATATATTACAGCCGCAACAAATAATGGGGTAATATCATTTGTTCTATTTACAATGCTGCTTGTCATCTTCATTAAGTCTGCAGCCCCTATAACCATAATAAGTGCAGTGTCCTTAACAAGAGTAATAGTTTCATTGGAAATAGGCGGTAGTATAACTTTCATCGTCTGTGGTATTACTATTCCAAACAATGTCTGTCTTTTAGACAAGCCTAAAGCAAAGGCTGCATCATACTGACCCTTGTCTATACTGTTCATTCCGCCTCTATAAATTTCCGCAAAGTAAGCAGCATAGTTTAGTACAAAAGTTAAACAAGCTGTCTGAAAATCATCAAAAATTCTTATATTTAGAACTATTGGAAAAAAGAAGTAAAAGAAGAACAACTGAAGCATTAAAGGAGTTCCTCTAAATATAAAAACGTAAGTTTTAAAAATAAAAGATACAACCTTATTTTTACTCTCTTCACCTAAAGCAATCGGAAGAGCTAAAGGTAAGGATAAAGCTAAGGTTATAAAAAATAATATTATAGTTTTTTCCAAGCCCTCAAACATGAGTGGCAAGTAACTAAATATTTGCTCCATAAATATATCCTTTCAAAGAAAATTCACCACAAAACCATTGATTTTACAAATGAATTATCTATCATTCGTATTTTATCATAATAGAACTATTATACCATAATTATACCTCTCTTTAGTAAATAAATTTGTACTTAAATAAGAAATTATTCATATAATCATAGTATTTTTTCAATAAAAAAAGAGAAAGCTTCTACACTTTCTCTTTATACATATAAAAATTATTTTTCTATTTTCTTTCTCTTTAGTAAAGCTATAGCTCCAGCTGATAGAATCCCACCTAAAACTGTTCCTTCAACTGCACTATTATCAGAAGTTTTTGGCGACTTTGCTTTATTCATAGTCTTTGGCTTCATTTTTTGTGTCTCTGCTGGTTTGTTAGCTTCTGGCATATCAACCGCTGGCATCATCTTTACAGTTTTTTCTTGAGAAATAACAAACACTGTTCCATCGGAGTAAGTTACAGTAAGCTCTCCATTATCTGCTACCACTATCTTCACATCCTTTGGTAAATCAGGGTTCATCTCCTTTAACTTATCTGCAACTTTAACTTTTTCTTCATCTGTTAGCATATTTATATTTACAACTTCTATAACTTCGGTCGTAGGTATCTTTCTAACTGTCTTAGCTGGCTCAATTTCAATGATAGCTCCATCTGGATAAGTCACAGTAAGATTTCCATTATCTGCTACTACAAGTACAATATCCTTTGGTAAGTCAGGATTCATTTCCTTTAGCTTATCTTCTACTTTAGTCTTTTCTTCATCTGTTAGCTTGTCTGTATCTTTAACGAAGATTACTTCAGTAGTAGGAATTTTTCTAACTGTTTTAGCTGGCTCAATTTCAATGATAGCTCCATCTGGATAAGTCACAGTAAGATTTCCATTATCTGCTACTACAAGTACAATATCCTTTGGTAAGTCAGGATTCATTTCCTTTAGCTTATCTTCTACTTTAGTCTTTTCTTCATCTGTTAGCTTGTCTGTATCTTTAACGAAGATTACTTCAGTAGTAGGAATTTTTCTAACTGTCTTATCTTGAGTTATCATCTCAACATTTCCATCAGGATATGTAACAGTAACTGAGCCATCTGTGCCAACTTCAACTTTTGTGTTCTCTGGGAAGTTAGGGTTAGCTTTTCTCACAGCTTCCTCTACAGAAGTTTTCTCTGCATCAGTTAGATCATCTGGATTTTTAACAAATGTAAGTTCTGGCATAATGATATCGTACTTAGAAGTTCCTTCACCTACCTTTGAAGTTTTGCCCAAATTATCTTTTACAGTTGATGTTATCGGACTATCATCTTTTATCGCATCTGGAACAAAAGTTATTACTCCTGTTGCTGGATCTATTGAAACTCCTTCTACTTGCGTTGTAAGCTCCCAGTTACCATTAGTCTTTTTAGCTGTAATAGTAGCCTTAGAGTCGTCTTCCTTAGTATATTCTACTGTAAGTTCAACAATTTCATTAGGGTAAGGCTTTTCACTTAAAGATACAGTTGCACCACCATTATCTTTTGGCGTTACCACAGGTGCTGGCGGAAGCTCTGTATAACCAACAAAATAAACATTCATTATATTTTCTACAGAGTTTATGCCATCTGCATTGCTTCCATCTGGATTCGCTCTATATTTTTTATATTCGCCTGCACTGTTGAAAACATACTGAGTATTAACTAAGAATCTTCTCTGTATAGATCCAGGTATAACGCCGTATTCTTTTTCATCGTTATCATTAGCTTTAGCCCAGCTGCCTTGCAAATCAAATGCTGTAGAAGCATTTCTTTCAGGAATTGCTATCGAAGTAACCGCTTCTGAAACGTCTACCTTAACTGGTTGAGTTCCTGTAGCTAAAAGAAATCCAGCTATATTTCTTTTTAGATTTCCATAAAGAGGAACATTTGGATATATAGCAACATCTCCCCAGTGGTTTATCGGCTCGATCAAATCTAAAATTTCTGTAAGATATCCATCCAATCTATAAAAATTCTTATAAGGTTCTGTATGGATTAATGAGAATCCATTATCGTTTTCCTTCCACATAAAAGCTTCTGCCTTATATTTTTCTGTTCCATCCAGCGCTCTAAAATCTTTTCCAGTCTTCGGTGCAGCATTTATTACTTTCAAGACATCTCTTGCAGAGAACTGAGTTTTATCATCTACATTATAGAAATATATTAGAGAACTCTTATCCTCGTTAAATACAAACCCTCTATCAGTTGGTCTATTAGCAAGATTTGGTACATCAAAAGTTATATCATAGTCAGTTTTGATTTGAGCAACAACATCTTTTTTAGCTACTCCAACTACTTCATCGCTAGATGTAAAAACACCATTACCTGCTATACCAGTTTGCGCTTTTACTTCACTTCCATCTTTTACTAGTGCTGCTGGTATTGTTATGGTACCTACCGGCTTTCCTAGTTTAGCTGCTTGAGCTTCATCTGCAACTATTCTTTCTGGATTTATCTTAACAGCGTATGTTCTAACTCTATTTGGAATAGACCAAACACCGTTCTCTTTAACTCCTTCAACTACATACTCATCCCCTGTTTCTTGATCTATATATGTAACAGTTAGATTTGTTATATCTGCATTGTCTTGTGGTAATTTAATAAGAACATCTCCATTAGTCTGCGGCTCTACAGTAGGTGCATTTGCCACTACAGCGCTTCTAAAAGCAGACCTAGCACTTAAAGGAGCAGCCTCTTTATTCGGCTCCCCACTCTCAGTTGTCATTTCATTATTCACATTTACTTCAGATACAATTTCCTTATTTGCATCAACCTGTTCTGCTGTTACAGCTTCATTAGCAAAAGTCGGCATAGCCATTACAGATGAAAGCATTAGAGCACATGAAAATATCCATGCACCGTTCTTCTTTCGGGCCTTCCAATTTTTCTGCTTTACTTCCTTTGATTACATTCTATTCATTAATTATCCTCCTATAAATATTTTAACTTGAACATTTTACCATAAATTTTATTGAATTATAATTTAATTATCAAAAAAATAATAGGTGCAACAATTTTTTGTTGCACCTATATATACTCATTATGTTATTTATTTAAACTTTCAAAAATTACAATATTTTTATTAAACCATTTCATGCTGATCTCTTCAGCTTTCTTGTTGTCTATAACTTTCTTTAAAGCATCATTTACAGCATCTCTAAGCTTTTCATCATCTTTTCTAAATCCTATAGCATACGCATCATTTCCTAGTTTGTATTCTAAAACTTCTAAACTTCCATTTAAGTTAGTATTTTTATACTCACCCAAAACCTGATCTATTGCTATAACATCAACTCTTCCCGCTTTTAAATCAAGCAAAGCCTTGTCATAGTCCGGATAAGTAGATATATTTTTCTCAATATCCTTATATGAATCAAGTCTCTTCATAGTTTCAAGAGCAGATGAGTCATCTTGAGTAGCTATCTTATACTTTTTAAGATCTGCTTCCTTCGCTATCTTTACATCCTTACCTTTTTCTGTCATAAGAATAATAGTATTATCCAAGTATTTATTTGAAAGAGCCATCGATTTTTCTCTTTCTGGAGTAACTGACATTCCGTTCCATATACAGTCTATGTTTTTCGATTTAAGTTCTAGTTCTTTTGATGCCCATGCTATCGGTTTAAACTCTACTTCAACACCTAGCTCTTTTCCAACTTCTTTAGCGAGTTCAATATCAAAGCCAACTAACTCTCCATTTTCATCTCTAAATCCCATAGGAGCAAAAGTGTCATCAAGACCTACTATCAACTTTCCTTCTTGTGCCAACTGACTCTTAAAGTCATCTCCCTTATTTGCATCATCATTATTTCCACAACCTGATAAGCCAATGCTACCAGCAATTAACAAACAAAGCGCTCCTGCTTTTAATACATTTTTAATCTTCATAGTATCCTCCAAATTTTCACATTTTATTTTCTTATTCAGTTATATCTCTGATTACTTTTATACTATAACGCTTTATTTGAATAAAGTCAATAGTTTTTTTCAAATTTTTTCAAAAAATAAAAAAAAGCACATCGAAACTAAGTCCAATGTGCTTTATAATTCTTAATTATTTCCAGTAATCAGTATCTGTTATACCAACATCTGCTGCTTTAAATACTGGATCTTTTCCTTCTTTTCTCTGTCTTTCATAGTCCTGAATAACAAGGATAGCCTTCTTGCCTAGTAGGAACATCGCTAAAATATTGATAGCTGCCATTCCACCCATGATTACGTCTGCTAAGTTCCAAGCAGTTGTTAGGTCAACCATAGCACCAACAAATACCATAGCTACAGCAAGAACTTTCATGATTAGCATGAATGTTTTATTTTCGCTTATGTATTTAATGTTGATTTCTACATAGTAGAAGTTACCAATGATTGATGTAGCTGCAAATAGAACGATACAAACTGTAACGAAATGTATACCTAAAGAACCGAACTGGCTATTTAAAGCTTCCTGAACAAAAGGAATACCGTTTAATGGTTTTCCATCTGGACCCATAGCACCTAGAGGACCAGCTAGAAGAACAATAAAGCCTGTAGTTGTACAGATAATAATAGTATCGATGAATACAGAAAGAACCTGTACTAGACCCTGCTTAGCTGGGTGAGAAACATCTGCTGTAGCAGCTGCGTTAGGAGCAGAACCCATACCAGCTTCGTTAGAGAATAGACCTCTCTTTATTCCAAGTACCATAGCAGAACCTGCAAATCCACCAAATATAGCCTTGAAGTCAAATGCTGATTCAAATATGTATCCAAAAGCTGCACCTAGCTTATCTATATTTAACACAAGTACTGCTAAACCAGCTAAGATATATAAAACAGCCATAATTGGAACTAGTATAGATGAAATTGTACCTATAGTCTTAGCTCCACCAAAGAACATAACTGCTGCATAAACCGCTAGTATAGCACCGATGATCATTGGAGCCATAGAGTTACTAAAGTCAGGTACATATGTCTGGAACGCTGATGCTATAGTATAAGACTGTAATCCATTAAATCCAAAAGCAAAAGTTAGGATTAAGAATACAGCAAATATGATTCCTAACCATCTCATGCCTAAAGCTCTTTCTATATAGTAAGCTGGACCACCTTTATAAGTGTCTCCATCTTTTTCTTTATAAACCTGAGCAAGTGTTGACTCAATGAAAGCAGAAGCTCCACCTACTATTGCCATAACCCACATCCAGAATATAGCACCTGCTCCACCCAGTACGATAGCTGATGTTACACCTGCGATGTTACCAGTACCTACTCTTGAAGCTGTCGCTACCATCAAAGCCTGGAATGATGAAATCTTTCCTTCTTCACCCTTTTCTCTAACACATCTGATAGACTCAGGGAATAATCTAATATGAGCACCTTTAGTTCTTATTGTAAAGTACAAACCACAAACAACTAATAGGAAAATAAGGAATTTTCCATACATGAAGTCATTTATTACGTTAAGATACTCATTAAGAGCTTGTTCAAATCCCTTCATAAAATCTCTCCTTTTAAACTTAATAATTGCATTAACTTTCTTTTTATCTTACTATGTAATATAATATTTTCATTACTAATTATAAAGCAAAGGAGCTATTATGACAATAAAAAAGTTGCAAAATGGTAGTGATATAAGAGGAGTTGCACTTGACACCAACCCTCATGAAGCTGTAAATTTAGGGGAAAATGAGACTATTGCCATAGGATTTTCGCACGTTAAATTATTATCAGAAAAACTTAATAAAGAAGCTAAAAGTCTAAAAATTGCTGTTGGTAGAGACAGCAGGCTTTCTGGAGAAAGTCTACTTAACAGTCTATCAAAAGCTCTTTCCAGTGCAGGTGCAACTGTACTTGATTGCGGTCTTGCTTCAACACCGGCAATGTTTATGTCTACCAAGTTTGATTCTATAAAAGCTGATGCCGGAATTATGATTACAGCCTCTCATCTACCAACCAATAGAAATGGATTTAAATTTTTCACCGAAGAGGGTGGCGCAAATAAAAACGATATCAGCACTATATTAAATTACGCTGAAGAATATATGGATAATATAGAAGACTTAAAAACTGATTTATCTATATCTAATGCAAATATTCAAACTACAAATTTAATGGAGCTTTATTCTAATCATCTTAAAGCTTTTATAAAAGACTCATTAAATAAAGGGGAATTGCCTCTAAAAGGCATGAAAATTGTTGTAGATGCAGGAAATGGTTCCGGTGGATTCTACGCAGAGAGTGTACTTAAACCTCTTGGAGCTAATATAGATGGAAGTCTATACCTTGATCCAGATGGAAATTTCCCAAATCATATACCAAACCCTGAGGATAAGGATGCTATGAAAGCCATTTCTTCAGCTGTAATAGAAAATAGTGCCGACATTGGAATCATTTTTGATACAGATGTTGATAGGTCTTCCGCCGTAGATAATACAGGAAATGAAATATCTAGAAACAAAATAGTGGCTTTAGCTGCTGCTCTAGTTGCGGATGATTATCCTGAAACAACAATAGTTACTGACTCTATAACTTCTGATTTTCTAACAGAGTTCATAGAAAACGATCTTAAGCTTAAACATCTGAGATATAAGAGAGGCTATAAGAATGTTATCGATAAGGCTATAGAACTTAATAAAGAGGGACAGGACTGCCAGCTTGCTATTGAAACATCAGGTCATGCAGCTATGAAAGAAAACTTCTTTCTTGACGATGGTGCATACCTTGCAACAAAAATTGTTATTAAGGCAGCTCAGCTAAAAGATCAAGGCTCTTCCATATCAACTCTTATCTCTTCATTAAAGGAAGCTGAAGAAATTGCTGAAATAAGACTTCCTATAGTACATTCCGACTTCTCAGCTTATGGCGATAATATCATAGCTTGGCTCAAGGCATGGGTAAATGCGGAGGACTGCATCGGAAGCCCTGTAGATCCAGACGATGTAGCATCAGTCTGCTCAAAATGTCATTGTGGTACTAGCTTAGTAGAGCCAAATTTTGAAGGTATCAGAATAAAGTTTGATAAGGATAATGGTGATGGATGGGCTCTTGTGAGAAAATCACTTCACGATCCTATTATGCCGGTAAATATAGAAAGTAATATTAAAGGCGGAGCTGATCAAATAAGAATGAAGCTAAGAAACTTTTTAAAACAATTTAATGGTATCGATACATCTAAACTGTAAGAAAAAACACCAAACTGCATTATGTAGTTTGGTGTTTATTTTATCTATAAAAGAATTTTAAAAGTTTATGCCTATTTCTATATGGTGGTTTTAAAAAGTCAATTTGAAATATGCTAGGTCTTTTAACTATAGCCTTTTTATGCACAAATTCATCAAAACCCCATTTTCCATGACTTTTTCCCATACCTGATGCTCCAACTCCACCAAAAGGCAAATTATCATTTGCAAAGTGAAGAAGAGTATCGTTCACCATTCCTCCTCCAAAAGATATAGTTTTCAATATCTTCATAATTTCTTTTCTACTTCTTGAGAAAATATATAGAGATAATGCTTTATCCATCTTACCTAATCGACTTATTTCAACATCAATATCATCAAAAGTTATTATAGGAAGAATAGGTCCAAAAATTTCCTCCTTCATCAATGTATCTTCCCAATCAACCTTATCCACAATAGTAGGTGCAACATAGGAAGAAGACATATCTACTCTTCCACCAAAAACTGTCTCTCCTGACGTTTCCTCAAGAAGCCTTTTCATTCTGTGAGTATAGTCAGTGTTTATCATTTTAGTAAACTCTTCATTATTTTGTGGATCTGTTCCGTAAAAAGATATAAACGCTTTTTTTAATTCGTTAATAAATCTATCTTTTACAGATTTATGAACTAAGACATAATCAGGAGCTATACATGTTTGTCCACAGTTAATCAGTTTCCCTCTCGCTATTCTTTTAGCCGAAAGTGATAAGTTTGCACTTTTCCCAACAATAGCTGGGCTCTTACCTCCAAGCTCTAAAGCTATAGGAGTAAGATGATTAGATGCTGCTCTCATAACAAGCTTTCCAACTCTTGTGCTTCCTGTAAAAAATATCTTATCGAAGGGAAGGTGTATTGCCTCCTCAGTCTCCTTGACAGCTCCTCTTATAACATATACAAATTTTCTATCAAAGGTTGAACTTATTATTTCCTCAATTAGATTTGAAACTCTGACAGTAGCTTCCGCCAGCTTTAGACAGGCTGTGTTTCCTGCTGCAATGGCCATTATAAGCGGCTCTATGGCGAGAGCTAGAGGGTAATTGTTTGGAGCAATGATCAATACTGACCCATAGGGATCTTTCATTATAAAACTCTTTGCTGGCAACATATTGAATGGAGTTTTTACTTGTTCTACCGACATCCAGTCAGCCAAGTTTTTCTTTATATCTCTAAAACATTTATAGATTCTCCCCATTTCCGTCATATAGACCTCAAATGAGGATTTGCCAAAATCATCTAAAAAGGCTTTATAAAACTTCATTTCATTAGCTCTTATGGCTTTTTCTAGTTTATGAATAGCAGTCATTCTGCTTCTATAAGCCCTTGTAGATCCTCCTAAAAAATATTCTTTTTGTTCTTTTAATACATTTGCTAGCATTTTACTTGCGCCTCCTAAAGAAGTTTTGCCACCCTATCTAAAATCTTATGTGCCAATTCATCTTTACTCATAAGATCCAGCTGCTCTATATTACCTTCTTTGTCTATAATTTTAGCGATATTAGTATCTCCCTTAAATCCAGCACCTTCCTGTTTAAGATCATTGGCTACAATAAAGTCTAAATTTTTCTTTTCTATTTTTCGTTTAGCATTATCTGTAATGTCGTTGGTCTCTGCAGCAAAGCCTATAAGGATTTTATTTCCTTTCATTTTACCCAATTCAAGAGCAACATCCTTATTCCTAGTAAGCTCAATAGACAAATCTCCATCCTTCTTCTTTATCTTTTTATCGGAATACTCTTTTGGTCGATAATCTGCTACTGCCGCACTCTGTATAAGTATATCGTTCTTTTTAATCTCCTCTAGCATCGCTAGATAAAGGTCATCTGCACTTTCAATATCTACAAAATTGACAAGACCTTTCGGCTTATCAAGACTTGTCTTTCCTGATACCAAAGTAACTTCCGCACCTCTAAGAACAGCAGCCTTTGCTATGGCATATCCCATCTTCCCTGAAGATCTATTTGTAATATATCTTACCGGGTCTATAGATTCACAAGTCGGTCCTGCTGTAACAGCTATCGTCTTTCCTTTAAAGTCTTGGTCATATTGCTTCTTTGTAAAATAAGTAACTACTTCTTCGATAATATCTTCCGGTTTAGCTAGCTTTCCTTTACCCACATCTCCACAGGCTAGAAGTCCACTATCCGGCTCAATTACAAGGCTTCCCATATCCTTTAACTTATTTATATTCCCCTGAACAACTTTATTTTCAAACATATTAGTATTCATAGCAGGAGCTAACATAACGTCTGCTTTCGTAGCCATTACTGTTGTGCTGAGCATATCATCAGCTATTCCATTTGCCATCTTACCTATGAAGTTAGCTGTTGCCGGCACAATTAAAAAAAGATCAGCTTTCTTAGCTAACTCAATGTGCTCAACTTCCCAACTATCTACTTCTTTGAACATATCATAAGTAACTTTGTTATTGCTGATAGTCTGCACCGTCATAGGTGTTATAAACTCCTTCGCTGACGTAGTCATAATAGGATGTATATTTGCTCCTAGCTTTCTTAGACCGCTAATGACATCACACGCCTTATAAGCTGCAATACCACCTGTTATTCCAACTACAATATTTTTATTCTTAAGCATAATATCTTCCTCTCTATGATAATAATCAATATATTTAGAGTATACAGCAAAGGGAGGTATAAATCAATTTACCTCCCTTTTATCACCTTATCATTTATTTATCTGCTTAAACTATTTCTTTTTATATATTTATTTTAGTTCTGAGAATATTTGTCTTAGATTTTCATCAGGAATTGCACCCGGTATCACTGTATCCACATTGTGGTTACTATCTAAAATAACATTTGTTGGGAAGGCTCTAACACCGTAAGCACGCTGAAGCTGACCACCTTCATCAACAAGCACAGGAATATTTGTGTATCCCTTTTCTTTAAACCACTTTTTAAAATTATCTAAAGACTGCTCTCCACCAATTTCAGGTGCAATGACAGTGATAACTTCAAAGCCTTTATTCTCATCCTTTACAAGCTCGCTTATATGTGGCATATTATCTACACAAATATGGCACCAAGAAGCCCAGAACTCTATCAGAACTTTCTTTCCTTTATAATCTTCTAATTTATGAATATTTCCTTCTAAATCTTTGAGTTCAAAATCTACAGCCGGTCTCTCCTTATCTGAACTCTGTTCCATTTTGCTTTCATTCTTGTTTTCCATCTTATTATCATCTGCCTTTCCACAAGCACCTAAAGTAAAAACACAGATTAAGGCTACTAAAAATATACTTAATTTCTTCATAATATTTCCTTTCTTCATATTACATTCTTAAAAAGAATCCAGATATTGCACTAAGCTGTCCTGTTATAAGAAGTATCCCCATAATAACTACCAAAGCTCCACCTATCTTTTTCATAGCTGACATGTATTTTCTAAGCTTAACAAAATGCTTAATTACAGCAGATGATAGTATGGAAATAATTATAAATGGCAATGCTAGACCAAGGGAGTATAACCCTGTTAGTATAACTCCGTAAGCGCCACTTTCTGTAGCAGATATAGCGACGATAGCACTTAGAACTGGACCGATACACGGTGTCCACCCTAAGCTGAAGCCTAAGCCTAGTATAAAGGCTCCCAAATATCCTTTGCCACCTCGATTTGATAGTTCAAATTGTTTTTGTTTCTGCAACTTCTTAAAGTTAATAATCTCCATCTGATGAAGACCTAAAACAACTACTAAAATTCCCATAACAATAGGAACATACTTGCTATTAAACAAAGATCCCACTGCTCCTGCGCTGAAACCTAAAGCCAAAAATACTACCGATAATCCAAATACAAAGAGCAATGTTCTGACAACTGGTCTTAAATATATATGAAACTTTCCAATGCTGATTTTCTTATCTCCCGTATCCTCTGTAAGAATAGCTGTATATATAGGTATAACCGGTAATATACACGGAGAAAAGAAAGATATTAAACCTGCAGAGAAAGCCGTTATCATAAAAATATTATCTCCTCCCATAATAGCCTCCTTTCTTGCATACATATACCACTTTTTTTATATACTTACCATATTGTGAAATTTTTTCACTTTTTTACAAGAAACTCATGATGTAATATTCAAAAAATGAAAAAAGACCTCTAAAAGAGGTCTTATAATCATCATTCTTAACTTTATTAAGATTTTCAAGATTGTAAAAAGTACTATCTCTTTGAGAACTGAGAAGCTTTTCTCGCCTTCTTTAAACCGTACTTCTTTCTTTCCTTCATTCTTGAATCTCTTGTTAAAAATCCTGCAGCCTTTAGAGGTGCTCTGTAAGCTTCTCTATCAGCTTCGCATAAAGCTCTAGAAATACCGTGTCTTAGAGCTCCCGCCTGTCCTGTGTAACCACCACCATTTACAGTAGCGATAACATCGAACTTACCTTCACAACCAGCAACCTCAAAAGGTCTCTTAACTTCTCTCTTAACGATTTCAAGAGCGATGTAGTCGTCTAAAGGCTTCTTGTTTACTATTATGTTGCCAGTGCCAGGGATTAGTCTAACTCTTGCAACTGAAGATTTTCTTCTTCCTGTTCCTCTGTATTGAACTTTTGCCATTTGTTATACCTCCCAATTAAAAATTCCACACTTTTGGCTTCTGAGCTTCGTGACCGTGCTCAGCGCAAGCATATACTTTTAGCTTCTTAAACATCTGTCTACCAAGCTTTCCGTTTGGCATCATTCCCTTTACAGCATGTCTTACAACTTCTGTTGGGTGCTTTTCTAAAAGCTGTTCGAAAGTCATCTCTCTTAGACCACCTGGATAACCTGTGTGTCTCTTGTAGATTTTTTCCTTTCTCTTCTTGCCTGTTACAACAACCTTGTCTGCATTGATAACGATTACATAGTCACCGCAGTCAACGTGTGGAGTGTAAGTTGGCTTTTTCTTTCCTCTTAAGATAGCTGCAACTTCTGATGCCATTCTACCAAGAGTCTTACCCTCAGCATCGATAACATACCATTTGCGCTCAACTTCATGAGGTTTTGCAATAAATGATTTCATTGTCTCTTTCCTTTCTTCCTACTAGGATGATTACCATCTTTTTCGGACGTATCTACTGAAATTCTAAGAATTTTTTTCGATACCTGCTAAATATCTTAGTTGCAAGTCACGGACGGATCCCATCCTGAACTCACATCTATTTATTTTATATTCTTATTTGCTAAAAGTCAAGAAATTTATGGCTTTTCAATGATTAAATTATTATCTAGTGCCTATAATCAGATTTTAACTTTTTCATAGCCATTTTATATTTCTCTATTCTCCTAAAATCCTTCGCTGTCGGGTTAGCAATCCTTTTTAAGTTCATATTATCTTTCAAATCGCTCATCTTTACTTCTCTAGCAATTTTATTTGACTTTATTTTATCTATATACTCAAAATAATCATCTGATTCTTTATGGCTTAAAAGCAATAAGGCAGCGCTCTGCTCATCATCAAGAAAAGTAAAATCATCAATAGTGTATTTATTAGAGTCTTCCAAAGTATCATGCAATAAAGCCACAATTTTGGATGATTTACTTTTAACATCCATAGAAACTCTTAAAGGGTGTAGGAAATAGAAATTGCCACCCTTATCTTTCTGTCCATAATGGGCTCTAAGCATTATTATAAACGCTCTAGTATATTCAAACATAAAACTCCTTTTTATTTATATTTACTTATTCATAACAGTCTCTTTATTAATCTTGTTTTGCTTACTACTCATTGTCATTTAATGGCCCAATCAATTTAGGTTTTGGATAAAAAACTTTTTTTGAGTATGTTGGTGGACCCCAATCTATTACTAGTATTTCATTATATAAACCTGCTAACCTATATCTTCTCCAAGGATCATTGATATCCATAAATTTAATATCGTCACTATAGCCCATATCTGAACGAAGACCTGATTTAGATAGGAGTTCATCTTCTTCTTTTGTAACCATACAGTTAAATGTCATATCTATTATTTCTTCTATATCTTTATTAGTATTATATATATTATAATGCTTCTAAAGTAATTTTCAAATAATATATTATTATTCATGCCTTGCATTTTAGTTTCACTCATATTTTATAAACTAGTATATTTTTTATATCATATTTTTCAATAATCTTTTATTCAATGAATCAGCCCAAAACACAATAAATCCATTAAATAATTTTCATAAGAACTATGGAGGGATAAAATTCTCCCTTTTTTTATTTTACTGCAACACTTTGTGCAACACTTTTTAGGCAAAAATAGGCAGAAATAGGCTTGTATTTTACAGTTAAAATATGAAAAAACTAAAAATCAAGCAAAAGAAAAACCGTTGAAACCCTTAGAATTTCAACGGTTTTATATTTGGTACACCATCACAGGATCGAACTGTGGACACCCTGATTAAGAGTCAGGTGCTCTGCCAGCTGAGCTAATGGTGCTCATCAAATTACTATAAGAGTTTACCACCTTTACAGCTCATTGTCAACACCAAAAATTCATTTTATAGAGCAAAGTCCATTTAATCCTAATGAAATATGATCAGTTTATCTAACTGGCAAGACTTCAAGCCAATATCCATCAGGATCTGAAATAAAATAGATTCCCATAGTAGGATTCTCATAGCAGATTACACCCATCTCCTTATGGTATTCATAAGCCTTATCAAAGTCATCTACTTGAAAAGCCAAATGAAACTCATTTTCTCCCAAATTATATGGTTCTTTTCTGTCAGCAAGCCATGTTAACTCAAGCTGATGTGGTGCTTCTTCATTTCCCATATAAACAAGGATAAAGCTGTCATCTGATGCAACTTTTCTTCTTTGCTCCTTCAGTCCCAAAGCATTTTCATAAAACTTCATGCTCTTCTCTAAATCGAGTACATTTATATTATTATGTATCATTTTAAACTTCATTTTCTTCTCCTTCAAATTGGCTTCTGTAAAGAGAAGCATACTTACCATTTTTCTCTAGAAGCTCCTCATGTGAACCTATTTCCTTAATATCGCCATTTTCCATATACATAATTTTATCTGCTCCCTTAATCGTAGATAAACGATGGGCTATAACAAAGCTCATTTTATTTTCCATAAGTCTTCCCATAGCTTCTTGAATAAGCACTTCTGTTCTAGTATCTACAGAGCTTGTTGCTTCATCTAAAATCATTATCGGAGAATTTGAGAGAATAGCTCTAGCTATTGTAATAAGCTGTCTTTCTCCCTGTGCAATATTAGTACCCCCTTCATAGAGCTTAAAGTTATACCCTCCAGGCAATCTTTCAATAAATTCATCTGCTCTAGCTGCCTTTGCTGCCCTTACAACATCTTCATCAGTTGCATCAAGTCTTCCATATCTTATATTTTCAATAATGCTACCAGTGAAAATCCAGCTATCTTGTAAAACCATGCCAAATAGCTTTCTAAGATCTTTTCGCCTTATATCTCTTATATCTACACCACCTATTTTGATGCTTCCTTCAGATATATCATAAAATCTAAGAAGCAAATTAACAAGGGTAGTCTTTCCTGCACCAGTAGGGCCTACGATAGCTATCATCTGTCCTTGATCAACTTTGAAATTAACATTTTTCATAAGGGTATTTTCATCAGAATATGCGAATTTAACACTATCAAATTCTACATCCAATGTATCTAGTTTTAAATCATCTATACCGTTTTCATCTGAAACTTCCTCTTCTTCATCTAAAAACTCAAATACTCTATTTGATGCTGAAAGAGTAGACTGCATAATACCCATAATTTGTGCTGTCTGCATAATAGGCTGTGAAAACTGCTTTAAATACTGTATGAAAGCCTGAATCGTACCTATGGAGGCACTGCCACCTATTACCATCATTGCACCTACAAATACTACTGCCACAAAACCAATATCATTCATACCTTGAGCAAGCGGCATCATGGTGCTAGATAAAAATTGAGCCTTCTTACCTGTAGAGTATAGCTCCTCATTTTTATCGTCAAATACCGATTTAACTTCTTCTTCCATTCCAAAAGCAGATACTATCGTATGACCTGTATACATCTCTTCCACATATCCATTTAACGCACCTATAGCTTTTTGCTGTCTATCAAAGTATTTTTGCGATAATCTCATCACCTTCATAGTCACAAACATTGTGAGAGGAATAGTTATTAAGCTTACAACAGTCAACAGAGGACTAATCATTATCATCAACACTAGTATGAAAATAACTGTTGTCATGGCACCTACAACCTGCTCTAGGCTCTGCTGCAAGCTATTTGATATTGTATCAACATCATTTGTTATTCTGCTTAATATATCGCCATATTCATTGCTATCTATGTATTTTAGCGGAAGCTTCTTAAATTTCTCATCGACTGTGTTTCTAAGATCAAAAAGAGTACTTTGAGAAACTTTTAAGAGAAGTTTAGAGCTTAAATATTTTATAACAAAACCCGCAAAGTAAACTGCCGCCATTATATAGACTATCTTTAAGAACTCACTAAATGATTCATAATTAGGACTTCCTGCTTTAATTATAAAGTACATCTTATCTGTCGCCTTACCTAAAAGAAGAGGGCCTAAGCTTACTAGAAAGCTAGATATTATGATGAGTATTAAGCTTCCTATTAAAAATAATCTATACGGTTTCATGAAATTGTATAGTCTTTTGTATACAGCTTTGAAACTTGGTCTATCCTTACCATTCTCTGTAAAAGAGATATTTCCTCCTCCAAAAGAATGTCGTCCACCTCTCATAGCATTTATCTGTCCATGGGACTTAGCATTACTATTTTTATTCATTAGCTAACTCCTCCTCTCTATACTGAGATTGAACAATTTCTTCATATACATGACAATTTTCAAGAAGGTATTCATGTGTTCCTTGTCCAACAACTTTACCACCTTCGATTACTATTATATTATCTGCATTCTTTATAGTGGATACTCTTTGGGCTATCATAAGCACTGCAGCATCCTTAGTATTTTCATACAAAGCTTTTCTAAGTTTACTATCTGTTTTAAAGTCAAGGGCTGAAAAACTATCATCAAAAATATATATCTTAGGTTTTCTCGCAACTGCGCGGGCAATCGATAGCCTTTGTCTCTGTCCACCAGATAAATTTGCTCCTCCTTGAGAAACTTCTTTCTCTAATTTTTCTTCACTTGCACCAACAAAATCTTTAGCTTGAGCTATCTCTATAGCTTTATTAACATCTTCTATGGAAATATTTTCACTTCCCCATGATACATTACTCAAAATAGTACCTTTAAACAGAACTGCTTTCTGCGGAACTATTCCTATTAGAGATCTTAGGCTATGTAAATCCCAATCTCTTATATCAACACCTTCTAAAGTTATTCTTCCTTCTGTCACATCAAAAAATCTAGGAATAAGATTTGCTATAGTTGACTTTCCAGAGCCAGTAGAGCCTATAATCGCTGTTACCTCTCCTGTTTTTAATGAAAATGAAATATCGTCCAAAGCCTTCTTCGTTGCACCTTCAAAGGAGAAGCTAACATTTTCAAATCTAAGCTCGGCATCGTCATCCAAGCTCGAGCACTTTCTAAGAGGTCTCGGATTATTTTCTATAGATATATTCATATCGAGAACCTGATTTATTCTTCCCATGGAAACAGATGCTCTCGGATAGATCAAAAACATAACAGAAAGCAAAACTACAGACATCATAATTAGTCCAACATACTGTATTACTGCTATTACATCACCAACTAATAGACCTGAACCTCCTACGATGCTATATCCTCCAAATATCATAATCGCAACAGTTGTTCCATACAAAATAACATGAAGTCCAGGGAATAAAACAATCATAAGATTGTAAAGCGCTTCGGCTCTCTCCCTAAAGGCCTCATTTACAAGTCTGAATCTTTTTTCTTCATATTCTTCTGTTCCAAAAGTTCTAGCTACTCTTATACCTGTAAGCTTTTCTCTAACGACCATATTCATATCATCCAATCGTTCTTGCATTTCAGTAGAAATAGGAATCGTCTTTCTCCCTATATAAAGTATGAATACTATCATTATTGGTGCAGAAGCAAGGACAACTAAAGAAAGTTCAACACTCTTCTGTAGAGCCATAAAAACTCCTCCTATTGCCATTATAGGAGCCATCAAAGAAATTCTGAAAAGGAAGTTCAAAAATGTCTGAACTTGTATAACATCATTATTTGTTCTTGTAATAAGAGAAGATACTGAAATCTCATCAAATTCTTTTTCTGAAAATTCCTGAACTTTGTAAAATACTTTCTTTCTAATATTTCTAGCGACTCCAACGGAAATTGTAGATGAAAAATAACCTGCAGCTATAGCAGCAACAAGTCCAACAAATCCGATCACCAACATTTCCAAGCCTATTATGAAAACTTCCATCTTACTACCTTTTGGAATGGCATCGTTTATAACATCTGCAAGTAAAGTTGGAACAAACAGGTTTGATAAAACATTTATCATAATGAGTGCTAGCAATATGAATATATGCTTTTTAAAATCTTTAAGTTCCTTAAAAACTTTTTTCATAAGTCTTTTCCTTCTATCATCTAAGTCTATCTAAGACAAATTATATTTCTTCAAATCTATATTGCTGAGTTACGTCCGGATACTTTTCTTTATCCACTTCTGATAAAAACATATCTAGCGGTCTAACGTAGAGGGCAAAATCATCATAAAGAGCTCTGTATACAACGAGTTGCTCCCTAGTTTCACTATGAGTAGCTTGTCCAATCACTTCATAGTGCTTGCCTTTAAAATGTCTATATTTGCCTATTCTTAATTCTCTCATATCTTATAACCTCATCATTAAAAGGAATTTCAATCAAAAAAAGTAAAAGCCTATACATAGTATAAGCTTTTACACCAATTCTTAGTTAGTTTCTTTAAGTAAATCTCTGATTTCTTTTAGAAGCTCTTCCTTAGCATCAATCTCTGGCGCAGCCTCTACTACTTCTTCAACCTTTTCTTTCTTAGCCTTCATTATCAGCTTAATTACCATAAATATAGCAAATGCTGTAATTAGGAAGTCGAAAGTTACCTGAATGAAGTTACCGTAGCTAATTCCATTCCAAGCTAGAGTAGTGAAATCTGGCTTTGTTGGGAATAAAAGTGCAACTAATGGCATTAATATATCATTTACTAATGATGATACGATTTTACCGAATGCAGCACCTATGATAACGCCGACTGCTAAATCAATCACGTTACCTTTAAAAGCAAACTCTTTAAATTCCTTTAACATATTGTTCTCCTTTCAATAATAGCTATTTTATCCGAACTATAGAGGACTTGTGGCCTTCTTAAGCCAATTTTTCTCCTCCTGTGACAAAAATTTCTCTAATGAATTATATACCCTTTTATGGTAATCATTCAACCACTCTATTTCATCTTTTGTCATATTTTCTAAAATAATTCCTTTTTTATCTATAGGAATTAAAGTTAGCTCTTCAAACTTTAAGAACTGTCCGTATTCGTTTTTTATATCTTTAACTACAAGAAGTTCATTTTCAATTCTTATGCCGTATTCATCTTCTATATACACACCTGGTTCATTAGATAAAATCATGCCTTCCCTAAGAATCTCCATATCATTTAAGCCGGCAACTTTCTTCCATCTGATTCCGATAGGTCCTTCATGAACATTTAAAACATGTCCTACTCCATGACCTGTTCCATGCTTGTAGTCTAGGTTCATATCCCACAAAATCCCTCTTGCCAAAATATCCAGGTTAATACCTCTACAGCCTTCTAAAAATTTAGCTTTACTTAGCCTTATCATCGCCCTTAAAACAGCTGTATAGTTGGTTTTTTCTTCTTTTGAAAGCTCTCCGAGAGCTATGGTTCTAGTAACATCAGTAGTACCATCACAGTATTGGCCTCCACTATCTAGAAGAAGGAAACTTTTATTTTCTAAAGAAAGACATTTTTCTTTTTGAGGGTGATAGTGTATAATTGCCCCATTTTTTCCATATCCAGCTATGGTACTGAAACTTGGCTCTATAAAACCTTCTTGTTCTCTTCTAAGGTTATCTACTTTATTGGCTATATCGACTTCGCTTAAAATAGTTTTGTCATCTATTTCTTCAAGCCAGCGCAAAAATTTTACCATAGCTACACCATCTCTAATATGGGCTTGCTTTGTATCTCTTATCTCCTTAGAATTTTTCATAGACTTCCATAAAACTACTGGAGACTCCTCGATTACAAATTTTCTCTTAACGCTTTCATTTAGCTTCTTAAATGCATAGTAACTTAGGGTATTATCATCAAAACTCACTACTCGGGCATCCATAGTTTTCAAAAATTCATTGAAATCTTCATAGGGATGTATAGCTATACTATCATTCATCACTCTCTCTTTGTCTTCATAAGAAAGCTTATTTTCATCTATAAACAAATAAGCCCCTCTTTGCATAACAATCATAAAAGCAAAAGCAACTGGGAAAAATTCAACATCTCTTCCTCTCATATTAGTAAGCCATGCAATATCATCAAGCTGATTAAATACAATAGCATCTATATCATTCTCTTTTAAATAATTTTGAACTCTAGTTAGCTTATTTCTACTGTTCTCACCGGCATCTTCAATAAAATTTGCTTTAGCTCTTGATAAATTCGGCCTATCTTTCCAAATAATACCAACTAAATCCTCTTCCGTAGCTAACTGCTCATCTTTTAACGAGAGTTCTTTCTTTATTTCATTTACAAAGGCTGTACTAACGACTTTACCGTCCATGCCAATAATAGAATTTTCTCCACAATATTCTTTTAAAAGCTGATTTATAGATAAAACATCTGGCTCGCCATCTTCCATTTTTATAATGCTGCTGCCAGCTAACTCCTTTTCTGCTTGAAGGTAATATCTGCCATCTACCCAAAGCCAAGCCGAAGTGCTAGATACAAGCAGATCTCCTTCTGAACCTGTAAATCCACTCATATATTCTCTAGATTTAAAATAAGAAGATACGCTCTCTGTGTTGTGGTAGTCAGCAGTAGGAATATAGTAAAAATCTATATTTCTTTTTTTCATTTCCTCTCTGAGTCTTTTAAGTCTCTCATGTATCATAAGTTTCTCCCAATCAATTAAAAAGCTATATCTTTACGATATAGCTTTTTGTCATTTTTATCCTTTAAGTCTCTTTGCCATAGACTCAACCTGTCGAACTAGCTCGTTAGGTAGTCTATCACCAAATTTGCCATAGAACTCTCTTATATCTTCTATGTCTTCTAGCCATCCGTCTTTATCTACATCTAGAATTTTCTCTAGCTTCTCTAAATCTATATCGCAGGCATCTATATTGATATCTGTTGGGAAAGGCAAGTATCCAATCTCTGTAAGCTTAGCATCAACCTCACCTCTAGCTCTTCTGATAATCCATTCTATTACTCTTAAATTATCTCCAAAACCTGGCCAAATAAAGTTTCCATCTTCATCAGCTCTAAACCAGTTAACATTGAATATAGCTGGAGGATTTTCAACTTTTTCTTTCATATTTAACCAGTGCTGCCAGTAGTCTCCCATATTGTATCCGCAAAACGGTAGCATAGCCATAGGGTCTCTTCTTATAACTCCTACTTTTCCATCAGCAGCAGCTGTCTGCTCAGAAGCCATAATAGATCCGACAAATACTCCATGCTCCCAATCCTTAGATTGGTAAACAAGAGGGGCTGTCTTTGCTCTTCTTCCACCAAATATAATTGCTGTTAGAGGAACACCTTCTGGGCTGTGAAATGCTCTTGAAATAGATGGACAGTTTACAGCAGGAGAAGTAAATCTTGAGTTTGGATGTGCCAAAGGCTCATCGCTCGGAATACTACCATCTCTCTTTTTTCCAGTCCAATCTACAGCATTTTTCGGTGGATTTTTATCTAGTTTTTCCCACCAAACAGTATTATCATCTGCATTAAGTGCAACGTTTGTAAATATTGTATCCTTCTTAGTTGTTGATAAAGCATTAGGATTAGATTTTTCATTAGTTCCTGGTGCTACTCCAAAGAATCCATTTTCAGGATTTGTAGCCCATAGTCTACCATCTTCACCAACTCTTATCCAAGCTATATCATCTCCTACACAAGATACTTTCCATCCATCCTTCTGATATCCCTCTGGTGGAATAAGCATAGCTAAGTTTGTCTTTCCACAAGCTGAAGGAAATGCACCTGCAATATAATGTTTATTTCCTTCTGGATCTTCAACACCCAAAATAAGCATGTGTTCGGCTAGCCACCCTTCTTGGCTTCCCATATATGAAGCAATTCTTAAAGAAAGGCATTTTTTACCTAAAAGAACATTTCCGCCATAACCAGAGTTAATTGACATAATAGAGTTTTCCTCTGGGAAATGTACAATATATCTTTCATCAGGATTAAGATCTGCCTGAGCATGAAGCCCTTTAGTAAAGTCTCCACTTTCTCCAAGATCATCTAAAACCTTGCTTCCAATTCTCGTCATTATGTTCATATTTAGAACAACATATATAGAATCAGTGATTTCAATTCCATATTTTGCAAAAGGAGATCCTACTATACCCATTGAGAAAGGAATAATATACATAGTCTTTCCTTTCATTGAGTCCTTGTAAAGCTTTTCTAACTTATCGTGCATTTTATCTGGATCCATCCAATTATTTGTTGGACCAGCATCTCCTTTTTTAGTAGTACATATAAAAGTTCTGCCTTCTACTCTAGCAACATCATTTTTATGACTTCTATGTAGATAGCATCCCGGTAGCTTTTCTTCATTCAGTTTTATTAACTCACCTGTAGAAAGAGCTTCCTGTCTAAGTTCTTCAAGCTGCTCTTCTTCACCTGTAATCCAAACAATATTCTTTGGCTGAGTAAGATCTGCCACCTCTTTTATCCAATCAAGAAGAATCCTGTTACTCGTGTGCTCGTTCTCCTTAATTTCATACTTTTTCACTTTATTTTCCTCCTTATTTAGTTCCATATAACCTGTCGCCTGCATCTCCTAAACCAGGTAAAATATAGGCATTTTCATTAAGTCTCTCATCCTTTGCTGCTATTAAAATATCGATATCAGGATGTGCCTTTGATAGAGCCTCTATACCTTCTGGTGCAGCAATTAGACACATAAATGTAATATCTTTTCCACCTTTCTGCTTAACTAGCTCAACCGCATCTATAGCAGAACCACCTGTTGCAAGCATAGGGTCAACTACAAATATTTTTCTATGCTCAATATCGTTAGGCATCTTACAATAATATTCTACCGGCTTATGTGTCTCTGGGTCTCTATAAAGACCTACGTGTCCTACCTTTGCATTCGGAATAAGTGACAGCATGCCATCAACCATTCCAAGTCCTGCTCTTAAAATAGGTACTATAGCTACATCTTCTCCTTCAAGAACATTTACCTCTGTTTCACACATAGGAGTTTCTATCTTAATTTTCTTTAAAGGAAGGTCTCTTGTAGCTTCAAAGCCCATCAATAAACCAATTTCTCTAGCAAGATCTCTAAAATCTTTTGTAGTCGTCTCCTTAAGTCTCAACAATGCTGTTTTATGTTGAATTAACGGATGATCAAAAACGTATATTTTCCCCATAGCAATCCTTTCCATAAATTTCAATAACTATACTATCTTTTCCTGCATTTATTATTTAAATTATCCTGGTTTAATAATTATCTAGAGCATCTACTCTTCGCTGATGACGTCCACCCTCAAACTCAGTGTTCAAAAATACATCAACAATCTCTAGAGCCTCTTCCACCCTTAGAATTCTTCCTCCTAGGGCTAATACATTTGCATCATTATGAAGTCTTGTTAATTCAGCCATTTCTCTTGAAGTGCAAAGACCACATCTAATGCCTTTAACTTTGTTTGCTGCTATAGAAATGCCTATGCCTGTTCCACATACAACTATCCCTGTATCAGCTTCTCCTCTCGCTACAGTTTCCGCACAGCGTCTACCATAGTCTGGGTAATCTACAGACTCCTCACTGTCTGTACCAAGGTTTATAATTTCATAGTTCTTTTTTTCTAAATGTTTTAGAATTTCATTTTTTAGCTTGAATCCACCATGGTCACAAGCAATTGCTACTTTTTTCATAACCCTTCCTCTCGTTTATACCACAGTATAAACACATTATATCTTAAATAAAATAAATTATATCGAAATAATATCAAATATATTAAACATCCTCAATTTTGTATCCTGCTGATTTAATCATCCTGTTCATTACAGCCATACCAAGGTTTTCCTCCGGTAAACCTGTTGCCAATATGTAATCAACTTCTAAGTTATCCATATCTCTAAGCTTAGCAAATAAATTTTGTGCAGCATAGCTCATATCATCAGATGAAAAGTCAATTATTCCAACCTTATAGCCATCTTCTTCCAGTATATGTTTTCGTTCATTAATAACCTGTGAAACCTTTTTTCTATCTCCTCTAAAGATAGTCATCTCTGCTTTAGGGGCATAGTGCTTATACTTCATCCCCGGAGATAGTGGTGCTTTAGAACTTTGTGACTCTATATCCGATGCTATAATATCTACTTCACATCCCGTCACATTCATCATTTCATCAGGAGTTATAAAGCCCGGTCTAAGAAGAAGGATTTTATCATGCTCTACAAGAACAACTGTAGATTCTATACCTATCTTACAATCTCTACCTTTTACAATTGCAGAAACTTTTCCGTTCATATCCTCTATGACATGTTCATACTTTGTTGGGCTAGGTCGTCCAGATATATTTGCACTAGGTGCCGCTATAGGAACCTTAGCAAAATCTATAAGCTTTAAAGCATCATTCTCTGCAGGCATTCTGACAGCCACAGTATCAAGGCCTCCCCTCGTTTCAAGAGGAACTATATCAGAAGACTTCATCACTATCGTTAACGGACCTGGCCAGTATGCCTCCATAAGTTTCTCAGCAATTTCGGATTTAACGCTCCAAAGACTTCTAGCCTGATGAATATCTGAAATATGAACTATCATAGGATTGTCACTAGGTCTTCCTTTAGCTTCATAAACTTTCTTTACAGCTTCTGCATCTAAAGCATTTGCACCTAGACCATAAACAGTCTCTGTAGGAAAAGCTACAACTTTTCCTTCTGCTAAAAGTCTTCCAGCAAATCTTAAATCTTCATCCTCATTAGTTAAGAGTTTTGTATCTAATATTGATTTATCCATGATATCTTTAAAAGTCTTTCATTTTTTCAGCTTGATCAGAAGTTATAAGTCCGTCTATTATCTCATCCAGATCTCCATCTAAGAAATAATCCAACTTATATAAAGTTACTCCTGTTCTATGTTCAGAAACTCTTCCTTGAGGGAAGTTATATGTTCTTATTCTTTCAGATCTATCTCCAGATCCTACCTGACTTTTTCTCTGCTGAGAAATTTCATCAGTCTGTTCTTGCATTTTAAGGTCATATAGTCTTGCAGCCAATACCTTAAAAGCTTTTTCCTTATTCTTTATCTGAGATTTTTCATCCTGACAAGTAACCACTATATTTGTAGGTAAGTGAGTAAGTCTAACAGCCGAATCAGTTGTATTTACTGATTGTCCACCATTTCCAGACGATCTATAAACATCTACTCTAACGTCGTTTGGATTTAAATCTACCTCTACCTGATCAACTTCAGGAAGTACTGCCACAGTTGCAGCTGATGTGTGAACTCTGCCTGATGATTCTGTCTCAGGTACTCTCTGTACTCTATGAGTGCCTGATTCGTATTTAAGTCTTGAGTATGCGCCCTTACCTTTTATTAAAAGGATTGCTTCCTTAAGACCTCCTATACCTGTTTCACTGAACTCCATAAGTTCTGTTTTCCAGCCCTTTCTTTCAGCATATCTGCTGTACATTCTCAAAAGATCTGCACCAAAAAGAGCCGCCTCATCACCACCTGTTCCAGCTCTAATTTCTAAAATTACATTCTTTTCATCATTAGGGTCCTTTGGAAGCAGAAGGATTTTAAGTTCTTCCTCAATCCCCGTTATATTGGACTCCGCTTCATTCAGCTCCATTTTAACAAGTTCTCTGAAATCTTCTTCAATTCCACTTTCTTTCAAAAGTTCCTTGCTTTCTACTATAGTATCTTTAGTCTTTTTATATTCCTCATATTTTTTTACAATAGGCTCAAGCTCGCCAAGTTCTTTAGCATACTTTTGCCATTTGCTCTGATCTGCTATTATTTCTGGATCTGAAACTTTATCAGTCAAATCTTTGTATTTATCTGAAATAAATGCCAATTTATCAAACATTCTTAACTCCTTATATAACAATTAATTTATCATTTCATTTTAACACAAGCATATTGTTTTTTCAATTATATAAACTTCTTGCCCCTCATATAATCATTATAGAAACTAATCCTTTTAAAGTGACAATTTTTATAGTTTCAGTATCTTTAAATTTCAATTTTATTAATATATAATTACTATAAAAATATCATGAGGAGGAATTCACTATGAACTACACATTAATAACTCTAGTTATAATTATAGCTATCATCGGAATTATAGGCTTGTGGCTGGTAAGCAAATATAATTCTTTCATAAAGTTAAGATTAAATGTTGAAGAAGCTTTTTCAACTATGGATGTCTACTTAAAGAAAAGATTTGACCTTATACCAAATCTCGTGGAAACTGTTAAAGGCTACGCAAGTCATGAGTCACAAACTTTAGAAAAAGTTATTCAAGCACGAAATAATATATCTAACGCTTCAAGTATAGAAGAAAAATTAGAGGCAGAAAATCAATTGACATCTACTCTTCGTTCACTATTTGCTGTATCTGAAGCATATCCTGATCTAAAAGCTAATGAGAATTTCATTGATTTACAGAATTCTCTAAAAAGCGTTGAAGAAGATATAGCTATGTCCAGAAAGTATTATAACGGAACAGTAAAACAATTTAATACGGCTATATTAGTATTTCCTGCGAGCATAGTTGCAAACATGTTCAACTTCACATCAAAACCAATGTTTGAGGTTTCTGATAATGATGAGAGAGAAAATGTTAAAGTACAATTTTAACAATAAAAAAACATCAAAACAAAAAGTATCTGCAAAGTTCTGCAGATACTTTTTATGCTTTTCTTTTATATTAACATTGCTATTATCATTTCCAGAAAAGTCCTTTGCTGATTATGAAATAGATAATAACTACACTACTGATAGCTTCCTCGTCAATATAAATATCAATGAAAATTATTCTTTTGATTTTGAGGAAACTATAGATGTCAATTTTATAAATAGTAGACACGGTATATTCAGATATATTCCTATAGATAAAAGCAAATACTCTGTGAGCAATGTAAATATCCTAAATCATATGTACGAAACATCTTATGAAAAGGATTTTACCTTCCCAATTACAGAGATATTCGTCGCAAAAATAGGAGATCCTGCAGCTTACGTTATAGGTCCTCAACGTTACCAAATAAAATATCAATTAGTTGGCAGAGTGGGTAAAAATAATGAAGGGAACATGATTATCCTGGATTTACTGCCTTCTAAATGGCCAACTAATATAAATTATTCCAAAATTAATATAAACAGCTTCACTCCTTTAGATTGGGATAAAGCTGAAATATTCACCGGCTCTTACGGTTCGAAAATACCTATAAAAGATGTCTCAAACCTGCACTTTAGAAAAATAAACGATACAAGTGCAGAAATAGAAGGTTTGAACTTATCTGCAAACAAAGGCATAACTATACAAATTCCAATAGATAGCAGTCTATGGGTCAACCCTTATAATTTTGGCATGTATAGTTACATTATTCTTTTTTCATTTGCTATTATGACCCTTTTATTTTTATTCATCATACTTAGAAATGGAAGAGAAAAGTTACCAGCTCCAACAGTAGAGTTTTATCCTCCGAATAATCTTCCACCTGCTGACATAGGATATGTTATAGATAGTACGATAGATGGTGGTGACCTATCGTCTATGCTGATATACTTTGCAAATAAAGGATACTTAAAAGTAACACCTATAAACAACTCTTCTGATAAAAGTACAGAGCCAGAAGATTTTGAGTTCAGAAAAATCAAAGATATAGATCCTAGCGAGCCTACTTATGCTATCGTTCTTTTTAATAGGTTATTTGATGAATACGATTATTTTATAACTTCAGAGGAATCAACTGATTTTGCTGAGGCTGTTTCTACATCAAAACCTTATTTAGAAGCCACATACAGAGATAAGCTTGTATCTCGAAGCAGAAGAACTTTTTCTCTTTTCTTATGCTTAATATCAACTTTAATATTTGGTCTTACTCTATATAACAGCTTAATTGCTGGTGGGGTAACAGAAATATGGCTTGGAGTTATCTCTTTACTAACCTTCTTTTCTGGACCTATCAGGTTCAAAAGAAATAGACTTAAGAAAGAAGTTTTATCCAAAGCGAAATACAAATTTGGCATTATATACAGTCTAACTTTCATGACAATATCAAATATACTTGCTTTCTTCTTATTTAAAGAAGCCTACAGCAACTACATTTTAATTTCAATAGCAACTGTATTATTCTCATTTAGTGGACTATTTGCGCAGACAGCTTTAGTATTATCTGACTCTAAGGAGTTATTAGGTCTTAAAGCCAGAATAATTGGCTTCAGACATTTTATAGAAACTTGTGAAAAGGATAGACTAAAAGCTCTTTTAAATACAAATCCTGAGTACTTTTTCCATATCCTTCCTTATGCATACGTTCTAGGCTTAAGCGACCAATGGATAAAAACTTTCGAGAAACTAGAAATTCCACCAGTTCAACCTAGCTGGTATGGTGGTGGCTTTTACTATAATTATTTCTTATTCAGGAGTCTGACTGCAAGCACATCAAGAGCCTACGCAACATCTCTTGCCAATAAGATTTCTGCAGAGACAGGAGGATCTTCCGGCGGCGGTGGCTTCTCAGGTGGCGGCTTCGGTGGCGGTGGCGGCGGAAGCTGGTAAAGTAAACTAATAAATTTTGTAAAAATAAGAATCCTTTCAATAGATTTACTATCCTCTATTGAAAGGATTCTTTTTATTGTACGGGTATAGTTATGCAATAAAAAAGAGCCTATCAAGCCCTTTTCAAGTATATTTTTGCTATATTATTATCCATGACAAACTATTTATATCCTCTATAATTTTTTCTTCACCTGAGTGAGATGAAATTAAAATAATAGGTTTGTCAAAACTCTTTACCTTATCATACCAACCATCTAGTTCTGCATATTTATTCTCATGAAGATCAACCAATATAGTATTTATAGGTCCAAATGTATTTTCTTCAACCGATTCAAACAGAGCATATCTATCATCAAAGAATATCATAGCTCTACCATAAATCCACCTGTTAAGAAGTTTATCTTCTCCTATTTTAACTCTATAAATTAAGTCTCCAAAAGGAGGCTCTGCAGCAAACTCTATATTTACTGTAAAGTTAGCATAATGCATTTTTGCCTCTCCATCCCATATTCCTATGGGAATTTTAGAATCTGGGTAGTAAGTATTCATATTCTATACCTCCAATAATACTGTATTTCCTTCATTTAGAGTTTTCTGAACATCTATTACTCTTTGATTTTCTGAGCCTCTGTATTTAAGTTTAAGATTCTTTTTCTCTAAAATGAATGGTCCATCTACTATAATATCACAGCATTTAATTATGTCCAGTTTCTTAGGATTTTTAATAGCTTCTTCAAATATATCCCCTGTCCAAAGCCATATGCTTTTCTCAGGCATCTCACATTTAAATTCTTTGAGTAGATTTAGTAAACTATCATCCATAATTTGCTGTAATGGTTCACCACCTAATATGCTAATACCCTTAACTTCATTTTTAGAAGCATATGACATAAACTCTTTATGAGTTTTTTCAGTCCAATCTTTGCCATGATTAAAGTCCTGGAGTTCTAAATTAAAGCACTCCTTACAATTATGGGTACAGCCCGATACAAATAAAGTAGTTCGAACGCCTGGACCATTTGTTACATCATATCTTCTTATAGTACTATATTTCATAAAATTTCCTCAATTTATAAGTGCATCGTTTTTAGGCGATGCACTTTCATTTATATTATAGATGAAGAACTCTATCTCCAATCTCTTGAGTTCTTCCCTTATTCCAGAAGTTTGTACCAATGTATCCACAAGTTCTTCTCATAACCTGCATTTCATCTTTATTTGTGTTTCCACAATCCGGACAACTCCACTCCAAATCTTCACCTAAAGTCATTTCACCTGTGAAACCACACTTATAGCAAACATCCGGCTTAGTGTTTATTTCGGCATACTGAATATTATGATAAATAAAGTTTATAATCTGCTCTACAGCCTCTAAATTCTTTGTCATATCAGGAACTTCCACATAAGAGATACATCCACCTGTAGAAATTCCATGGAACTTAGACTCAAAACTCAACTTCTCAAAAGCATCAATTTCTTCTCTAACATTCACATGATATGAGTTTGTATAATAAAGCTTATCAGTAACATTTGGAATTTCTCCAAATCTTGCTCTATCCAATCTGCAAAATCTATAAACAAGTGATTCCGCAGGTGTTCCATATAAACTAAAGCCTAATCCAGTATCTTTTCTCCATCTGTTACATGCCTCTTTCATATGGTTCATTACATCTAGAGCAAATCTTTCTCCTTCTGGCTCAGTATGACTTATCCCTAACATTGCATAAACCATCTCATAGATTCCTACATAGCCTAGAGAAAGTGTTGAATATCCATCCTTTAAAAGACGGTCTATCTTCTCACCCTTTTCCATTCTAGCTATGGCACCATGTTGCCAGTGAATAGGAGAAACATCAGATAGAGTTCCTAGAAGCATTTCATGTCTACACATAAGCGCTTCTTTACATAAATCTAGTCTCTGATCTAGAATCTTCCAGAAATTTCCCATCTTGCCTTCAGATTTAATTGCAATCTGAGGTAAATTTAGAGAAACTACACCCTGATTAAATCTTCCGTACCACTTGTGTTTTCCATCTTCCATAAATGGTGATAAATGAGATCTACATCCCATCGGCGGGAAAGTACATCCTTCGTAATTTTGTCTCATCATTTTTGCACTCTGATAATCTGGAACAAGCCTCTTAGCAGTACACTCTGCAGCAAGCTTTGTGATATAGTCGTACTTACCACCTTCAAGGCAGTTGTGCTCGTCAAGAAGATAAACTAGCTTAGGGAAGGCTTCTCCAACATTTTGACCTCTGTAATTTTTCATACCTTCCAGTCTCTGTTTTATCATTTCTTCACTTATAAGAGCTTCTTCCCTTTCAAAAGGGCTTCCCTCTTCAATTTCTAGATATATTGTAGCAAAAGGAGCCTGACCGTTTGTAGTCATAAGAGTAGATAGCTGATATCTTATAGTCTGAACGCCATCCTTTAGATCTTTGAGCATCATATCTTCTGCTAGACTCTCTGCTAACTCTTCATCTTTATATTTTTCTTTAAAGAAAGTAAAGAACTTTTCTTTTGTCTTTCTTAAATATGGTGCAAGATGCTTGATTGTAATGCTCTGTCCACCATACTGATTACTTGCTACCTGAGCCATAATCTGTGTGGTAACTGTACATGCAGTTGAAAAAGATTTAGGGCTTTCTACTAGCTTTTCATTTATTACTGTACCGTGGCTCAACATATCTTCTATATTGATTAGACAACAATTAAATATTGGCTGAATAGTGTAGTCCATATCATGCCAATGAATTGATCCCTCATCATGAGCTTGAACAATATGAGGTGGTATAAGCTTTCTTCTAGCTATATCCTTAGAAACTTCTCCTGCAATTAAATCTCTCTGAGTAGAACAAATGATAGCGTTCTTATTTGAGTTTTCCATCATTACGTCTTCATTAGCTTTCTGCATTAACTCCAAAATCGAAGTATCCGTTGTGTTTACTTGTCTTTTAAACTGTTGAACTGCTCTGTAGCCTTCATATGCTCTAGCTGTCTCTGTATGATCATAATGCATTAATCTATCATATACCAAACTCTCAATCTGATATATAGTAGGATTCATACCTTTACTCTTAAAATGTTCTTCACAATCTCTAGCAACAGCCTTTGCTATATCTGCATGATATATGCCGCTACCGTATTTCATAGCTTTTTCAACTGCAACCTCTATTTTTTTACCATCAAAAGCAACGCCCGTTCCGTCTCTCTTAATTACAAACATAGTTTCACATCCTATTCTTAACAAAGTGTTATAACTACTTTCTATTCACTTTCCACCATATCTTCTGTGTTAGGCTTTCCTATTCATCTATATATTGTGCATTATATATTATATTATTTAGTTATATTATTTTCAAGAGAAATTTTAAAATATATAGTGTATTTTTTATGTATTTTTGCCATTAAACCACTATATATATAAAAAGAGGCTTATTTGATTAAAATAAGCCTCTTCATGATTGTATTTTCTTTTTTAGAGTAGAGCACTACTTGCCTTTAGCTAACTTGCTATCGTATTCGGCTCTGTTACCACCTATAAATTTAGGTCTTGTTCTAGCTCCTAAAATATGAGCTTCTCCTATAGTCTTAGTAGGTATTCTTAGCGGCACAGCAACTCTTCTAAGATGCATACCTATAAGGGTATCACCTATATCAAGCCCTGCATCTGCTACTATAGTTTCTACAACAACAGGACTTTTCATATGGCTATAAGCTGTTGTAGCTAAAGAGCCGCCTGCATGTTCATGAGGAACTACATTAACTCTTTGATCCAAATTCAAAAGTGCATCTCTTTCTATAACAATAGCCCTATTTAAGTGTTCACAGCACTGTACTGCAAGAAAAACCTCTTTTTTTCTAAGTTCTTCATCTAGAGCCTCATAAATATAGCTAGCAGCTTCCATACTAGAATTTTTTCCAATGCGCCCGCCCATAACTTCACTTGTAGAGCATCCTACTACAAATATATCGCCTTTATTTAAGCAAGCCTCTTCAAGAACTTCTCTAACTGCCTTAGCAGTTTCTTCCTTTAAAGCCTTCATTTAAAACACCCCCTATTATACATTCCAACTATTTAAGTAAGATTCTTGCTCTTCTGAAAGCTTATCAATTTCTATATCCCAAGCTTCTAGCCTTCTTCTTGCTATTTTTTCATCTATTTCCCTAGGAACTTCAATTACTTTTCCAGATTCTAATTCCTTATAGTTTTCTTTAATGTATAGAGCACTTAAAGCCTGAACAGCGAAGCTTAAGTCCATTATTTCTGCCGGATGTCCATCAGCTGCTGCTATATTTACAAGTCTACCTTCGGCTATAACATGGATCCACTTTCCATCCAGTTTGTATCCCATTATATTAGGTCTACTTTCGCGTTTATCTGACGCTGTACTTTCTAAAGTTTCCATATCTATTTCAACATTAAAGTGACCTGCATTTGCTAAGATGGCACCATCCTTCATCAGTTTCATATCTTCTATATCTATAGTAGCTACACATCCAGTTGCTGTAACAAATATATCTCCTAATGGTGCAGCTTTTTTCATAGGCATTACATCAAAGCCATCCATTTTTGCTTCCATAGCTTTTATAGGGTTTATTTCTGTAACAATAACTTTTGCTCCCAGTCCTGCTGCTCTCATAGCTATTCCTCTAGAGCACCAGCCGTATCCAGCAACAACAACTCTTTTGCCAGCAACAACAAGGTTTGTATTTCTCATTATACTATCCCAAACAGACTGTCCCGTTCCGTATCTATTATCAAAAAGATGCTTACAATCTGCGTCATTTACAGCAATCATAGGAAATTTCAAAAGGCCTTCCTTCTCCATAGCTTTAAGTCTAACAATGCCTGTAGTAGTTTCTTCACAGCCACCCCATACTTCTTCGGCTAAATCCTTACGATTTTTGTGAAGCATAGCAACTAAGTCTCCACCATCATCAATAATAATATTTGATTTTTGCTCAAGAGCCATTTCTATGTGTTTAAAATAGTCTTCTTCACTCTCACCGTGAACTGCAAAAACGCTGATGCCACTATCTGCTAATGCTGCAACTACATCATCTTGAGTACTTAAAACATTGCTACCTGTAGCTGAAAGTATAGCACCACCTGCCGCCAATACCTTACACAAATAAGCAGTTTTCGCTTCCATATGTATAGAAAGAGAAATTTTAACATTCTCAAAAGGTCTAGTAATTTTAAATTCTTCTTCCAGCCTTGATAATACTGGCATATTGTCCTTAACCCACTGTATCTTTTGATGACCTTTAGGTGCTAAGGCTATATCTTTAATCTCATATTTCATATTAACCCCTATCAATTGAAAGATGGTGCTCTAGAAGAACTACATAGCACCACCTGTTCATTAAAAATTATTCTACAGTTACCGATTTTGCTAAATTCTTTGGTTGATCTACGTTAGTACCTCTATTCTTAGCAACATAGTATGCAAATAACTGCATAGGAACTACTGTTATAAGAGGCATCACTTCATCTGTTGCTGCTGGAACATAGATAACCTGATCCGCCTTTTTCTCTATTACTAAGTTAGTATCCTTTGTTACACCTATAACTTCAGCGCCTCTAGCTTTTACTTCTTCTATATTTGATAGAGTCTTTTCAAACAATTTATCCTGGCTAGCCAAAGTGAAAATAAGTGTTCCATCTTCTACTAAAGCTATACTTCCATGCTTTAATTCTCCAGCTGCTATAGCCATAGAATTGATATATGAAATTTCTTTAAGCTTCAAAGATGCTTCATAAGAAGCTCCAACATCTAAGCCTCTACCTATAAAGAATACGCTCTCTCTTTCATAATATTTATCAGCTAGCGCTTTTATGTGATCCACATTTTCAAGCAAAGATTCTAATTTAGCAGGAACACTCTGAAGCTCTGATATTATTCTAGCGCGCTCTTCCTTTGATATACTTTTCTTTTTTGTAGCCATGTATAAAGCTATTAAGTACATACAAACAAGCTGAGTAGTATACGCCTTTGTAGATGCCACTGAAATTTCAGGACCTGCCCACGTGTAGAAAACATCATCAGAATCTCTTGCAACAGAACTTCCTACAACATTTACAACAGAAAGAATTCTTGCTCCCTGTCTTTTAGCTTCTCTAAGAGCTTCCAATGTGTCTAGCGTTTCTCCAGATTGGCTAATTGCGATAAATAAAGTCTTATCATCAACTAAAGGCTCTCTATATCTAAATTCAGAAGCTATATCAACCTCTACAGGAATCTTAACAAACTTCTCTATTAGATATTTTCCTGTAAGTCCAGCATGATAAGCAGTACCACAAGCAACGATATATATTTTATTAATATTATTTATATCTTCTTCGCTTAAGTTAATTCCATCTAAAGAAACTTCCCCATCCTCATTGATTCTCTGGTTTAAAGTCTCTGCAATTGCATGTGGCTGCTCCATGATTTCTTTTATCATAAAATGTTCGTAACCACCTTTTTCAGCTGCACTAGCATCCCACGTTACATGGAAAATTTCTCTTGAAACTTCTTTTCCTTCTCCATCAAAAATTTTAACTTCGTTCTCTTTTAGCAGAACTGTCTCGTTGTTTTCTATTAGATAGATATCCCTAGTATGCTTTAAAACAGCTGGTATATCTGAAGCTATGAAGTTATTTGATTCACCCAAACCTACTATTAAAGGTGCATCTTTTCTCACTGCAATAAGTTTATCTGGCTCACTATTTGCCATAACAGCTATAGCATAAGCACCTCTCATCTGTTCAACAGCCTTATTTACAGCTTTCAATAGGTCTCCTTCATAAAAAATACCTATAAGCTGCGCTATAACTTCAGAGTCTGTTTCTGATAAAAACTCTATATTATGCTCTTTTATTAGCCATTCTTTAATTTCTATGTAGTTTTCAATGATACCGTTATGTACAATAGCTATCTCTTTATTCTGACTCTGATGAGGGTGAGCATTAGGCGTAGAAGGAACCCCGTGTGTAGCCCATCTAATATGTCCTATTCCAACATTTCCGTCAAAATCTGAATCTTCTATAATAGCTGCAAGTTCTTCAACACCACCAATTTGTTTTCTCACTTCAATCCCATGACCTGTATTTATAGCCATGCCTGCAGAGTCATAACCTCTGTATTCCATGCTTTTCAGACCATCATAAAGGGATTCTTTAGCTTTGTCTTTACCTATAAATCCAATAATTCCACACATAGTACTGTATCTCCTTATCCTAGTTTTCTAGTTATTAATTCTGCAGCTTTCTCTGCAAGCTCAGTTATTTCTTCTATATCGTCACCTTCTATCATTACTCTAACAAGAGGTTCCGTACCTGAAGGTCTAACTAATACTCTTCCTCTATCCTTCAATTGCTCTTCTATTTGGCTTAACATCTCAACAATTTCAGGATCCTTTTCATACTTATTCTTATTTAAATTTGTAACTCTAGCATTTTTCAATACCTGAGGGTATATCTTTATTTCATCCGATAACTCAGAAGCTTTCTTGCCTGATTTAAGCACTGCTCTTACAACCTGCAAAGATGATAAAAGTCCATCTCCAGTAGTAGAGTTTTCTAAGAATATCATATGACCTGATTGTTCTCCACCGATTAAACTGCCTGTCTTAAGCATATCTTCAAGAACATATCTATCTCCTACGTTTGTGCTTCTAGTTTCGCATCCTATTTCTTCAAGATATTTATGGAAGCCTATATTGCTCATAAGTGTTCCTGTAACTATATTGTTATTCAGTCTATTTTCTTCTTTCAGCATAGCTGCGCATATGCATATTAACTTATCACCATCTATAACTTGTCCTTCTTCGTCAACAGCTATAAGTCTATCCGCATCTCCATCAAAAGCTAATCCCATAAAAGCGCCTTCTTCTAAGACAGTATTCTGAAGAAGCTCTACATGTGTTGAGCCACATCCATCATTTATGTTAATGCCATTAGGTTTATCACCTATAACAACAACTTTTGCTCCTAAAGCGTTATAAACCTTTGGTGCTACCTGATAAGAGGCTCCGTTAGCACAGTCAAGAACTATTTTCTTTCCTTCAAGAGAGAAGTCAACAATATCAAGAAGGTACTGCGCGTACAACTCTATAGCGCTTTCTTCTGCTTCTCTTACAACTCCAACCTTATCATGAGTAACATGCTTTGCCGCATCTATATGACTAAGTATTAAATTCTCTATTTCTTCTTCTATATCGTCATCTAACTTAAAGCCTTCACTATTGAAGAACTTTATGCCATTGTATTCATATGGATTGTGAGAAGCTGATATTACAACTCCCGCATCTGCGCCGTACTTTTTAACCAAGTAAGCTATGGCAGGTGTTGGAATAACTCCAACCTTTATTACATCGCCACCTACGGCTAAAATTCCTGAAGTTAAAGCACTCTCTAGTATATCCCCAGAGATTCTAGTATCCATACCTATTACAAATACCGGTCTATCTTTTCTCTCTTTACCTAGCACATAGCCACCAGCCTTGCCTAATCTAAAAGCTAATTCTGGTGTTAATTCTAGGTTTGCTATACCTCTAACTCCATCTGTTCCGAAAAGTCTCGTCATACTATTCCTCCATAACTTCCACTTCGACTTTTGTAGGCTTAATTTCTATGGAATATCCATTTATCTCATCTACATGTACTTTATGGTTTGATTTTCCTACAACAGCTTTACCTAAATCTATCCACAAATTAATATCACCCTTTTTCAAAGATACATTTTTACCATCTGTCGATTTAACAGAAACAGTAATGCCATCTGTTAAAACCTTAGCAGTATATTTATTGTTAAGATTTTTTATATCTATATCGTTAGATTTAAGTGTAAATTGAGCTGATGAATTTGTCCTCATCGTTACTGTAAGATAAGGCTCTTCACTTCCTGTTTTTAATTTTATTCCATCTGGAAGGTCTAAGTTTATCTTTATTTTAGATGCTTCTTTTATGTCTGAAAGGTCTATCTCACTGCTCTTAATAGATGTTATTCCTTTTAAATTTTCTTCAGAACCTTGAATTTCAATAAACTCTGGAGCCTTGACACTGTCTATGTTCGTGTTATCAGATTCTCCTATAGTATTAACTTTCAAAGGAACCTTCTTAAAGTGTTCAAGGTTTGCCGAAACTACAGCTTCATCGGAAGAAAGGCTTATAAAATCTACTTCTTTTCCATTCTGATCAACAGGTAGAAGCTTTACAGTCTGGCTGGTCTTATCCTGCTTTAACTTGCTGCTATCTAAAGTAGCCTTTACGTTAAGTATTTTAGCAATATTGTTTTTTGTTCCAAAGACTTTTACTGTCTTAGGCTCAATATCGCTCTGAGCTAAAACCGTTCCTTCTGGCAATTCGCCATCGACAACAGCTTCTATAGTTTTTTCTGCAGTTACTAGGTTATCTATTTCAACCAGTATTTTATCTGCTGATTTGCTTTCAATCTTAACGCCCTTTGGGAGTTCTACATCAATATTTACAAAATTCCTACCCTTATATCTAGAATATACATCCGCTGTTACTTTTATATCTGATTCCTCAATGTCATTAATTGCTGATCTTGAGCCTATAACTGTTAAATCTATAGTTGCTGGCTCAATCTTCTCAACTGCAAACCCTTCTTCAATAAGGCTATTTTGATTGATAAGTTGAACTTTTATATCTTTAAATTTTTTTGTACTATCTGGAGATATACTCCCACTAACATAGAACCATAGCGCTATGGCTGCAATGAAAGCAATTAATAAATTTATCTTTTTACTTTGGAGCATCTTTAGATCCTCCTATTCTTTTAAAAATCTGCTTAATATTTGAAATGCTATCTGCTGTGTCTTCATATGAATAGCTATATATAAGCTTGCTCTTCAAGCTTGCATCATTAAATCCCCTCTGAAGTTTCCCATCAACAGCAACTGATATAGTACCACTTTCTTCTGATACTACTATTGAAATACAGTCTGAATGCTCTGTAATTCCTATTGCAGCTCTATGTCTAGTTCCTAATTCTGTAGGAAGATTAGTGTTCTGAGTTAAAGGAAGCACACATCCGGCAGCGTACAGTCTATCTCCTCTTAAAATAACTGCTCCATCATGAAGAGGAGCTCCTTCATAGAAAATATTTTCTATGAGTTCCACAGAAATTTCACCATCTATCTTAGTTCCCGTCTCTGCTATATCTGTAAGAGCCGTCTCTCTTTCAACAATAATTAGAGCTCCAACCCTTTGTTTGCTCATATTAGTAGCAGCAGTAACGATTTTTTCTGAGAGCAGCTCTGCTTTTCCTTTATCTACATTCCCAAATCTGTTTTTTATAAGTTTACTTCTTCCAAGCGACTCGAGCCCTCGTCTAAGCTCCGGTTGGAAAACCACAACAAGAGCTATAACTCCAACAGCCAAACTGCTCTTTAGCATCCAGTTGAAAGTGTATAGCTTTAACACATCTGATAATAATGTTGCAATTAAAATAATAAGCAGACCTTTAACTAATTGTTCCGCTCTGCTTTGTTTTATAAATCCTAAAATTTTATATAAGACGAAAGCTACAACAAGAATGTCTAAGACATCATTAAGCCCAATCCCTGATGTAAACTCATTTAAAAAATTCCCCATAGCTTCTCACTAATCTATATAGTCATAGATGATGCCTAAAGGCATCATCTATGATTAATCCATTTCTAACAGACCATAACCTCCGGATTCTCTTTTGTATACTACAGCAGAGTTTCCACTTTCATCATCTTTGAAAAGATAAAAATCATGGCCTACCAGTTCCATGCTCATAATAGCATCTGCAATAGACATAACCTTAGTCTCTACTTTCTTTCTCTTTACGGGTGTTTCGTCTTTAGTCTCCACATGATAGTCCGGTATTGCATCAAACTGAATTCCAACTTTACCCTTGTGCCTTTTTGCAAGACGCCCTTTATATTTAGAAATCTGAGAAGAAAGCTTATCTATAACCTTGTCTATGCCGAAATGTACATCTTCTCCACGACTTTCAGCTCTGAACAAAGTACCTTTTACAGATATTGTTGCCTCTATCTTTTCAAAGTGCTTTTCTTTTGAGAGCAATACTTGAGCCGTTATATCATCATCAAAATACTTTGATAGCTTATCAAACTTCTTATCGATAATATCTCTTAACTCTTCAGTTACATTAACGTTCTTATTAACTAATATAATCTTCATAATAACGCCCTCCTTATCATAAAAAATATGAAATTGTATGGTTTTATTATATCACAATTAGCTTTTCAAGTACATATTTGCAATATATATAATAGTCGCCTAGCTGACCTGATCTTTGCCCCCACACCTGCCTTTACCTGAGTTTCTCAGAGGACTTACTTCTAAACTACGCCATGATCACTGCCGCCCTGCGTACAGCTTACGTGGGACCTTTCGCCCGTAGCTAGCCTGGCCTTTCAATCACAGACCTAGGCGACCACTATAACAAAATCTTTTAAAGAATATTTTTTCAATTTACCACGCTGCAGAAAAACAAGCTACACTTACTGATTTAGCTCCATTCCTGAGTAAAATCTTACTGCACTCCTCCATAGTTGCTCCCGTTGTAAACACATCATCAACAATTAAAATATTCTTATTTAATATTATATTTTTACATTTTAAGTCTAAAGCGATACTGCCTTTAATAATTCTACTTCTATCTAATCTATTCAATCGCTTCATAGAACTCAAATCTTTTTTCTTAATCAAAGTATTGATGACCGAAATTTCAAGTTTTTTCCCTAAAAATTTACATATTGTCTCGCTTTGATTAAAACCTCTAATTTTGAGCTTTTCTTTAGATATAGGAACATAACTAAGAAAATCAATCTCTTCAATCCATAGCTCTTCAGAAAGTTTATCCGCTAAAATAGATCCTACGCTTCTTCCAATAAATTCTCTCTTACCATTTTTGAACTTAGATATGATTATTCGTTCTAATAAGTCATACCCTGTTGCCATGCTTCCTCTCACAAATGACCTCTCTTCCATCAAGCAGTCATTACAAAATTCAGTATGATTGTTAATTCTTAACGGTCTTCCACATTTTTTACAGACTCGTTCATTATTCCACCTTATTTTCTGAAAGCAGCTAGTGCACAGACTATATCTGTTGTTTTCACCTATGAAGCTTTCACAACAAATGCAGTATAAACTTGTCGGATATATTAGGTTAGCAAAATAATTTCCAATATTCCTAACCCCTATAAGTATACTATCTTTTTCATATTTATTGAAGCTATATATTTCTTTCAAATCTAGCTCTTATGCGAGATGAAAGCCCTGAATTTCGTTTATTATTATTTACATTTTTCACCATATTATCTAGAAATCGTCTATCCCCAACAAGAACGACTCCCCTTTTTCCTCTAGTTATGGCAGTATATATCAAATTTCTATGAGATAAAATATATGGAACTCTGTACAGAGGAATTATAACTACTGGAAATTCGCTTCCCTGACTTTTGTGTACAGTCATACTATAACCTAAACTTAGCTCTTTAGCTTCTTCATAATCATAAAATGCCAGTTTTTCATCATCAAATAGTATGTATATAGCCTCTTCCTCACTATCTATTTCCTGAACAAATCCAACTTCTCCGTTAAAAACACCTTTCCCTTCAGTATGGTCAACAATATTGGACCAAGGAATATTGTAGTTATTTTTTGTATGCATAACTTTGTCTCCAACTCTTATAACCTTATCCCCAATGGAGATTTCAGTCTTATCGGAGGATGGAGGATTCAATAGTTCTTGAAGAACTCTGTTCATATTTTCATTTCCAAGGTAACCCTTTTTACTAGGAGATACCACTTGTATATCCATAATTTTATTTTCTATAGGAAAATAACTTTCCAATCTGTGGGAAGCCAAATCCTTTATTATCTCTACAGCCTCATCTTCTTTCATTCTCTCTATATAAAATAGATCACCCTCCCTACTATTTGAAAAAGTAGGGCTTATTCCTTGATTTATTTCGTGAGAATGAATAATGATATTACTCTCCTTGGCCTGCCTAAATATTTCTTTAAGTCTAAAGCATGGAACATAGCTACACTCTATTAAATCACCTAAAACATTTCCTATACCTACAGATTGAAGCTGGTCTTCGTCTCCCACTATTATCAACCTAGATCCTGTTTTTATGGCTTTCATCAAGCTATGCATAAGCTGCAGGTCTACCATAGATGCTTCATCTAAAATAATAACTTCTTCATCTAAGGGGTTATCAAAGTTCCTATTAAATCTCATATTTTGATTTTCATCTGCATAGTATTCCAATAATCTATGTATAGTAGAGGCAGTCTTTCCTGTAGTTTCTGTAATTCTCTTCGCTGCTCTTCCCGTAGGCGCAGTCAACGCTACTTCCATATCAGCATGAGAAAAAATATTTATAAGTCCTCTAATTATAGTCGTTTTACCTGTCCCAGGGCCACCGGTTATTATGCTTATCGATGAATTTATAGATCCTTCTATAGCTTTTTTTTGCTCATCAGAAAAGGAAATATCATATTTTTTTTCAGTATCCTTTATCAAATTCTCTATTTTGTAAGGTAAGGTTTTGGTATTATCTTTAACCATGGAAAATACCTTTTCTACAATAAGCTCTTCCATAGCATAATTTTGCATCAAATAAACATTGTCCTGATAAGAAAAATCTATTTTCAAAGTTAGCTCTAACGCCATATCTCTTATTACTTCTTCCAAAAGTTCTGATTCAACTTGTAGCAAATCAGCTCCTTTAGATATAAGTTTATGCTTTTCTACATACACATGTCCATTTGAAGCTTCCCTTTGAAGAATATGCTCTATGCCCATTTTAAGCCTTTGCGAATCATCTTGAGCTATTCCATTTTTAAGAGCTATTTTATCAACCTTTAAAAAGCCCAAACCTTTTACATCTCTAGCAAAATCATAAGGGCTTTGTTCAAATAACTCTATAGCTTTGTCACCATGAAGTCTGTATACAGAATCTATCATTTTTGAGCTAAGTCCTATACTGTGAAAGTAAGAATAAACTCTTGAGCTATGACCATAGGCTGCATAACCTTCAATTATTGCCTCTACAGTTTTTTCCCCTATATCCTTAACTCTTAAAAGCTCATCTGGTGAGTTCTCAATAATTTCAAATGTTCTTTCACCAAACATAGCTACTATAGACTTGGCTTTCGCCTTACCTATACCTTTGATAAATCTTGACGAAAGAAAAGCTATTATAGCTTCTTCTCCTCTAGGTAGCGAAGCTTCAGACCTATCTATCTTAAATTGTTCACCATACTTCTTATGAAGGATAAACTCCCCATAAAGCCTATAATTATTTCCCTCTACAGCTCTATGTATAGGACCTGTAACCGTGATTCTATCATCCTCTGATAAAAAGCTAGCTATTAAAAAGTCACTATCTTTGCTGTGAAAAATAATCTTTTCAAGGACACCTTCAATTTCCAACAAATCATTCATACTATCTTAACTTTCTCATAAGGGAGTTGGTCTTTAAAAATCTCTTTAAAGAACTCTTTTCATAAGACTTTGCAAGCGTTAGAAGGCTCCCCCTATTATTTAAGAAAGGCTTTCTATGAACATCCAAAAGAAGACAGAATAAAACATTGCCTATAAGCTTTTCTTCTATATTTGCTTCTTTCAAATCATCACCATTTATAACTAAATCTCTTTGCAAAACAGGCTCGTTTCTATCCTTTATTCTGTTTATGATTTTTTCTCTTTTGTTAACTCTAGCTGGACTGCCACCATAAACTACGATCTTATCCTGTGCAAGGTGATCTAAAGCTTCGTAATACTCAAATCCAATCTCAGAAATATAGTCTTTTAGAGCTACATCACTTTTGATCGTTCCCAAATAACTTATATTATTTATTGTGAACATTAACTTTTTCTTCAGTTCTTTTCTGTAATTAAGCTTTTCAATAGAAGCAACCGCATCTGATTTGTTTAAAAGAGAGTAAAATAGAGCTAATCTTCTTTCAATATACGGGTATGTGCTATCTATATTTCTTAAAAATTTTGATAATAGCACTTTTTTCTTAAATTTAAAGTCTTCAGTTGTAACCTCAGCAATCGTATATATAAGCCCAGTGTCAAAAAGAATCTCAAAGCCCTTACTTGCAAATCTAGCTTTAGCAAGTCTCATGAAGTCTTCCCTCACCTTATCTATGCTAACTTGAGATAAAAGGTTGCAATTCCTCTTTATTGCCATATAGGTTTCTTCCTCTATGACAAAGCCTTTTTCTGCAGCAAATCTAGCGGCTCTAAGCATTCTTAAAGGATCTTCACTAAATCTCTTATCGGAATCACCTATAATCTTGATTCTCTTTTCTTTCAAGTCTTTTTTTCCATCAAAAATGTCAACAAATCCAAGAGATGCATTATCTGCCAATGCATTTATAGTAAAGTCCCTTCTCTTTAAATCCGCTTCTATATTTTCTACAAATTTAAAATCTATAGGACTTCCTTTTAAATCGTAAGCATATTCTTCTCTAAACCTTGCAATATCTATTACAGGGCTTTTCAAGTCATCTTCATTTTTTGTAAAATCTAGCCTTATTACCTCCAAAGCTTCATTCATAACCTTTCCCTTAGGAAAAGTTTCCTGCATTATAGATAGAGGAGCGTCTGTACATAAATCCCAGTCTATTGGTTTTTCCCCCAGCAAACTATCTCTTACGCAGCCTCCTACAGCATAAACTTTATACCCTTTGTGTCCAAGAAGATTTATGGATTCGGTAACTTCTCTAGGCATTTTGATCATAACTTAATACTTCCTCTTCTTAAAATATTGTATCTATTAAAAATCTTTTCTCTTGTATATTCTTCTGCTATCCAAGGTCCATACTTTCTCGCTAAATTGACCTGGCTCAGTCTTCTTTAAAGCCTCTTCCATATCATATATTTTGGCGTCCATAACATCTAGATAGTGAAGAACTTCCGCTTCTGGAAAAAGAGGTCTCTTTGGAGATCCGAATTCTGGCTCATAATGGTGAGATAAAACCATATGCTCAATCATAACAGCTTTTTCCCTTCCTATGCCTAATTCTCTCATTTCTCTATCTAACTCTCTAACACCTAATACTAAATGTCCTAACATATTGCCTTCGAAAGAATATTCATCAGCTAATCCAAGTTCGTTAGCCATAATTTCGTTAAGCTTCTCCATATCATGCATCATTACTCCTGTTAAGAGAAGATCTCTATTTAAAGTCTCATACACCTCACATAGCTTGTCTCCTGCTATTAACATTCTTTTCATATGGTATAAAAGTCCTCCCAATAAGGCATGATGATTCCTTGTAGCTGCAGGATAGTAAAGAAGTCTTTCTCTCTCTCGTTCTAATCTACCTAAGCACAAGTCTCTCAACTCTTGATCTTCAAAACTTTCAGCCACACCTTTAATAAATTCATACATTTCTTCTGGTTCTTCTGGAGCTGCTTGAACAAAATCACCTATTCTTAAATTGTCATTAGGTATAGACTTTCTAAATTTCGTAACCTTAAGTTGCTTGGCTTTATTCCACTCAGATACCTGCGCTCTCAGCTTTATGATATCGCCTGAGCTAAGTTCTTTTATATTTTCTAAATCTTCTTCAATATCCCATTTTTTTGCAGACATTTCTCCTGTATTATCTGCAACTATCAAATCTAGATATTGCTTACCTGTAGATCCAACTTTTATAGAGCAAGTCTTAACAAGAAAAAAATCCTGCACTACACTCTGATCTTTTATATCTTGTATAAAGGTCGATTTCATTAAAATTTCCTTTCTATATAATAAAACTATACATTCATATATTCTATTTATCCAATTAGTTATACATCAAATTTAGTATGGTTAATTATACTTTAAAACCCTATTAAAATCAATATTTACACCCTCTCCATCCCTTCTGTGAACTCAACTAAAAACAGCTTATTTCAACCTTTTTATATATTTATCCTAAAAGTTGATATATAATATTAAAGTAACTTAACAAAAATATATAACATTAAGAATTTTTTATTTAAATTTTCAGGGGGAATAAAAAATTATGGTAAATAATAATTTTGGTTTTTTAAGAGTATTTCTACCTAAGATAGATGCTCAAAAAGCAGATATTGAACACAATACACAAGAGATTTTATCTGCTATGAAAATAGCTGATAGGGAAGGTGTTGGGCTTTTAGTTCTTCCGCCTTTTTCGGTAACTTCTCCAAATTGCGGAAGCCTGTTTTTCAACCATCATCTTTTAGATAGACAAAACAGCGGTATAAAGCAAATTTTAAAAGCTAATGCACAAAGCTCTACTACAATAGTAATGCATCATTACGATTTCTTCTGCGGAAGACTTATACAAAAGCTATCTATAATCCAAAAGGGAGCAATCTGCTCTAGCGTTGCTCTTAACAATGCAACTTCTAGAGAAAACGAGTTCTTTTCACCATCTCACGATGAGCTTTTCAGCGACAAGCTTTTCTTTGATGAAAGGAATCAGATAACTATTGGAGCAAATAAAGATGCTGATATACAAATCCTTTTAGATAGCCAAAGCTATACTCTAGGAAAGTCGGCTTATTATAAAAATCTGTCAACTTCAATGAGCCTAGAAAATAACAATATAACTATCCTTAACAGTTCTAATGGAATTTCCATAGTAAGTGAAAATGGTGTTATTCTAGATAGTTCAAGTCCTTTCGAAGATAAGAACGGTGTTCTGTGGGATGTAGATGCAAATCTTATAAAAGCTAAAAGACTTCACAAGAAAACTTTTACAAATATAGAGACTATGAGCCTAGATAAGATTTCGCCTATATCAATGTGGGCAGGAGGAAGACTCATTAGAGAGGTTTCAAAACTTCCTTTCATTCCTTCAAATAGAGAAGAAGCTATCGCTACTATGGAAGAAATATTCCACATTCAAGTAAATGCTCTATCAAAAAGGCTGGCTCACACTCATAGCAAACATTCTGTTGTTGGTGTATCAGGAGGTCTTGATTCAACTTTAGCATTGCTCGTAAGCGTTTTTGCCCATAAAAAATTAGGACTTCCTCTTGAGAATATCATAGCCATTACCATGCCTGGCTTTGGTACTACGGGAAGAACTTACAATAACGCTGTTAAAATGATTAAATCATTAGGTGTTACTTTTAAAGAGATATCTATTAAAAAAGCCGTAATGCAGCACTTTGAAGATATAAATCATTCTAGAGAAGTTGAAGATATAACTTTTGAAAATTCTCAGGCAAGAGAAAGAACTCAAATCCTTATGGATTATGCAAACAAAGTTTCAGGGCTAGTTATAGGAACGGGAGATTTAAGCGAGCTTGCATTAGGCTGGTGTACATATAACGGCGATCATATGTCCATGTATGGAGTAAATTCAGGAATACCTAAAACTCTTATGCAGTATGTTATAAGATGGTTCATAGACTTCCCTTTATCTACATCAGACTACTTCCTTAAAGATACTGTTTCGCTCAAGGAAGCCCTTGAAGATGTACTTGCTACACCTATCTCGCCAGAACTTTTATCGCCTAATAGCGATGGAAATATGAGTCAAAAAACAGAAGATAAAGTTGGACCTTATCCTCTCCATGACTTTTTCATATATCATACGCTTCTTTACGGAGCACCTCCAAAGAAGCTGTTGTATCTAGCAACAAAAGCATTTGAAGGACAGTATGACGAAGAATTCGTTAGAAAATGGTTAAAGGTATTCTATAAGAGATTCTTTACACAGCAGTTTAAGAGAAACTGCTCACCGGATAGCCCTGTTATAATGTCTGATATAAGCCTAAACTACGATAAATGGCTAATGGATAGCGACATTCATTATAACGAATGGCTGCTGGAGCTTTAATATAAAGGTCTAACAATACTAAGAGTCATTACAAATCTTTAAATCATTATAATTAGTTTCTAAAGAAAAAGTTTTCCATTATATATTTTTTCTATACTGGTAACTTTGATATAGATTTTTTTAAACTTAAGTGCTATACTCTTTTATTATAAATATTGTATTCAAACCAGGAGGACATTTATGAATCTAGTTTACTCAGGAAAAACAAAAAACGTATTTCAGTTGGAAGATGGCAACTTCCTTTTAAAGTTTAAAGACGATGTAACAGGAGAAAATGGAGTATTTGATCCAGGTGCAAACACAGTAGGACTATCAATCGATGGAATGGGAAAGGCTTGTGTAAAATTAACTGACTTTTTCTTTGGAAAAATCAATGCTGAAAATTATCCAACACACTATGTTAGCGCAGATGTAGAAAATGCTGAAATGGTTGTAAAACCAGCTGAGCTTTTTGGAAAAGGTCTAGAAGTTATATGCAGAGTTAAAGCTGTAGGAAGCTTTTTCAGAAGATATGGAGATTACTGTGAAGAAGGTCAGGATCTAAACTATTTTGTAGAAGTTACTCTAAAAGATAACGACAGAGAAGATCCACCTATAACAAAGGACGCTCTTGCAACTTTAGGAATCCTTTCAGAAGATAGATATGAAGAGCTAAAAGAACTTACAAAGAATATCACAAAGATTGTTGAAAGAGAGCTAAAGAATAAATGGCTAGATCTTTATGACATTAAATTAGAGTTTGGTATAATTGATGGCAAGGTTGCTCTTGTTGATGAAATCTCTGGCGGAAACATGAGAGTTTACAAAGACGGTAACTATGTACAGCCACTAGAACTATTAGACCTATTATTTTAAGTTTTAATACATAAAAAAAGGACTTCATCAAAGGAAGTCCTTTTTTATTTCTTAAAGTTAGTAAACTCTTTATATCCTTATTGAACTATGCTCTAGGATGAGTCTTATCATAGACATCCTTTATCCTATTTTTAGTTACAAATAAGTATATCTGAGTTGCAGTGGCATCTTCGTGCCCTAAAAGTTCTTGAAGAGACTTTAAGTCAGCTCCATTTTGTACCATGTGTACTGCGAAAGATGTTCTAAATATATGAGGAGTTATTCTGTCTTCTAACCCTACCATCTTTCCATAATTCTTTAGAATTTTCCAAAGTCCCTGTCTTGTGATTCTTCCACCATTAGAATTTACAAACAGAGCATCTTCAAACTTATTGTTCTTAACGAACATGTCTCTAGTATGCTCAAAGTAATCCTCTATGGCTTCTCTAGCCGGTCCACCTAAAGGAACTATTCTCGCCTTACCGCCGGTTCCTCTACATGTAAAGAAACCAATTTTTGTATTAACGTCACAAACATCAGCATTAATAAGCTCATTTACTCTTATTCCTGTAGCATAGAGAAGCTCTAAAATAGCTTTATCTCTCTTGCCCTTCAGTGTATTATTTGGCTTATCAAGAATTTCTTCAATTTGTTCAACTGTTAAAAAGTCTATGTTTCTTCTTTCTAGCTTTGCTGTCTTAAGAGATTTTGTAGGATTTCCATCAATCTTTCCTTCAGCCATAAGAAACTTATAAAAAGCTCTAACTGAAGCCAACTTTCTATTTACAGTTGATGTACTTCTACCCTTATCTCTCAAACTCATCAAAAAGCTTGCAACATGGCTATTTGATGCTTTAGCCATATCATCGATACCACAGCTTTGACATTCCTCTTCAAATTCTTTTATGTCTGCCAGATATGCCTGTATAGATATTTCAGACATACCTCTTCTATCTCTAAGATAGGCTCTAAATTCTTCTATATACATATGCCATTCCTCTTTCTGTGCTGCAAATAAGTGTTACCTATCTGCTTCTCATTTACCCTAAAAGCTTGATGTTAACCAAATATATTTGAAATAAATATTTTTAACTATTTATATTCATAGTTATTGGCTATAAAACTACACTGTACGCCTCCCTAAAAGCCTCTTCAATCTTTTCTTCATCGATTATATTAGATAAATATTCCTCACATAAAAATTTTATCTCCTTTTGAACATATTCTCTTTCTTCATCTGAAAGCCCCTTATCAACGAGCGCCTCCTTTAGAAGCTTAGTTAGAAAAATCAGCTCCATATCAAACTGTTCAAACCTTTGAAGAAGATCATCTATTGCCATAGAGTCAATGTTGTCCGTCTCTTCTAGCTCCCACTTTATTTCCTCTAGCTCTTGCCTGTAGTATTCAATTCGCATACCTCCCTCCAAGTTCTTCAAAATCTACTATAATCCCATTATCTAAGATGAGTGTGTAGCCTTCTCCTTGATTTGGAATCCAGCTCAAAAAGTCTTTCTCATCATTAAATACTTCATTCATAATGCAGCCAATTACGCCACCGTGACATACACAGATACTTTCTGCTTCCTTTTCTACATGTCTATACTTTAATTCTTCCAGCCTATGAAGAGATATGAGCTTATCCAAGCCCTTCATAACCCTCTCCCTAAAGGAGTTTCTGCTATCTCCTCCAGGAACATGTATATTGCCCTCCTCATCATAAACCCAGTCATTAAATTCTTTCTGATCTTTTATCTCATCGTATGTCTTACCTTCGAAGATACCAAACTTAAGCTCTGATAGCTCTAAAATATGAGTTCTTTCTACTTTTCCGTATATCAAGTCTAGCGTTTGATTTGTGCGCGTCATTCCACTTGTGAAAAACCCTCCGGACACTTCCGGATATACTCCACCAGCTTTCTTTGCTTCAATATCTTTTATTCCTTCTTCAAGAAGCGGAATGTCCAGATCTCCATAGTACCATCCTTTTTTATTTCCTTCTGTTGTTCCGTGTCTTATTATATGTATTTTTGATCTCATTATTTCTCCAAATACACTACGTATACTGCCTTTCACTATTACTTTAGTTTTTGTCCTAGTCCAGCGAACACACGATAAACTTCATCAGACTGATTTGCAAGTTTTGTTAATAGTCGCCCTGTCCAATCTCTAGCCATTCTATCCTGCTTATCTAGCGGAACAATTCCTTGGCTCATATCCGTAGCTATAATGACTTTATTTGTCATACTTATGTTTTCTATATATTTATTTAATTCTTTTTCTTCTTTTTCACTTTTTATATAAGATTTTACAAGATGTTCTATATTATAGATACATTTTTTATTTTCATCAACTACTAAGCTGTCATTTTCACAGAAAAATATATCTTCTTCAGATAGTTTAAATGTTTCCTTTGCAAAATCTAGCTTACCTTGATAGAACCCTCCAAATATTAGAATCATATTACCCTCCTATAATAAGAAGCTCAAGCTTATTAATCCAGCTATTTCACTTAAAACAATCGTATATCCTGCAATATCACCATTTATGCCACCTAAACTTTTTACAGCTCTATATCTGAATATTTTCTGAACTACTATTACAGTTACTGTTGAGATAATAAACTTATCTACTATACCAAGGAAGTAGGAAATCCCAGCACCTAATACGAAAACTAATACAAAGAGAAGATAATTTAAAACAGATACATCTTTCTGCCTTATTTCTTCATTTTTATATGCGTACTGGCTCGTTTCCATAGGCTTCAGTCTCAAAACATCGCCTGCAGCAAAATTTCTACTGAAAAATTGAACGAACATCATTACGAGGAATCCCTCGTAAAATCCTCCATTTATAAGAATATCTGCTGATGCTGTAACAGCGAGCAAAAAAGCTATACACACGCATATAACTGAAAATGCACCTACTGTGCTGTCTTTGAGAATTCTCTGTCTTGTTTCAAGATCTCTCCTAGATAGAATAGCATCACAACAGTCCATGAAACCATCAAGGTGAATAAATCCTGTTAAAATATTTGGTAGTAAAGCAAGCACAGCCGCCATGAAAAACAGTGGAATTGAAGGTAAAATCTCCATAGAAAGATAGCCTATACCATAGTTGATTCCTCCTATTACAAAACCCATTAAAGGCATCAAGGCAAGCATCCATTTTTTTCCTCTGTCAGTCCAGACTTTATACGGGCAAGGTATTATGGAAAAGTTTCCCCATGCCATGAAAAAGCCTTCTATAAAACCCTTCATACTCCTCCTATTAAAATATATCTTTACCTTAAAATTTAAAAAATATATGAAATACTAAACTATTTGAAAACTATTTCGTTTCCAAATGAAATTTCTACAACCTTGTCAGATAACCTAGCTATGAGCTTATCTATATTGGCAAGAGCTTTTCTATACCTTTCTGTAGAGTCATCATATATAACTCCGTCACAGTAAATATTGTCACTGACAAATACTATATTGGTACCTAGATTAGCAAGCTCAGCCAAATCTTTTTCAAGATATTCTATAGCCTCTTCATCTATACTATAGTCACATTTGAATATAACATTTTCCAAGGCCGCTGTTAAGCTATCAAATAATACAGCGTCTTTTTTAGAAAGGTTTAAGAGTTTAGCCTGAGCAAAAAATCCTCTTTTTACTTCTACAGTCTCAAATCCCCAGCCAGCTCTTTCTTGAAGGTGTTTCTCAACTCTCTCTTCATCTTCAACGCCTTTCGGAATCATCGTTGCAAAATAATAGAGTCTACCACCATGTTCCTTAGCCAAGTCTCTAGCTAGTCTCTGCGCGTATAGTGATTTGCCATTTTTACATCCACCAGTAACTAAAATATTCATATATTTATCCTAAAATTTTGCATCTGCCATAAGTTCAAGATAGTTCTCGTCAATCTTTCCTTCATCGAAAGTCGCCATGTTATTCATAGCGTATGTTGCACCCTTGATTATTTCTATAGCCAAAGGACATCCACTACCTTCACCAAGTCTCATTCCTAAGTCAAGTATTCCAGCCATAACTAAAGCATCCATAGCAACTTTATAGCCTGCCTCGGCTGATACATGGGAAGTCAGCATAAAATCTTTTGTTATCGGTGCAAGTTTTGATGCTGCTAACGCTGCCACAGAAGAGATATATCCATCTATAATAACCGGCATCCTGTAAATAGCTGCACCTAAGAATACACCTACCATAGCACAAATATCTAAACCTCCTACCTTAGATAAAATATCTAAAATATCAGTATATTCAGTATCTAGGCCCTTCTCTTTTACTATAGCTTTCTTTCTTGCAAAGCCTTCATCATTTAGGCCGCCACCTCTGCCTACCGTTTTATCTACAGACTCTTTAGTTATTGCAGTAAGAACACAGGCGCTTGTAGTAGTGTTACCAATACCCATTTCTCCTGTACCAATTAAATCGTAATTCAAATCTTTAGCAGCCTTTACTGCTTCTATACCGCTCATAATTGCTACAAGAGCTTCTCGTCTAGTCATAGCTGGCATTATGGCTAGATTCTTTGTACCAAATTGAATCTTCCTGTCTATAATTTTATTTTGTGCAAAGTCTTCCATAGTATCTGAAAGTAGCTCTTTCGGAAGGTATGCAGCTACGCCCACATCTATCACACAAAGATCTATACCAAAGCCATCTGCGAGCGCACCAACTCCCGTCTTTCTTTTAGTGAAATTTATTGTTTGAGCCATAGTTACAGATTGTGGTGTAGGAGTTACACCCTCTTCTACTACTCCATTATCACTTGAGCAAATAACTATAACCGATTTATCTATATTATTTTTTACTTTTCCTGTTATACCTGCCAGTTTGATGGAAATTTCCTCCAAAGTTCCTAGGGATCCCGGTGGCTTTGCAAGTTCACCTTGTCTAGCTCTCGCTTCATTCAAAGCTGCTTCATCAAGAGGCTTTATATCTGATATAACCTGATTTAGCTCTCTTTCCATATCTTTTTCTGACATATTTCTAATTTCTGTAAAGTTCATAACCACCTCCTACGAAATAAATAATTTATCCTTATATTTTACCACATATTTATTGAATTTTATTATGTTTATCGTATATTTATCTAAATTTATAATTAGTAGAATATTAATTGCTATGGTATAATGAATCTATATGAAAATTTGGAGGTTAAAATGAGTAAAAAGTTAAAAAGTGATCTTCTCTTAATTCTAACAGCATTTATTTGGGGATCTTCATTCATAGCGCAAAGCAAGGGTGCTGATTTACTTGGGCCTTTCACATTCAATGCTATTAGATATTTCTTAGCAGTAATATCATTGGCTCCAGTGGCATGGTTCTTAAATAAGAAAAATGGCGGAAATAACTTCGGTCACACTGATGAAGAGAAGAGAGAAAGTAAGAAAGCTTTATTTATAGGTGGTTTAATACTTGGTTTAATATTGTTTATAGCAACTAGTCTTCAGCAATATGGAATGGCATTTACAACAGCTGCAAAAGGTGGTTTCATAACTACTCTATACGTTATACTAGTTCCTTTTTTAGGACTATTTGTAAAAAAGAGAGTTTCGCTACTAACTTGGTTCTGTGCCGTTCTTGCTGTTGTTGGACTGTATCTGCTGTCTATCCAGCCTGGAACATTCACTCTAACAAAAGGAGATACTCTAGTTCTGCTATGCGCAGTATTCTTCAGTATCCATATACTGTTTATTGATTATTTCTCACCTAAGACAGATGGTGTTGCTCTTTCATGTATGCAGTTCCTTGTCGTAGGAATAATATCAACTGTAGCTATGTTATTGTTTGAAACATTTACATGGGGAGATGTTTACTTAGCTATACCTTCCCTTCTATACACAGGTATAGGCTCATCTTCCATAGGATACACTCTTCAGATTTTGGCACAGAAAGATGCGGATCCTACAGTTACTTCTCTAATACTAAGTCTAGAGTCAGTATTTGCAGCAGTTTCTGGTGCTTTACTCCTTGGAGAAATACTAAATATGAGAGAAATAATAGGTTGTGTCGTAATGTTTGTAGCAATCGTTTTAGCACAACTTCCTGACAAAAAAGCTCTAGAACAAAAGTAATATTATAAAAACTTAGCCACCGGCTGCAACAGTAGTCAGTGGCTTTTTTGTACAAAAAAAGCCATCCTCTCTTAAAGGATGGCTTTAATTTTATAAAAGTTCCAATAGTGCGTCTACAACTTTTTTACACTGTTCTTCACTTATAGATGCTATTGATATTCTTATGCCCTTTGCTAAAGGAACTACGAAAATTCCTTTCTCAGCCAATTTTTCGGAAAGCTCTGCAGGATCATCATGTTCCATACAGATAAAAAAGCCTGAAACAAAAGGTACTACAGAAAGACCTTTCTCTTTTGCATATTCTTCAAAGACCTTACCTCTTCTCAGAAGCATATCTCTAAAAGCTTTTCTTTCAGCTTCTACCTTCTTTAAAATATGATTATCTGCATAAAGTCTAGCAATTAACTCCTGACCGCTTCTATTGCAATTAGACCATGTATTTCTTGAAGAAAACTCACATACTCTTCTAAACTCTTCAACAACCTCTTCATCTTTATGAAGACAAATCATAGCACCTGTTCTCATACCATAAAGAGTGAATGTCTTAGAAGCACTATATCCTATTATCGATAAAATATTTTCATTAAGATTATTTAATAAAGGCAAGAATTCTCTGACTTTTTTTGGTTCTCCTGCAAAATCAATATAAGCAACATCTATAAATAGTGCAACTTTATTTTTTTCTAACTTTTCTGAGTTTATAATTTCAATAAGTTTATTCCACTGATTCGTATCAAGCTCATATCCTGTAGGGTTGTGAGCCGGAGTGTTCAAAAGTATTAAAAGGTTTTCCTGATTTGTTGCAATATCTAGAAGACTATCTTCAAAAGACTCAAAATTAAAACTGCCATTCTCATCAAACAGCTCATAAGTCTCAAGCTTTCTTCCTTGTTCTTGACATATACTGTTATATGGCGCCCAATACCAATCTGAAGTTAAAACTCTATCACCAAGTTTTGTATAGTTTGAAACAGCATTTTTAATAGCTCCTGTGCCTCCAGGTGTTGCAACTACACTATGTTTTAACTTGCCCATATCTGATGATCCAAAAGCAGCTTTTGCTATTGCTTCTTTAAAATTAGCAGTTCCTCCAATAGGTGCATACTCAGCAAAAACTTCTGGTTCTAGCTTATATATTTCATCTGTAACGGACTTCATAACTGCAAGACTTCCATCATCATCTAAAAGAGCCCCTATCGTACCATTTATAACGTTTTCTTTTCCCTGCTCCTCTATCATGGCTTTGGCTCTGTTATTTAATTCAAAAATTTTATCTCTTACAGGTATTACTCTATCGTTCTCTAACGCTATCTTCATTGATCTTATGGCCTCCCACACTTATATTTACATAGTTTATATTCTTACCTCTAGATGAAAACTTAGATTCATATTCTGTCATTATATTGCCTTCAGAGTAAGGAGAAATATGGAGATCTCTTGTAAAGCTTACTATTTTCATATCTAGCTTTTCTGAGACATCTGACAATTCATCAATAGTAAAATTGAACAAATTATCGTTGTCTGTTTTCATCTTTATAAAACCTTGCCCCATTATTTCTCTATATCTATCTAAAAACTTTCTATGAGTAAGTCTTCTTTTAGCATGTCTCTTCTTGTGCCACGGATCACTGAAATTTAAATATATTCCTGAGATTTCACCATTTTCAAAATAATCTCTTATATCCTTAATATGATCTTGTATGAATATCAAATTATCTAGTTTGTCACTGTTGGCTTTTTCCATAGCCATGAGGATAACGCTTGGTTGGGCCTCTATGGCAATAAAGTTGTCCTCAGGATATCTCTTAGCAAGCTCTCTTATAAAGCTTCCTTTACCACAACCAATCTCTAAAAATATTCTTCTTTCTTTTCTGTCTTGTCTTAGTTCTTCAAATAAGTCTTTCCATAACCCTTTTTTGCTTTTTGGCTCGGTCACATATAAATGCTTTAACTTATCTAATCTAATATCAAGATCCTTCACTCGTCTTTGTCTCAAGTTGTTCTCCTAAAAATATATTCTCAACAATATGATAGCAGCCAAGAAAACCACTATTAAACCATATGCAACAAAGTCTCTCTTTTCATACTGCATAGAGTGCATCTTTGTTCTGTGATCGCCACCTCTATAACATCTAGCTTCCATAGCCATAGCCATATCGTTAGCTATTCTAAATGCTCCTATAAATAAAGGAACCAAAATAGGTATCAGCTGTTTGGCCCTTCTTAAAATATTTCCAGATTCAAAGTCTGCGCCTCTCGCTTGCTGAGCTTTCATAATCTTATCAGTTTCTTCAAGCAAAGTAGGTATGAATCTTAGCGCAATAGTTGTCATCATAGCTATTTCGTGTGCTGGAAATCCAAAACGTTTAAATGGACTCAACGCTTTTTCTATACCGTCTGTTAAATTTATCGGCTTTGTTGTTAAAGTCAGGATAGATGAGCCTATAATAAGCATTATCAATCTTATAGCCATTATACTAGCTTGTTTTAAACCTTCCTTAGTTATAGAAAATATCCACCACTTTACTAAAACTTCGCCGCCTATCATAAGCATATTCAGTATAAAGGTTATGACTATAATAAAGAATATTGGTTTTAAGCCTCTTACCATAAATTTAACAGGTACTTTTGACATATATATTACTAGAGCAAGACAAATTCCAGCAAATACGAATCCAATAAAATCATTTATTATAAACAACCCAATGATATACATAAATGTCCACGCCATCTTAACACGTGGGTCTAGCCTATGAATTAATGATTCAACATTATAATACTGTCCTAAAGTGATATCTCTTATCATTACTTAGAACCTCCTATCATATTGAAAATCATATTTTCTGCCTCATCTAAAGAAAAGATAGCCTTTCCATCTTCCCTCTCTATTCCTAAATCCTTCATTAGCTGAGTTACATCAGGAAGATCTAAACCTATACTCTTAATAAAGTCACTATGAGAAAATACCTCTTCCGGTTTTCCTTGAAGAACACATTTTCCTTTATCCATAACTATGATGTTATCACTTATATTGGCTATATCATTCATATTATGAGATACAAAAACAGTTATGTTCTTCTCTTTTCTATGAATATCTACAACCATGTTCAAAATATCCTTGTGAGTTTTAGGATCCAGACCAGCTGTAGGCTCATCAAGTATCAAAATCTTCGGTTTCATAGCAAGAACTCCCGCTATAGCAACTCTTCTCTTCTGTCCTCCTGATAAGTCAAACGGGCTCTTCTCGGAAAAGGTATCATAGTCCAAGTTAACAAGAGACATAGCTTCTCTAACCCTACTATCTATCTCTTCTTCTGTGAGTCCTAAGTTTTTAGGTCCAAAAGCGATGTCCTTTGCAACAGTTTCTTCAAATAACTGATACTCTGGGTATTGAAAAACTAGTCCAACTTTTTTTCTTATATCGAGCATTGAAACCTCTGGGGCGTATAGCCTCATTCCATCTATTGAAATCTCTCCGCTATCTGCTTTTAAAAGTCCATTCAAATGCTGCAACAAAGTTGATTTGCCAGATCCCGTATGGCCTATAACTCCAAGAATTTGATTATCTGAAACATCAAATGAAACTTCATCTAAAGCTTTTGACTCTTCCGGAAGGCCTTTTCTATATACGTGACATAAATTTTCTACTTTAATTGACATAAATAATCTACCATACTTTCTTTATCTATGATGTCCTTTGATATGTTTAGACCTTTCCTTAAAAGCCTATCTCTAAGCTCAACAGCTAAAGGTACATCTAGATTTAACTCTTTCAATCTGTTAGATTTTTCAAAAATTTCTACTGGACTTCCATCCATTTCAATTTTTCCATCATCCATTATTATAATTCTATCAGCCTGAGCAGCTTCTTCCATAAAATGAGTAATCAGAATAACTGTTATTCCTTCTCTATGAAGTTCCTTTATTATCTTCATAACTTCTTTACGTCCCCTTGGATCTAGCATGGCAGTAGGCTCATCAAATATTATACAGTCCGGCTTCATAGCAACAACACCCGCTATAGCAACCCTCTGTTTTTGACCACCTGACAACATATGAGGCGGCCTTTTTCTGAAGTTTTCCATGTCAACTTCTTTAAGAGCATAATCTACCCTTCTTCTTATCTCTTGTGGTTCAATCCCAAGATTTTCAGGGCCAAAAGCTACATCATCTTCAACAACGCTAGATACTATTTGGTTGTCGGGATTTTGAAAGACCATTCCAGCACACTGACGTATATCCCATATATGCTCATCAGCTTTCGTATTATATTCGTAAACAAAGACATTCCCTTCAGTAGGCAAAAGAAGGGCATTTATATTCTTTGCAATAGTTGATTTTCCAGAACCGTTCTTGCCTATAATGGCTGTGAAACTACCCTTATCAATTGTTATGCTAATATCATCTAAAACTCTTTTCTCATCGTTATTGTTAGCATATTTGAATATCAAATTTTCTATTCGTACAATTTTTTCCATATAAGCTTCCTTTCTGAAGCGAATTAACTACAAATTTTTATTCTTAGAAGTTGTTGCTATAACTGTAATTGACCCAATTTATTTCCATCATCAGACCTTGATCCCACTGACTTAAGAAAATTCATGTAAATACCAAGCTCTTTTCCTTTAACTCTAGTCCAACTTCCCTTTTCTCCAGAAGCTATGGCTATAACTTTATCAAGGTTCAGCTTAGCCTGTTTTGCGCCTTCCCAAAGTTTATCTGCGGTTTCATCGTCATGAGCAAACACTACCAGCTTAGGAATATCACACCCTATATATTTCATTCTCATAAGCAAAAGTTCAACATCTCTCGCTTCTTTTGGAAAATGCATCTCATGTCTACTTAAAATAGTTTTAATACCTTTTTTTCGGCACATATTCATATACATTTTGGCTTTAGCATCTTCTATACATGAGAATAATTCAATATCTATATACTCTATATCAAGCTTGCTTATAGACTTTAAAATAAAGTCATTGTATCGCCCTAGCTCAATGGTGCCATAACCGCCCTCGCTTCTTGTTCTATATGTTAAAACAATAGGCTTCTCGCTAATCTTTCTAGCTCTTATCCACTCTTTTTTTAGGGTTTTCTCATTTGGCATTTCATCGATTGCATCGAGTCTAAATTCATACAAATCTATATCTTCAACTTCATTATACTTATTTATTAGCTCTCGTAGCTCATCGAAAGTCCTAGCCATCAATGGTAAACAGTTTTTCATATCTTTTCTTCTTTATTCTATAAATTATTTTAAACAGTCTTTTAATTTTGTTTAGATTTACTAATCTTTCTAGCAATATACACAAACGGTGTATCAAGAAGACTAGTAATAATGTATATTACATACCCTGAAATCGTGATATTTATAAGGGTAGCTGTATCAAATACTCCAGCAAAAGCTCCTAAATTAAATAACACAATATTTATAAGCTGAGATATTAAAGTAGATCCATTATTTCTAACCCAAAGGTATTTATCTTTTTCGCCCGATTTCTTTTCAGTAATCTGCCACCACTTATGATATAAAAATACATCTAACTTTTGTGAAACGGCATAAACAAGCAGGCTAGCAATCATCAGCCTAGGCGTATTAGAAAATATATTTCTTATACTATCCATAGCAAAATCATTTGATGATGGTGTATAAAGCAACCATATCTGAGAAAGAACTACAAAACAAATGGATGTAGCAATTCCTATATTAACAGCTTTCTGCGCCTGTTTCTTACCATATACCTCACTTACAATATCTGTCACTAGAAATGATGAGGCAAACATGACATTGCCCAGGGTTTGCTCCATTCCAAAGGCGTCGATTAAAATCAGAACTTCAATATTAGCTAGAATGGTAGCTATTATAGTCCAACCATATAAGCCTTCAAGCCCAAAAAACTTAAAAAACAGCAGTGTGCCTCCATATATGACTAGCACAGACATACAAAGTGATAATTCATTATTCATTTTTTCCTCCTTAGTTTTGTTTATAGACAGGATGGTCTCGAACTGTCTTTAGCTTAACATTATAATTATATAGAAAAGACCTATTTTTTTCAATGGTTACAGACCTATAAATAGGAAATTAAAAACTATAAATAAACTAAAATTTACATATAAAAAGTCTTTTTATAATTCCCATTATAATTCCCACTCAATCTAGGCATTAACATACCAATTACAAATATATGGTATAATGGAACACATATACCAAAAGAAAAAGTCATAAGAAGAAAGGAGGGCTTATGCTACAAGTATTATCAGAAAGTACTCTATTTAAAAATGTATCAGAAAAGGATATAAACGAGTTTCTAGACCAATCAGGATCAAAAGTAAAGTCATATGAAAAAGGCGATATTATATTTAATCTAGGCGAAGAACCCATGTACATATATATTTTGCTAAATGGCAGTGTATCTATCAACAAATATACTTTCTCTGGCAATGCTGTGATGCTAACTTCCATCGAGAAAAAGGGAGAAATGTTTGGGGAGGTTTATGCTTTTTTAAATAATCAAGACTATTCTTTCTTTACTATGGCAAATGTAAAAGGCACTGAGGTGTTACTCATTCCAAAGACTTTCTTCTCTATGGAGAAAAGCTCAACTATATCTAATAACCTTCTAACAATTTTTGCAGAAAAAGCATATTTTCTAACAGAGAAAGTAAAAATTCTATCTATTGGTAGCCTAAGACAAAAACTAGCTATGATGATTTCAAATGGTATAGATGAAAATAACACCTATACTTTTCCATTCAATAGAGAATCTTTAGCTTCCTATCTTGGCGTAGCACGACCATCTCTATCTAGAGAGCTAAATAATATGGCTGATGAGGGAATAATAAGCTTATCAGGAAAAACTGTAACTGTTGTAAATTTAGACTTGTTGGATGATATATTATATGACTAAAGATATGGTTATCCCGTCTTAAATTAAAATAAAAATAAATTCTAAATAAATCTGTTTTTGTAACATTTGTTACATACACAGGTTTATTTTTATTTTATAATAAGCTCACAACTTATGTATGATATTGTTAAATATATAAAGCAAAGGAGATATAGATTATGAATGAAAAGATGTTTTGTTACCAGTGTCAGGAAACGGCTGGAAATGTTGGTTGTACAAGAGCAGGAGTATGTGGAAAGAGTCCAGAAGTAGCTAACCTTCAGGATTTTCTAATATATATTACAAAAGGTCTTTCCCAAGTTACAACAAGACTTAGAGAAGAAGGAACAGAAGTTAACAAAGATGTAAATTATTTAATTACTTTAAATTTATTTACAACTATAACTAATGCAAACTTTGATGATAAAGTTTTCCTAAATAGAATATCAAATACTATTGATGTTAAAGAAGAACTATTATCTAAATTAAACAATAAAGAAGGTCTTGCAGCTCCAGCACTATGGACAGATAAAGACGAATTAAAAATTAAAGAAGTTGCTGGTACAGTAGGAGTTTTAGCTACTGAAAACGAAGATGTGAGAAGCCTTAGAGAGCTTACAATCTATGGCTTGAAAGGACTTTCAGCTTATAATAAACACGCTAATGCTCTAGGATTTACAGATGAAGAAGTAGATGCTTTTCTACAGAAAGCCCTTGCAGCAACTTTAGATGACAGCCTTTCTGCTGATGAGCTTACTGCACTAGTTCTTCAGGTTGGAGAATGTGGAGTTAAGGGAATGGCTCTATTAGATGGAGCAAATACTCAAAGCTACGGACATCCAGAAATGACTACAGTAAATCTAGGTGTAGGTAAAAACCCTGGAATTCTTATCTCAGGTCATGATTTAAGAGATATGGAGCAGCTTCTAAAACAGACAGAAGGAACAGGTGTAGATGTATATACTCATTCAGAAATGCTCCCAGCACACTACTATCCAGCTTTCAAAAAGTACTCTCACTTCGTTGGTAACTATGGAAATGCTTGGTGGCAGCAAAAAGAAGAATTTGAGTCATTCAACGGCCCAATCCTTATGACTACAAACTGTATAGTGCCTCCAAAAGAAAGCTACAAATCAAGAGTATTCACAACTGGATCTGCAGGTTTCCCAGGTTGCACTCATATAGATGGCAAGGACGGAGAAAAAGATTTCTCTCAGATTATTGAACTTGCAAAGACATGCCAGCCTCCTACAGAAATAGAAACAGGAGAAATCGTTGGTGGCTTTGCTCATAATCAAGTATTTGCTCTTGCTGATAAAGTAGTTGATGCTGTAAAGAGCGGTGCAATCAAAAAGTTTGTTGTAATGGGTGGCTGCGATGGAAGACACAAGGATAGAAACTACTATACCGATTTTGCTAAAGCCCTTCCAGAAGATACAGTAATTCTTACTGCAGGTTGTGCAAAATACAAGTATAATAAATTGCCATTAGGCGATATTGGTGGTATTCCAAGAGTTCTAGATGCTGGACAGTGTAACGACTCATACTCTCTAGCTCTTATAGCACTAAAGCTAAAAGAAGTATTTGAACTAGATGATATAAACGATCTACCAATCATTTATAATATTGCTTGGTATGAACAGAAAGCTGTAATTGTTCTTCTATCACTTTTATACTTAGGAGTAAAGAACATTCACTTAGGTCCTACTCTTCCAGCTTTCTTATCACCAAATGTTGCTAACGTACTAGTAGAAAACTTCGGTATCGCACCAATTGGAACTGTAGAGGAAGATATAGAAAAGTTCTTCTAAAATCTATATCTAAAATAATGATAATATATGAAATAGAATAAGAATATGTACGAAAACAAAAAGACGGATACTGATTGATATGTATCCGTCTTTTTTATACTGCTAGTTTTCAACTTTATCTTTAGTCTCTATCCATGATTTATTAAATAACATTCCTATGCATAAGACCCATGCGAGGAAGAAGAACCATAATAAAATTGCTATTATATTAGCCATAGACCCATATAAAATATTGTACTTGGCAAAACTTTTAACGTATATAGAGTAAGCATATGTTACTATTAAAAGCCCTGTGGATGCAAAAATGCTTCCCGGTATTATATCTTTGTATCTAACTTTCATACTAGGCAAAATATAATATATGTAACTTATCATAAGAAAATATATGAAAATAGCTAAAGGCCATCTCAAAATAAGCCAAATATTAGCTAGAGCTGTATCCAAAGACAATATACCAAGTATAAATAGTAAGATTCCCTCTCCATATAACAATACGACGATAGCAAAAATAATCATAACTAAAAGAATCATCATGCTCAGCATCGCTTTTATTCTCTCTCTAAAGAAATTTTTCTCAGTAAATTCACCACCTGACATAGTATAATTCGCAAGGCGAATTAGTGAAAATTGAGCTTTGGAAGCCGACCAAAGAGCCACAACCAAAAATACTATGCTGCTTACTCCCCCACTGTTTCCGGCTATTAAGGATTCTAAATTACTAGCAAAAGGAATATCCTTTAAATAATTCAGAATAAATGCAACTCCTCTATCCCAATCAGACTGAAACACACTATATGCTACTTGAGAAATAATTAGAAGAGATGGAACTAGAGACATTATGAAGTAAAAGGAAATTTGAGCTGCAAAACCTTGATAATAAGGTTTTTGTAGCAATTCCTTAGAAAGTAATAACATATCTTTTAATCTTTTAAAAAAAGTTTTCACAGAATACTACTTCCTTTCCTCAGACTCTATAAGATCCCTCAACTTGATGAGAGCCTCTCCTCTATGACTTATCTTGTTTTTCTCATCCATTTCAAAACAACCAAAAGTCTTATCATAGCCTTCCGGTATAAAATAAGGATCGTAGCCAAAACCTTTGTCTCCAGATTTTTCAAGAGCTATCTTCCCTTTTACCTCTCCTCTAGCAACTAGCTTCCTTCCATCAGGGTAAATCATTGTGATAACACTAACATATCTTGCATCTCTATCTTCGAAAGCTACTCCTTCAAGAGCTTTCATCAGTTTCTCATTATTATCCTCATCCGTAGCATTATCACCTGCATACCTAGCACTAAATACACCAGGCTCCCAGTTTAAAGCCTTCACTTCTAAACCTGAATCATCTGCCAAAGTAATCTTTTTAGTCAGTTTCATAATCTCATAAGCTTTCTTATAAGAGTTCTCTTCAAAAGTTAAGCCATCTTCTATCACTTCCACAGAGGCTAAGCCAACATCCTTAAGCGAGAGGCCTACCATATTAAACTCTTTTAAAATTTCGTTTATTTCTTCTATTTTATGCTTATTTTGACTAGCTATCACTACATTTCTTAAGTTCATTTACCATCTTTTCCTTTTCTTGTTCCATCGACTTGACCTTCTATTGAATTTCGAAGGCTTATAGTGTCTTCCACCATCTCTAAATATGCTTCTTGCAAATCCTCTTCTATCATTTCGCCTCTTTACAAGCCAAACTATTAAACCGACGATAATAATAATTGGTATAAGGACTATGCAAAGCAGCATTATAGCTATATTGTTAGGTTGCTTTAAAAGTTCTACTGGGTTATAAGTATCATTAACAACTTTTCTATTATGAGTACTCTTGTAATATTCAGGTACCTTACCATCAAAGCTTGCCATATACTGATTTAGTGCCCACCATTCCTTTATTTCCTCGCCGCTACTATCCTTTATTATTCTCTTGTTGAAATCTGTTATTATCTCTCCATTTTCATCTTTTGGCTCAACTGATAAAAGACCAAAGGAGTTATCTTTCACTAGGCTGAGCATTTGGCATGTATATAAGCCTCCTGCAACTCTATACAGCTTGTCATTTTCAACTTCTGCAACCTTGTTTCCATCTTTATCTACAAATGAGAAGTCAACAGCTCTATTTAAAAATAATCTATGTCTATTTATTGTATAGCTAAGTCCACTAGTATATATTCTAGCGGCAGTTTTCTTATCTGATACTGTTGCATCCACTTCTGCCATCGCCTTCAATTCTTTACCAGTCAAATATACATCTACTAGTGGGTATCCTACTTTCTCATCCTCTCCTATTCCTAGAGAACTTGTATTAAATATGTCCGTAGCAGTTATATCTCCTGCCATAAAAGATGACCTTATAGTTCCAGACGGCGAAACGGCCAGATCAAAAGGGCGTTCTCCTTCTTTTAAATTTTGGTTTGCTACATACAAATATGCATCAGTAATAAGATTACCTAAAGGTTCTTCGCCTTGCTCTACGCCTATTTCTTCAATAGGTTTAAAGTCAAAGTCACTAGTAGCAATAACTTGATCGCTTTTTAGTCCATACTTACTAAAAAATGTCTCATCAATTTCTTTCTTATAGCCTTCTATAATCTTTGCTGTTATCTCATCATTTTCTATATTTTTATCAAGCGGTACTATCTTATATTCTTTAGCTTTCCACCTGTCATCCTTCTTTTCTAAAACAATATGTCCAATATTTTGGTTGTATGCTCCACAAGAGGCTATAAGTGTATCTCCAACCTGCTTGCCTTCCTCTAAAACAGTATGACTGTGGCCACTTATTATCAAATCTAGCTCTGGAACTTCTTTTGCTAATTTATAATCTTCAGACTCTTCCCATTTTTCTGGGTTTGTACCAGAGTGACTTAAAGCGACAATCATATCAACCTTTTCTTTATCTTTTATTTCTTTTACAAGACGTTTAGCACAATCTATATAGTTTTCAAACTTCAACCCTGCTAACGGTGCATCTTCTATGGCCTCTTCTCCTAAAAGCCCAATAACTCCAATCTTAACGCCCTTTTTTTCTATTATTGTATACTCTTTGCCACCATAAGTTTTGAAAGCTTCATAAAGTTCTTTTGCATCTTTCTGAAGCTTCTTATCATCCATAGAAGCTTCCCAGTCAACATTTGAAGCTACCATTATAGGAAGCTTGTATTTGGGAGTTTCTTCAGCTGCTTCTTCCTTACTATTTTCATGTTTTTTATCTATACTATCTTTAGATTTTTTATCTTCTTTATTTTTATTTTCAGCTTTCTTTAAGCCTTTATTTTTATTATTTTTGCTTTTCTCAAGCTCTTCCCTCTGGCTTTCAAAGTTTGTGGCCTCAGTTAACATTTGTGCAAGACCCTTGGCTCTATAATCAAATTCATGATTTCCTAGAGTTGTGACATCGAAGCCTATTTCAGCCATCCCTTTTAATTCAGAAGCTTTTTCTCTAAAAATAGTCTGAAAAGGCGTTCCCATGGCAAAGTCACCCCCATCAAGTAGAAAAGTTCCTGGGTATGATTCTTCTATCTGATCTTTGAAAGTCTTAATCTTTGCAAAGCCACCTCTTTCAGTAACTTCCCCATCTTTATAGACTAAATCTACATCAAGATGACTATGCATGTCATGAGTAAATAAAATAGACACCTCTTCATCATCTTTAGCCATCAGATTCCATGAGAAAACACCTACTATGGCCAATGTAAATATTAAAAATAAACTTATTTTTCTTTTCATAAAAATATCTCCATGCTAATATAGATAAAATACCTCATTAAATTTTAACACATTTATTAGTTATAGTCATCTTTGCGATATTCTCAATAAAAAACTCTAGTCTCGGTAATAGACTAGAGCTTAAATCTTACTTAATAGGATTTCTTTCTTTTATTTTCTTCTATCAATATATAGTCGGAAAATCCTTTAAGATATTTTTCATATTCTTCAATAAAACCATCAAAATTTTCTAAGCATTTCTTAACATCTTGTGCTTTCATTTCTGATTTTATACTTTTATCTCCCATGTGATAAGACAAGGAAAAACTATCGTTTGGAACGAGACCTCTCTTATCTCCAGAAATATATGTGGAGGCTATATGGTTTCCATCTGAGTCTATATAGTAAAATTGAATTCCTTGACCTTTTCTGCTCGTTCTTCTAACATAGTTAAAAACTAAATTTTCCAATCCCTTTACTTTATGATATACATTTTTCGCAGCTTCAGAATCTCCTACATATTTTTCCATCATTTTTTCAATCAATTTGATTACTTCCTCATTAGGGGAATGATCCTGTTTAACAATCATGTTTCTCAGAATCTTGATAGTAGCAAATAATTCCTCTTTGTTTAGAGAAAGTTCCACAGCAAGCTTAGATAGTTCAATAGTTTTAGAGTTGTCGCTCTCATCATCAATAATATCGCTCAATTCCTCTATCTGTTTTTTGTATTTTTCAACTTCTCCCTGTAAACTATCTTTTGTTTCGCTTGTTTCGACAATCGCACTAGTTCTTTCTAAATCTAATCTGAAATCCTTAACAATTTTTATAAAATCCAAATCATGGTTTTGCGCAACCATCTGATCTATAATATCCATTATAGTTCGATAATCCATGGCAAACCAGTCATTATTACCTTCACTTGGTTCTTCTCCCATCGGTGTAAGATAGATGAAAAAACATTTAGCTGTTTCTTTATCAATTGCGCTACTATACTCCTCAACTTTAGACTTGTAATAAGCCAGTTGAGATTGCTCTTCACCGCTTCTTTTATGTTCCTTTGAGTTCTGTTTTAGCTCAATAGCTACATGGATATTCTTATCTTTATTAACATAGTAAATATCAATATTATCTTTCTCTGTATAACACTCTATTGTATCTTCATTATCTTGAAATAAACTTTCTATATCCATTAGCTCTGAATTTTGCTCTGAAACCGATTTAATTAATGCTCTTACAAAAAAAAATCCCTTGATTGTGGTTTTCACCTGGATCCATTAACCATCGTATCATCCTGGAATATCTAGTTTCGTGAGCACTTCTATCCATGCCATTTTTGCTTGTTCCATATTCTATAATATCCCAAAAATTAGGTGTACCATTATAGACTAATTTATTAACTTGATATTTTAAGTTGTCATTACCGAGTCTAAGCTTATTTATCTCAACTAAAACTTCTTTATATCTCTCCATAAAAACTTTCCTTTCTGTTAAAGTTAATCAAAGTCACATGTAATAAGTTTAACAAAATTTATACGTAATGTATATATTGTGTTCTGCAAATTAACTAAAAAAGCAGCCTGCTACGCAAGCTGCTTCATAATTAGTCAAGTTTGTACTTGTTCTTGAACTTTTCAACTCTTCCACCACGGTTGATGAATTTCTGTTGACCTGTAAAGAACGGATGGCAAGCTGAGCAAACATCTAATCTCATTTCGTCAGAAGCTGACTTAGTTTCAAATGTGTTGCCACATGCACAAGTTACTTTACATTCCTTGTAATCAGGATGGATTCCCTGTTTCATGTTTTCACCTCTTTCCTGCTCAGGCTTAGCCTTTGCATGATTTCTATATCTAGCCTATATACTATATCATATAAATCTTTTATTTTCAATAGTAATCTTTAGATTCCTCCGTAGATTATTCCCAGTATGTATACAGCAACTGTAATTCCACAAAGTCCATATCTTCCAAAAGGCTCAAACCATGAACCTATTTTCTTTACTCTTCCAAGCTGTGCTTGTTCAGTAGCAAAGCCTTTTCCTGCAACCCAGTAAATCATTATCGCTGCAAGAAGAGCTCCTAGAGGAATTACGTAAATAGATACAACATCCATCCAAGCAGATAGGATCGCACCATCTTCTATAAATAAGCCTACAGCTAATCCCAAAACAAGAACTAGAGCAACGGCTTTTCCTCTGCTAATTCCAAATTTGTTTTGTAATGCTTCAATCGGTGTCTCATAAAGGTTAACAAGTGATGTGAAGCCAGCAAACATTACTGCTACAAAGAATACTATTGCGATTATCTGTCCAAAGCCCATTAGTTTAAATATACTAGGCATAGTTATAAACATAAGCGGAGGTCCTGCAGTTGGATCCATCCCAAAAGCAAACACCGTTGGAATAATAACTAGAGCTGCCACCATAGCTGAGATTGTATCAAATAAAGCAACGTATTTAGCACTTGAAACAATATCATCATCTTTGCTTATATAACTTCCGTAAACTACAGTTCCAGAGCCAGCCAGCGACAGTGAGAAAAAAGCCTGTCCTAGAGCATGCACCCATGTCATAGGATTTTTTAGAGCTGACCATTCAGGTCTAAACATAAAATGATATCCCACTTCAGAACCCGGTATAAAAGCAACTCTTATAGCAAGTCCTACGAATAAGAAAAAGAATGCCGGCATCATAATTTTATTGACTTTTTCAATACCTTTAGCAATTCCAAAAACCATCATAGCAAAAGTGATAACTATTACTAGCACATGCCATTTAACTGAGCCAAAACTTCCTGCAATTTCACCAAAGTAAGCTCCGCTATCTTCTGCTTTCATCAAGCTTCCTGTAAAAGCACCCACAACGAACTTAACAATCCATGCCATAACGACAGAGTATCCTATAGCTATAGCAAGAGATCCAAGTACGGGTATCATACCTATAACTCCGCCAAACTTTAGTCCTCGTCTTTCTAAAACTTTTTTAAATGCTCCGAGAGGTCCAGTTTTCATACTTCTTCCTAAAGTCATCTCACCAACTATGCCGCTTACACCTAAAACAGCTACGAAGATAAAATAAGGAACAAGGAATGCCGCTCCTCCAAGTTGTCCTACTCTATATGGAAAGAGCCATATATTTCCCATCCCTACAGCTGAACCTATACATGCCATAATAAATCCCAGCTTAGATGAAAACTTGTCTCTGTTGCCAATCTTTACAACATTTCCCTTTTGTGTCATGATTCCTCCTCCATAATCTCATTAACAAAAAATACGCCTGTCCTGTTAAGGACAAGCGTATGCCTGCGGTGCCACCTTAATTAACGATATAAAAATCGCTCCCTCTGTAGAGTGCCAACACACTCCTCGCCCATAACGCCGGCGTCACGTCTCCACTACTAAGTTACCTTTTCATTTCGCCCTCAGAGGCCCATTTATCTATCACTGACACTTATCTAGCTTTCACCATCCTAGACTCGCTTTAAGCCGTTCTAATAGTTTTATCCCCTCTTCATCGGTTTTCTTATTTAGATATGTATGTATACTAACAAGATTATTATTTTTTGTCAACATATTTTTTGAATTATTTTTATTTTGAAAATACATTTTCTATTTTGATGAATATAATAAAATACCTATATTCAACAAACTATCCAAAGTAAATATGCTACTTATATGCATTCCCATACCAAATCCTACAAGGTAAAGCCCTATCTTTAAACAGGAAACAAGACCTGTATAAACTTTTAGCCTCTTATTAGTCTTTTTCTGCTCTTGTATAAAGTTTATAGCTGATTTCAAATCGTTGCTTAAAAACGATAAATCTCTATTATTCGAGATTTTTCTAGCATCCTTGCTGCCAATGCTCAAAATAGCTAGTTGCTGACTTTCAGTCAATATCATGTCACTGGACTCTGTAATAATCAGACCTAGCTTTTCATCCTTTTCTTTCTCAGACAAAAGCTCTTCCATAAGCTTTCGATCTCTTCTATCCACGCTAGCATATTTTCTAATGCCTGCTTCCACTAAAGCTTGATTTACTTCCTCTATTCCTTCCTTTACAATATATTCAAGGCATAGACGTCCGGCATATTTACCATCTATAGCAACATGTACAAACGTAAAATCATCATCGGACTTCAGCCCTCTGATATTTACAAGTTTCATAAGCTTATCATTGCCAACAAAGATAAATTTACCTTTTACTTTAGCCGTTACTCCCATAGATGATAATTCTTCAAATTTATCTATAAACTCGTATTTTACTGCATCTTTAATATCCACTTTTCTATATCTAATAAGCTCTAAATATGCTTCCATAATAGCTTTTGAGATAGAATGGGATGATTTGGCTTCAGCGTGAGCAGAGTAAATTAAAAGTTCCTCTTTTGAATAACCATCTTCCTCTTCAATCGAAACAAGCTTATATCTACCTTCAGCTAAACTCTCTTTTTTCTCTATAGCCAGTATTCCAACATCTTTAATCTTATTGATGCTATCTACAGACTTTGGACTTATCCCTTCTTTATTTAGCTTAATAATGTGTCTTACACAAAAACAATAGAAAATATCATTAAAAATATCAACTGTCCCAAATAGCAATATCCAAACAGAAATCTTGTGGTTAACATCTTGCGTTCCCGCTTGCGATAAAATAGGTATAATGGCAAAAAGCAAACCTAAACCAAGGCAGACTGTCTTAATTCCCATAAGAATTCTTTTTATATTCGTTTCCGTTTCGCTATTTCTTAAGATACAACCTTCCAGCCTCTTTATAAGTTGCCCCATATAGCTATCATCTTGAGAAGAAACAGCCTCTATTTGGAGAGTTCCTCCAGTATTTATAGTTCCTGCAAAAACTAAACTTCCTTCTTTAACCTCCCTTATTTCTCCATCAGTATTAAATACAGACTCATCTACTGTACTTTTACCATGAAAAACCATTCCGTCAGTCGGTATAAGCTCCCCTTCTCCTACAAGAAAAACGTTGCCCATAGCCAGCTTTGAACTATGAACTCTAACTTCTTTACCTTTTGAAAAAGCTGTACATTCACAATCCAGCTGGTTTCTATATTTATCTACTCTCTGATTTATTAGGTTGAACACAAATTTTTTCTGACTACATAAAATAAGATTGGATGATAAAACTATTATAGCCATATTCCAGTATCCATCGTAGTATAAAATAAAACTAGCAATGCCAACTAATAAGCTATTTGAAAAATAATTCCCATCTTTGCTATCTAAATATATATGATAAATAGTTGATAGAGCACTGATAGCAAAAGCTGTGTAAAATCCTATCATCGCAAAATTTTCTGATACAGGCGCAAACTCAGAAAAAGCTAAAATCAAGATTACTAAAGCCACTTGGACTTCAAAGAAAATTCCTTTTTTAATCACCTTTTCTCCTCCATCAATATTCTATATTTTTCTTCAAAGTTCTTATATTCTGTAATACCTTTCCCAGCATTTGGGTTCTTATAAGAATACCCTAAGTCAAAAATAAAGATTACTATCAATATAAAAGCTGTAACTTTCAGGATTTTATCTGGGAATTTCGAGTAGAGTCTATCAAAGGCCGGTGCAAGAATATATATGAAAGCCATTGCTCCAACACCAAATATTGCTAAAGCCTCGGCACTTATTCTTCCATCCAAATTCAGAAAATATCCATTATAATCCCACCATATAGTTTGATACTTCTCCCATAAGAACCAAGCTGTAACGTATTCTAAAGTTCCGCATAAAATCATTGCTAAAAATAGAGTTAAACCAGGTCTATCTCTAAACTTTTTCAGCAATACTAAAACCATAACTCCGCCTGTTCCATATATTGGCAGCCATGGTCCATGTAGAGTTCCTCTATTAACGAATATTCCCTGCTCGTAAATATATATGAATGCTTCCCAAACCCAACCTATGAAAGCAAAAGTAAAGAACATTAATATCATAGATGTTATGCTGTAATCTTTTCTATAATCTAGTCTTATCCACTTTTTCTTTTCCTTCTGCTCAATAGGATAAAAATCCATATCATAACTTCCTTCAAAATGATTATCAAATAAGGCATCATCAAATAATAGATTACTATTCTTTAGATTGTCTCTCTTTGCCTTACTTCTAAGTTCCGAATAAAGCTCTCCTATTGTAAGTTCCCTATATATGTTAGTAAAGAGCACGTCAAGTAGTCCGAAAGTAAATAAACTCAAAATATACCAGCCAATGAATGAAAAGTGTATTTTAAAGGCTTTCCACTTCTCCCCATTCATCATGTCACAAGATAGCTTTATAGCCTCATTTGGCTTTATTCTCGGATTCTCAGCAAGAATATAAGGAACCATCATATATGAAAAAAACTTTATTATCAATCCTACTATAGTCAGTGCCCAAAGAACTAAGTACACTTGTCGTAAGCACATTGTTTTCACTACATTTGACCATGACTTGACCATCCAAACGAAGCGAATTCTTCCTATACCAGTGTCTTCAGAAACTCTATTTTCTAGTATAAAGCGACTTCTCCCTACTTCTATAGGAAAATATATAAATATCCATACTAAAAATAGTATTGCTGTTCCAGCAAAAATCAAGCTACCTCTTTCAAATCTACCTTTGAAAAAACTTTCATTAACAGAATTTAGAAGCCCTATGGTAAAAGATTTAGAACTTATTGCCTGGTTATACAAATTGGCAAAAACACCTTCTGTCGGACTGTAATGTCTTTCAGCTTCCTGATATATTTGATATTTCTTATTTGGATTTAAAATGAACTCTAAAGCATCATCTGCAGATATATTGTAAGTTCTTCCACCTATAATGTCCGTTCCAATAGAACTGGAAACTTTGTTTGTTGTACTTACAATAACATCTTTAACACCTTCTACATCAGAGCCTATGTGAATCTGTCTAAATCCGCCTAAAATAAAGGACACAATTAAAAGAACTCCTAGCAGACGCCAGTAGTTCTTGTGCATATTGTACATTGCATTATCTTTTAAAGACTTAGTAGTGTACATTCATCCTCCTAATTTGTACGGAATTTCATGTTTAATATCATTATTTCTGGGTTGCTTCCAAGCCTCATGTTAGGTCCCCAAACACCTACTCCTGATGTAACACAGCTTGTCATATCACCCTTCATAAGAATCCCATAAGGGTTTTCCCAAGGAATTTTAACTGTTAGGTTGCCAGGGAAGATCTGTCCTCCATGAGTATGTCCTGAAAGAGCCACATCTACTCCACCATCTCTAGCCTTTCCTAGTTCTTTGGGCTGGTGGTCTATCATGATAATTGGTAGATTTTTATCCATACCTTCTGTTAATTCAGCTACCTCTTTTCTCTTTTCTTTTAGCTTCTCGACCATGGAGTAGTCTTTTCTACCAAAAATATAGAATTGATCATCTATCTTAACACTTTCATCTTCAAGCATAGTTATTTTACTATTCTTTAAAAACTCATCAAATCTAGGATCCTTTTCATAAGGCTTATCTGATAATCTCAAAGTGAAGCCAGATAGCAAAACTTCTGGAATATCATGGTTCCCCCAGCATGCGTAAACTCCATATTTTGTTTTAAGCTGTGCTAAAACTTTTTCAATTTTTTCTGGTTTATCTATAGCAGAATAGTTATTATCAAATATATCTCCTGCTAAAACGACCAAGTCCACATCCTGCTCATTTATCTTATCAACCATCTGCTTCATCTGCTTCTCACCTATGCTATATCCTAGATGAGTGTCAGCAATCAAAGCTACCTTAAGCTGTTTTATAGGCTCTTTTCCCTCTGATGGTTCTATCTTCTTATTTACAGTTATGTTCTGATGTGTAACTCTTATAATACCGCTGTTAATAAAACCATACGTATTTAAAGATACTATGAGAACTAAGCAAACTAAACCTGCAACTTTATATATTCTTTTATTTTTTTCTCTATCTTTCAAAATCAAGAGTCTTAAAATTAAGCCTATTACTGTGAATCCTAAAACAGAAAGGAGGGTTATAAGAAAGATACCCATCCAGTAATTTCCTATAATTCTCAAGATCCTATGATATGGAGCCTTCTCAATTAAAAACCCTAAAAGAGGACTTATCATAAAGAATGCGTATAATATCGATACGCTTATCCTGAAAACCTTGCTCTTAGCCCACTCAAAAATTAAGCTTATCCACTTAAAAAATCTAGTTAGTACAAAAATATTTAAAATTATATATAAAGGAGCTAAAATAACTGCTATCATTTGCTCACCTTATTTTCAAAGTGTTCCTTCCACTCTGATTCTTTGAATCCTACTAGAACCTTATCGCCTTGAATAAGAATAGGCCTTTTAACCATCATGCCGTCTTCTGAAAGAAGCTTGATTTTATCATCTAAAGTCATATCCGCTAATTTATCTTTTATTCCATTTTCTTTATAAAGCTTTCCAGATGTATTAAAAAATCTCTTTATATCAAGACCTGACTTCTCGTAAAAAGCTTTCAATTCTTCCTCAGAAGGATTCTCTTCTTTCATATCTCTAAAATCATAGTCTATTTTCATATCTTTTAAATAGGCTTCTGCCTTATTGCTAGTTCCACATCGTTTATATCCGATGAATAAAATATCACTCATAAAACACTCCTTTCATATTGTTTATATCTTATAGAAATCTCTCTTAGTCTACTCTAATTATATCAATTTTTTGCTTTATTTTCAATTAGAGTGCCCTCTTATCAATCTTTGTGACCATATTCTCACTTATAAAAAAAGACGGCTATGCCGTCTTTTGCTTTCGTATATTTTTTTACATACAGCTAGAAAGTCCAGGTATAATCTGTTTCTTTCTAGAAACTGTCTTCTCTAACATTAACTCTTTATCAGAGTCTACCTTGAAAGCTGTTCTTGCGAGAGCTTCTGCACCACTTCCAACACATAACAAGTCAGTGGTTTCATTAAGAATATCTGTAAGCATTAAGAAAAGCATATCCAAATCGTCATCTTCCTCTTGAAGTTCTGCCATATACTCTCTAAGATTAGGTTTCATCTCATTTAACTCATCTCTACTAACTGATGACACCTGCGCAACACCATACTTAATATCTCCACCTTGGAATTTCTTAAAATCTAAGTTGAAAATTTCTTCTACTGTTTTAGATCCAAAATCACTTCCAGCTTTAAACATAGCCATCGCATGAGCTTCATAGTCTATACCTGCAATCTTTGCCAACTCTTCAACAGCATGCTTATCAACTATAGTCGTTGTAGGAGATTTGAAGAGAAGTGTATCCGACAATATAGCAGAACACATTAAACCCGCTATATTCTTTGGAATTTCAACTTTATTTTCTTTATATAGAGTATATATTATAGTACAACTACACCCTACAGTTCTATTTCTAAACATTATTGGATATACTGTATTGATGTTACCAATTTTGTGATGATCAAGAATTTCAAGAACCTGTGCTTCTCCCATTCCTGTAACACCTTGTCTTCTTTCATTGTGGTCAACCATGATGACCTTCTTTTTCTTCACATCTAAAAGATTTCCTCTAGACAGCATACCTATAACTTCTCCATTCTCCTTTAAAACCGGATAACTTCTATACTGGCCTTCTGCCACAACCGGTTTAACATTGGAGACAAACTCTTCTTCACTGAAGGAAACTATATCATCTCTTCTCATAAAGTAAGATACTGGTGCACTCTGTCCAACTAAGCTTGCTACAGTGAAACTATCCTTAACCGTTGTAATAAGAATAGCTCCTTTTTCTTTAGCTAAATTTACAACCTCTTCTGAGACATCCTGTCCAAGACATACAACGAGACACTTTATACCTTTTTTCAGCACCTCAATCTGAGCTTCCTCATCATTAGCAAGAATAACTATATCATCTTCGCTTATATCACTTTGTGAGTTATATCCAACATATACCCTGCCATTGCTTATTATAGCTAATTCATCGCCTAATACCAATCTTCCATCTATAAGAGATAATATATTTTTTACAGGGGTCTTCGCTTTGCCAAGAAGCTCCTTATCTGAAACTTTCAGAAAAGATTTTGCTAAATCTCCTACTGAAATTACACCTACTAGTTTACCTTCTTCATTTACAACAGCAAGTGAACTTGATTTTTTATCTTTAAGTATATCCCACGTATTTTTAATAGATGTATCCTCATGAATATTCATGTCGGTTCTATATGTTACATCTTTCACCTGACTTCTCAAGTCAACCAGTAACTCCGGCTTATTAAAGCCGAATGTATCTATTACAAACTTTGTCTCAGGACTTATTTCCCCTGCTCTCATAGGAATATATTCATATTCTCCAATTTTATTTTTTAAGTAAGAGTAAGAAATCGCAGAACAGATGGAGTCTGTATCTGGATTTCTATGACCTACTACAAATACTGTATCCTTCATCATTTCCTCCATCAATTCTATTGTTCCAAAACTGTTAAAATCTGTGGTACTATCTGCTTCTTTCTAGAAACAACACCTTCTAAAAATACTCTATTTCCAGAAATTTCTTTCTTAAATGCGCTTTCTAAAATTCCTTTGCCTGCATCACCTAGGAAAAGAAGCTCGCTTCCATCTCTCTCCACATCAGTAATTAGAAGTCCCATAAGATCAACGTCACATTCTTTATACTCTTGTTCCATATAACCTTGGATTCTCTTTGCTAAATCATCAGCTCCCTTTTCATCAGCTACGATAACCTGACCTATGCCGAAAGAAAATCCGCCACTATTAAACTTCTTATAGTCCTGATAAAGTATTTCCTCATCAGTTTTCTTATCCATATTCAAACTTGCATCCAGCATTATCTTCCATAAATCTTCTGTTCTAACACCGCTTATTTCTGATAAAAGCTTCGCTGCTCTAACATCATCTTCTGTACAAGTAGGTGATTTAAAATGCATAGTATCTGATATTATCGCCCCGCATAAAACTCCTGCGATACGCTTAGGAATCTCAATATCAGCATTTTCATACATTTCAAACACTATCGTTCCTGTACATCCAACTTGCTTTGTAGTTACATTTATAGGCTTATTAGTTTCAACAGTAGACAGCTTGTGGTGATCTATTATTTCAATAACATCACATTCATGTATTCCTACAACAGCTTGATTTTTTTCATTATGATCGACCATAACTATTCTTTTTCCAGACTTAGTTAATAAACTAGCCTTGTCTATTACACCTATCGGATTACCACTTTTATCTATAACTGGAAACTCTCTGAAATTGCTGTTTTTTATCGTTTCCTGAACATCATCTACAAATTCTTCATCTCTAAATAGAACTATGTTATCGCTTAAAACCATAAAATTATCAACCGGTGTAGCCTGCTTTATCAACCTTGAAATATCGTAGATATCATAGGGACTGCTGATAATTAAAACATCATTGCTTAAGGTATTAATAAGCTCTTCACTCACTTGACCAGCATTGCTTAGAACAATAGCTGAAACACCTTTTTCTGCAAGATATTTAACCTTTTCATCATTTGGTGAAAGGATTACAAGATTCCCTGATTTTATGGTATTATCAGCCAAATCTTTATCAGCCTCCATGATATTTATTTCGCATCTTTCTATAAAATCTTTACTTCCTTCTTTTAAAATTTTACCATCGAGAACATACTTAATCTTATCATATGATATTTTTTCACAAGTAAATTCACTCTTTTCTGATAAGTCCATATAAGCTCTTGCAATATCCTTATATGTAACCATCCCCTTAAGTATATTATCTTCTACTACAAACAATGTATTTTCATTCTTCTCTTCCATAAGTTCCAAAGCTTCTAAAAGAGATGTTTCAGGAGAAATCGAATAAACCTCTTTAATTTCAAGGTCTTCAATCTGTCTTCTAACATCCTTAACTACTTCTGGAATTGCAACATCAAAAGTTGAAAGTATAGCCTTTGTTTCATCTCCTGGCTCACCAGCTGCTCTTGGAATGTAAACACCATCTTCGTACAAACCAAAGTGCTTAACCGGATCTAACTTACCTTCTTCTACCATCTTATTCTTTAGATATGCTGCCCCTATAGCAGAACAAATAGAGTCGCTATCAGGATTCTTATGGCCATAAACGTAAATGTTCTTTTTCATTTTATCTCCTATATTTAATTGAAAATTATAACCATTTCTAACTTCTAATTATATCATAATTGGGACTATTCTATAAGTCCCATACTTATATGCATGAAAATTTCATTACATATATATACCAAAAACTAGGTTGTAGAAAACCTAATTTAGCACTGTTTATAGCTTATAATATAAAAAAGACGCTATAGTTTACTATAGCGTCTTTTATTAATTCATTTCTTTGAAAGCTTATCTCTTCATCTGAGCAGCTACTTCTTCAGCAAAGTTTTCTTCTTTCTTTTCAATACCTTCGCCTACTTCGTAACGAATCATTGAAACTACCTGAATTTCCTTGCCAATTTCTTTAGCTACTTCTTCAACGTACTGTCCAACAGTTAAGTCACCATTCTTAACGAACTTCTGGCTCAATAGACATACTTCACTGATTTCTTTCTCAATCTTACCATCTACGATTCTATCAACCATATTTTCTGGCTTGCCCTCGTTGATAACTAGATTTCTTAAAATTTCTCTCTCATGATCGATGTAATCAGCATCTACAAAGCTTCTATCTAAGAACTTAGGGTTCATTGAAGCAACCTGCATAGCTACATCTTTACCTAGAGCTTCTACTTCTGCAGCTGAAGCTTCTGTCTTCAAACCGATAATTACAGCGATTAAACCGTTGCTGTGAGTGTATCCTGTGTAAACTACACCTTCTTCAGCAAACTTAGCAAATCTTCTGATGCTTAGATTTTCACCTATTGTAGCAATCTTTGAAGTTAATTCTTCTCCAACGCTGTTTTCATCAGAATACTTAACTTCTTTTAAAGCATCTACATCTGCAACATCGTTTGCTAGAACGATTTCAGAAATATTTTCAACGAAACCTACAAAATCTTCATTCTTTGCTACAAAGTCTGTTTCTGAGTTGATTTCAACTAGCGCTGCATTTGTTGCATCTTCATTGAAAGCTGTTCTTACAAGACCCATAGCTGCAATTCTATCTGACTTTTTAGCTGCTTTTGAAAGACCTTTTTCTCTAAGGATCTCAATAGCTCTTTCAATACTAGCTTCCGCTTCTACTAAAGCTTTTTTACAGTCTAGCATTCCTGCTCCTGTAATTTCTCTAAGCTCCTTTACTAGAGCTGCTGTTACTCCTGCCATTATTCTGCCTCCACTTCTGCAGGTGCTTCTGCAAAGCTTTCTCCCTGCTTTCCTTCAATAACTGCATCAGCCATCACGCCAGCGATTAGCTTAACCGCTCTGATAGCATCATCATTACCTGGGATTACGAAGTCAACATCATCTGGATCACAGTTAGTATCAACTGTACCAACAACAGGAATTCCTAGAGTTCTAGCTTCTTTTACTGCAATTTTTTCTTTCTTAGGATCGATTACAAAAAGTGCTCCTGGCATTTCCTGCATATCTTTAATTCCGCCTAAGAACTTTTCTAGTCTTTCTAGCTCTCTTTCTAGTGTTAGAACTTCTCTCTTAGTTAACTTTTCAAAAGTTCCATTTTCCTGCATATCTTTGATATCATTTAGTCTCTGAATTCTCTGAGAAATTGTCTTCCAGTTTGTTAACATACCACCTAACCATCTCTGGTTTACGAAGTACATTCCGCATCTTTCAGCTTCTTCTTTGATTGCTGACTGAGCCTGCTTCTTTGTTCCTACGAATAGGATTGGTTTACCGCTAGCACCAACTTCCTTTAGGAAATCATATGCTTCGTTAATCTTCTTTACAGTTTTCTGTAGGTCTATGATGTAGATACCGTTTCTTTCTGTAAAGATGTATGGAGCCATCTTAGGGTTCCATCTTCTTGTCTGGTGTCCAAAATGAACACCCGCTTCTAAAAGCTGTTTCATTGAAATTACTGACATTTTATACCTCCATGGTTTTTACCTTCCGCCTACCTTTTCCAACAGGAGAGCCTATAGGCACCGCTCCAGCTGTAGGGTGGCGTGCTTAATCTAAGTGCATTTTGCACCAAAGTATATGATACTATATTAAATATCACTTTTCAATACCCTGAATTAATAAAAATCAATCAATTTTTCAAATCATAATAGATTGCCTATCCCACTATTTTAAAGGATTTATTCAGAACTTAACTTTTTTTACACCCCATACTCTATTAAGGCTCTTTTCTATCAAAAAGGATTCCGCCTTTTCAACTCTTTTTTCAATCTGTCAGTTGCAGCTTTACACATTCCTACAGATAGATCACCAGATAAAACTACATCCATTTGATTCACTACTTCCACCTTGTTTAAGTTAACAAGTATATAACTATGACACTTGAAGAATTCATCTCCAAGAAAGCTCTCTATAAAGTTTATTTTATTACTCTTTAGACAAAACTCTCCTTTTTCTGTAACGAAGACCACATCCCTCTTATTTTGATGAACATACACAATCTCTTCTTCCCTGACTTTATGAAGAGCTTTATCTTTTTTAAAGTAAATCATACTTTATTCTCCTTTCATGATAAACAAAAAAAGCCCTTACAAACTCGTGTTTGTAGAGGCTTTACATTACATTAGCTTTTTCATTAGTTTGTTCTATTGTATGTTATAAAGTCCTTAGCAATCTCCTCAGCTGCTATAGAAACTGACTGTTTCTTAATATTCTTATCTGACTCTATTAAAGCTGGCTTGCCGTCTATAATTTCTCTAGCTCTCATAGCTGTTAATATAACAAGAGTATATCTGCTTTCTTCTTTTTTTCTAATATCATTAATCGATGGGTATAGCATTTTCATCCTCCTTATATCTATTAATTATATCTTTTATCCCCTCTGCTACCTTTAAGTGTTCCGCTCTTACAATAGTCTTAACTCTATCTACGGCAACAATAAGCTGATCGTTTACAACGGCATAATCATATTTTTCTACATACTCTATCTCCGTCAATGCTTCTCTTAGTCGCAGCTCCATAGTTGAGGCATCTTCAGTCCCTCTATTGGTAATCCTTCTTCTAAGCTCTTTCATAGATGGCGGTAAAATAAATATAAATATAGCATCAGGGTATGCTTTTTTTATTTGCATAGCTCCCTGAGTATCGATCTCAAGAAGAACATCCTTGCCGCTTTTAAGTGTATCTATAACAAGCTGTTTAGGCGTTCCATAGTAGTTTTCGAAAACCTGTGCATACTCTAAGAATCCATCTTCTTTTATATTTTCTTCAAATTGTTCCTTTGTTACGAAGTGATAATTAATACCATCAACTTCTCCCTCTCTCGGTGACCTTGTCGTCATAGATATGGACAGAACCATTCTTTCACTATTTTTTAAAAGCTCCTTACAAATAGTTCCTTTTCCAGCTCCAGATGGTCCAGAGAGTACAAAAAGCCTTCCTAAATACATAATATCTCCTTGTATGTCAACCTAAACTTATGGCAATAGATTATACCATTTTTACTTCTTGATTTCAAGACTATTCAATGTTTTGAACCTGTTCCCTTATCTTTTCTATTTCACTTTTTGTATCTAACATATATTTAGTAATAGAAAGGTCATTTGCTTTTGATCCAATTGTATTAGCTTCTCTATTCATTTCTTGCAATAAAAAATCTAGCTTTCTACCTTCTGAATTAGGTCCATTAAGTATATCTCTCATCTGCACTATATGGCTTTTCAATCGAACTATCTCTTCTGTAATATTAGCTTTTTCTGCAAAAAAAGCCGCTTCAGTAGCTATGCGCTCCTCACTTATTTCACCTGCACCCTTGATTATATCTTCTATGCGATTCTTAAGTTTATCTCTATATAAATCGCCAACTAAATCTGCTTGTTTTTCAATATTAGCTAAGTTGTTTTCTATAAGGTCTAGTCTGGCAAATATGTCTGCTGCTAGTTTCTCACCTTCCACAACTCTCATGCTATCAAATTTATCTAAAGCTTCAATTAAAAGTTCTTTAACCTGACTCAATAATTCTTCTTCATTCTCCTCTTTTGCAGAAAGCTTTATAACTTCCGGAAGATCCAAAAGAAATTCTATAGAAACCTTGTTTTCCACATCAATTTCGCCAGCAAGAATACTAATTTGATTCATGTAATCCTTAATAATATCTTTGTTGATATCCACTTTTACATCATTGCCTGCAACATTCTCAATATTGATAAAAGTTTCTATTTTCCCTCTTCTTATGATGCTTCCTATAAGCTTCTTTATATGTTCCTCTAAAAAACTGTATTTTCTATTCAATTTTACATTGATATCACAATATCTGCTATTTACAGACTTTAATTCAACAGTTATATTTCTATTCTCAAAAGCTCTCTGCATTTTGCCAAAGCCAGTCATACTCTTTACCATAAAACTCCTCCTACTGAATTTAGTATAATAAAAAAGCTCATATTTGACAACTTTATTGCCATAATATAGCACTTTTAAATCATAATTTTACGATTTCTTCATAGCCATAACATGATTTTATTGTTCACCTCACATTTGTCGATTGACCTATGCTAAAGCTACAAAAAAACTCAACACCTCTAGGCATTGAGTTAAGACAGCTATATTTTTTATATGGTGCGACCGATGGGACTTGAACCCATACGAGCTTTTGCTCACTGCCCCCTCAAGACAGCGCGTCTGCCATTCCGCCACGGTCGCAAAGACAAAATCAAAATTTCATCTTATATTCTATTTTAATTTAGTCATCCTGTTCTTCATTTAAATTTTTTATATACACAGATGACCATGTCTCAGCTTTCATATATGGATTAATAAAGTTAGACTTTATTTCTCCAGAAAAAACAGGTGCTTTTACAATACCATAAGTTCTATAGCAAATGCAATAGTATGGCATATCTTCATTTATCATTTTTTTAATATTATCAATCTCTTTCTGTGATTGCTCTATCGTCATGCCTGAGTATAGCTTATCAAAGTACTCATCCACTTCCTTAGCGCTATATGATGCTACGTTATTACTTCCCTCACTTTTAAGAAGACTTCTCAAGTCCATCGTATCATCCAAACTCATACCTATCAATGCTACATCATAATCACCTGATGATATAGCGGCTTTTAAAGCATCTTGAGAAAGTTCTCTTATATTTGATTCTACACCTACACTTTTAAGAGATTTTGCTATTTTCTCTAAGGCACCCTTTCTCTCTGAAAGACCTTCGCCTACAATCAAATCCAGAGTAAACGGTTCTCCATTCTCATCATCTAAGACTCCATCCTTATCTTTATCCTCATATCCAGCCTTTTTAAGAAGAGCCTCCGCCTTATCCTTATCAAAGCTATAGGCTGACTTACCTTTGCTGTTCATGTAACCTTCCATAAATAAAGTAGGGCTTTTCTTAGCAGAGCCAATGTAGTCTTCTTCTAAAATACTATCTAAGTCTGTACAATACGCAATGGCCCTTCTAACTCTCCTTTTATCAACTTTTGTTGACTTTGTATTAAATGCTAAAAACTCAATTTGATTACTTAAAAAGTTATCTATCTTGATGCCTTCCTTAGTAAATTGACCGCTTCTATCAGCGTCTTTACTTAAAAGTACAGATATATTTCCAGCTTCTACAAAATTACTTCTAGCCAAATCATCCTTAATAATTACGACTTTTATATTACTTTTTGCTTTTTCACCAGAAAAATTCTCACTAGGGTACATTATCATACCTTTATCATTACTGAACGTTCCACATTTAAAAGGTCCGCTTCCTATAGGCTGAAAATCCTCGTCTTCCTTTGTAATACTATCTGTACCGCTATACACGTGACTAGGTAATACCGGAAACTGTAAATAGTGCATCGACATATTGGAACTATCATTAAAATCCACCATTACCTTATTTCCATCTGATCTTATATTTTTAATACTAGAGATGCTCCTAGCATAAGGCCCTGCATTTCCTATCTTCTTCAAAGCTCTGTATGTAAACTCTACATCCTTGCCCTTTATAGGCTCTCCATCCTCCCATTTAGCTGATTTAAGAGTTATCTCCATTGTATTTCCTGAGAAAGAATATGTATCTGCTAAATCAGCTTGGGGAGTCATTTTTTCATCTAAAGAGAACAGACTACGATATATTAGGGGAGATAGATATCTTGTATCTTCATCATTAGATACAAGAGGGTTTAGGGTTCTCAGATGAGCTACGCCTATGCTTGCAATATTTTCTGTCTCCTTCTGCGTCTTAGTTTTACCAACACTGTTGCCAAAGTCATCATGGCTGAAAAAACTCTCATAAACGATTCCAAAAACCAAAAGACCAACTCCAAGGTAAATAGATATTTTCATCCATCTATATCTTCGAGCACCACCTATGTTATTTATCTTTTTCTTTATCGCTTCAATAAATCCTCTAAAATTTATCTTCATATTTTAAAAGAACCTCTTCAACTCTCAGAATTAAATCTTCAATACTGCCGGAATTAGATATTACATCATCAACTAGACTCATTTTATCCTCATCCTTCATTTGACTATCAATTATGGCTTTTACATTATCCTCTGTTCTACCATCTCTCTCAATCGTTCGCTTTATACGCTGCTCCTGATCCGCATAAACAAGCCAAGTATAGTTGCAATATCTATCGACATTAGCCTCAAATAATAAGGGCGCGTCTATAAATATAATTTTATCTCCTCTTTGATCAGCTGATAAAAGCTCCCTTTTTATAACTTCATCAACCATCTTGTGACTTATATCATTGAGAAATGTAAGCTCATTTTCATCTGAAAAGACGATGTTTGAAACCTTGCTTCTGTCAATATTCTTCTTATTATCTAAGACATCTTCTCCATATCGCAACACCAAAGCTTCATATACAGGCTTATTTTTATCAAGAAGAGATCTGGCAATCTTATCAGCATCCAAGATTGTATATCCTTTTTTCTCAATGTATTGGCTAACTGTACTTTTGCCACTGCCTATACCGCCTGTAATTCCTATGACCATCATAATCTACAACCTGTCCATTCACAAATATTTTAAAAGCTACTTTAAAGCTAACCAGTTGTCCCCGGTATTTAAGTCAACTTTAAGATCAACTTTAAGCTTTATAGCACTTTCCATTGCTTCTTTTAATAACTTAGCTACTTGATCTTTTTCATCATCGAAAGTCTCAATAATGAGCTCATCGTGCACCTGTAAAATCAATCTAGACTTCATACCCTTCAGAGCGTTATATACTTTTATCATAGCCAGCTTTATAATGTCAGCTGCACTTCCCTGTATAGGAGTATTCATCGCAAGTCTATTGCCCTGTTGCTTTACTATCATATTCTTAGCATTTATCTCCGGTATATATCTCTTTCTCTTGAGAATCGTCTCAACATATCCCTTTTCTTTCGCTAATTGCTTTTGAGCTTCCATAAAAAGTTTAACCTTTTCATGTTTTGAGAAATAATCGTTAATATATTTTTCTGCATCCTGCCAAGAGATATTTAAATCTTCACTTAAGCTAAATGCACCCATTCCGTATATTACGCCAAAATTTATTGCCTTTGCATTACTTCTATCACTGCTAGTAACATCCTCTGGAGCTATTCCCATGACTCTTGCCGCAGTAGCTCTATGTATATCTTCACCATTGTTAAAACTTTCTATAAGAGCTTCATCACCACTCATGTGTGCCAATACCCTGAGCTCAATCTGTGAGTAGTCGGCTCCAGTAAAGCTATATCCATCTTCCGGAATAAATGCCCCTCTTATTTTCTTTCCTGCCTCATCTCTAATAGGAATGTTTTGCATATTAGGGTTCGAACTTGACAATCTTCCTGTACTTGCAACAGTTTGGTTAAATTGAGAGTGTATTTTTCCGTCCTCATGTACAAAAGCTATAAGACCATCAATATAAGTAGTTACAAGTTTATTTAGTTTTCTATATTCAAGAATAGCAGGAATAATAGGGCTATCATCTCTTATTTTTTCTAGAGTTTCAGCATTTGTGGAATATCCCGTCTTCGTTTTCTTCCCTGCCTTCAATTCCATTTTCTCAAATAAAATAACACCTAGCTGTCTTGGAGAATTGATGTTGAATTCCTCTCCAGCTATACTGTAAATTTCATCTGTCAATTTATTTATCTTTGCTTTTAGCTCATCACCTATTTCATTGAGCTTGTCTTGATCAAGCTTCATGCCTTGATACTGCATGAAAGCCATAACCTCAATAAGAGGAAGTTCAACTTCTTCAAATAGGCTATTCATATTCTGAGAATCCAACTCTTGCTTCTGCTCATCCATTAAATCAAGAATTAGAGAGAATTGTTTCTCTAAGTTAGCTAACTGCTTATCAACATCCTCTCTGCTACTTTTTCCGTCAAAGCTTAACTGTGTCTCTCTAGCTTCTAAAGAAATATCAACTCCTTTTGTCGTTGCACTTTTTTCGAGAGAATAGTCAGATCTATTAGAATCTATCAAATACAAAGCAATAGCTGTATCAAATACAATATTAAAGTGTTTTATTCCTTTTTCCATCATAAGGACAACTTCATTTCTAAGTTGGTGTCCAAACAACGGTATCTCAGCTTCCTCGATTTTAGAAAATATTTCATTTAAAAGCATTGAGTTTTTCTCTGTAGCAAATAACTTCTCTCCAATTAAAAATCCAACAAGGCTATCTTCTCTTATCAGCTTTTCTTTTTCTTCTTCAGAATCTATAATGCGCATACCTATGCTATCCGCCTCAGGTATACTAGCTAACAATTCATTTATATTATTTTCATCTACATAAATTTTCTCAAAAGCTTTAATAGAATGTTCTTCCTTTATTTCTGAGCCTTTCTTTCCCATTTTATTTAAAAAGCTGTTAAACTCAAGCTTTCTGTATATAGCAATCAGAGCATCCATATCAGGATCAAGACTCTTATATTCATTCAAATCTAAGTCCATAGGAACAGAAGTGTTTATAGTTGCGAGCTTTTTTGACATATAAGCATCTATTCTTCCGTTCTCTAGCTTGCCCTTCACAGACTTACTTTTTATAGATTCAATATTTTCATATATGTTGTCTAAATCCTTATATTCCCAAAGTAGCTTTTTAGCTGTAACATCACCTATACCAGCTACTCCCGGTATATTATCTGATTTATCGCCAAATAACGATTTATAATCAATCATTATTTTAGGAGGGAAATTGTATTCGTCTTCAAAGGTTTTCTCATCATATCTAACAAACTCCGAAATCCCCTTCTTGGTAAATATAACCTCCGTGTTTTCCGTCACTAGCTGAAGGGCGTCCTTATCACCAGTTATAATTAAGGATTTAAAGCCTTCCGCTTCTCCTTGTTTTGCCAGAGTACCAATTAAGTCATCTGCCTCAAAACCTTCTAACTCCACAGTTTTAATGTTCATAGCCTTAAGCACGTCTTTCAATATAGGTAGCTGCATAGCAAGCTCAACGTCCATAGACTTTCTACCACTCTTATATCCATCAAACATGTTATGTCTGAAAGTTTTTGCTTTAACATCAAAAGCAACCCCTATAAGCTCTGGGGTATACATCTTTTTAATTTTTTCCAGCATATTCAAGAAGCCATATATCCCCTGAGTATATATACCCTCTTTAGTAACCATCGGTCTTTGTATAGCAAAATACGCCCTATTGATTAAGCTGTTTCCATCTATTATTACAAAATTCTTTTCCATACTATTCATTTTATCAAATATCCTTTTCAAATACAATTAAACCGCTTATTTTACACAGTCTCTATCTACTCATACCATTATATTATATGTTTTAAAATAAACTTATGATATTTGCTCCTTATTTTTGCCAAAATCACTTGTGTTATCCATCTGGTAACAATCCTGTTAACTGGGTATAAAATAATAAACTAGAATCTGTAGAACATTTAGGTTTATCCTAATTTTAAGAATAATAAAATGTGGATAGGAGAATATAATTATGAGAAAAATAAAAGAAAAAATAACCGGCTTTCCAACTGTAGATGGAGCAGGAGTTAATCTTGTAAGAGTGCTTGGAGCAGAAACAATAAAGGCTTTTGATCCTATACTGATGCTCGACTCTTTCGATAGCACAAATCCAGACGACTATACTGCAGGCTTCCCATCTCATCCCCATAGAGGAATAGAAACGATTACCTACCTTTACAAAGGTCAAATGACCCATAAGGACAGCCTTGGCTATGAAGATACAATAACTTCTGGAAGCGTTCAATGGATGACAGCTGGAGCAGGTATTATACATTCTGAGGAAATTCCCCCTTCAGACAGAATGCTCGGTGTGCAGCTATGGTTAAATTTACCTCAAAAGTACAAGTTTGTAGAGCCTGAATATAAAGCTATAAAAAGTGAAGAAATACATGAAATTCCTATAGAAGGTGGAAAAATAAGGTTGCTAGCCGGAAGCTACGGAGAGTACCAAGGATATAAAAGCAAATATCTGCCCTTTGATTATTATGATATCCATCTTTCAGCAGGACATAGCTTATCTCTGGATATTCCTAAAGACAAGAGCCTTATGCTATTTACACTGATTGGCAAAGCTCAGATATGTAACGAAGATATAGATGAGAAAACTGCAATAAAGCTGGATAATTCAGAAAATCAAATAAATATCTCTGCCGATTCAGAAGATATACAAGTCCTTCTTATGAGTTCAGACTATTTAAATGAGCCTGCTCACTGGGCGGGTCCTATAGTAATGAATTCAAGAGAAGAGCTTATGGATGCCTTCAAACAACTTGAAGATGGAACTTTCTTGGATAAGTCTAATATAGTTACACCATAGAATATAAACTTAGAGTTAAAATAAAAAAGTCCTTGCATTTTATTGGTAAGGGCTTTTTCGTTGCAGAAAGCTGCTTCATGTTATATAATAAGTAAACTGTAACAAATTAGTTTTAAGGAGGCATTATGAAGCGTTACCGTGAATTTATGAAGGATAGTTTCTTTGTAAAACTTAGCTTTTTTATAATTTTTACATCAACTATACTCTACATAGCTTTCTTTGTTGTAAAAGACTACGAAAAGGTATTTTCCTTATTATCAAGTGGGATATCAAGTATTTCAAATGCCCTTTCTCCTCTATGGATAGGCATAATACTAGCATATTTATTAAATCCTCTTGTGAATACTGTTGATAATAATGTGTTAAAAAGAATAATACCTAATAAAGTACTAACCAAACTAGACGAAAAAGACTCTAAAGCAAGTAGGTTCATTAGCATTTTCATAACATATATTCTGATACTGGCAATATTTATAGCACTAGTGTACACTTTAACATCTCTTCTATTAGGACAGGTTTCCTTTGGAAGCTTTGATGAAACAGTGTCAAATCTTAAAAACTTTGTAGAAAGCTATGAAGATAAATTTCAGTGGTGGATATCCAATATCCCTCAAGGAGTCTTCTCTGAGCAGCTGCAAAATGCAGCAAACAGCATAGTTCGCTGGTTTGCATCAATTATTAATGCGGATGCAGTGCTATCCCTTGTAGCTGGTGTTGGTGGGCAGTTATTCAACTTCTTTATGGGAGTTATCCTAAGTATATACCTAATATCTGACAAAGAGTTCTTTGCAACTTTATGGAATAGAGTTCTTTATCTTTTTGCACCACAAAAAGGTAAATCTATTGCTAAAACTTTAAACGAAGCAAACGAAATACTTTCTAAGTTTATAAGAGGCGTTCTTTTAGATTCATCTATAATAGGACTTCTAATGATATTGGGACTTTCTCTTGTGAAGGTTGAGTTTGCTTTATTTCTCGGCATCTTTGCTGGCCTAACAAATGTAATACCTTATTTTGGTCCATTTATAGGAATGATTCCTGCATTTACAGTCGCAGTGTTTACAGATGGTATCTGGAAAGGTGTGACAGCTGTGGTAGTTATGTTCATAATACAGCAGATAGACTCAAATATTACTTATCCTAGAATCGTAGGATCTTCAATAGGCTTAAGGCCAATGTTTGTTTTGCTTTCCATTTTAGTATTCGGGTACTACATGGGAATTATTGGTATGATTATAGCAGTACCTGTAACAAGCATTTTCCAACTCCTATTAGGGCGCTGGGCTGATAGCAGAGAAGAGAAGCTACATAATTTAAAATATGATGTAGATGAAACAAAAGAAGATGAAGAAGATATATTAGATAACATACTATAAAAAAATCAGGGTTAAATCCCTGATTTTTTATTGTCGAAAATTACCCGCCTCTATAAGATAATTCTCAACTTCTACATAGAGTAAGTAGGAACTAAAATTCAAAATCTTTATCTTTTAGAGACTCTAAAACTTTAAATAATTCTCTTGCCTCATCTCTATGCAAGGTTATTCCTTTTGACATGTGCTCGTGATTTTCATCCCAATCTCTTATATCAAGCTTTGGTTGGGCATCGTTCCAAGCAATGACATTTACCTCCTTGTTCCATCCTGTGCTACTTGTAGATAGAACTCCTAGAGCATCTCTCACGTCAAAACTTATACTACCATTTCCATTTTTTCCGGCTTTTGCCACTCGCATTCTCCTTTCTGCATAATTTTTTTAAGGGGATAAGCAAATTATATTAAGGCTAATTTTTCTCGTCAACTTAAACTGTCTCAATTCTCTTAAGATGCCGTTTTTATATCATTAAAGGGTAATTTTCTTAATAAAAAAATCCTCAAAGATTATTTCTCTTTGAGGATTATCTTAACTTTTTTATACGTAATTATATCCTATAAACCGTAATACGCTGTAAGGAATGTAGCACATATAGGTATAATTATAAGGGAAGTAAGTGTTGTGAGAGAGATAACTTCCGCTAGTCTATTTGTTTGTAAACCTTGTTGCTCAGCTATTGCTGATGGAACTACTGCTGCAGGAAAAGCACTTGCAAATATAAGTACTACTTTTACATTAGTTTCAAGCATATCAAACTGCTCCACCACAAAGAATGTCAAAATAGGAAAAACAAACATTGAAAAAATATTTACTAGGTTTACATACTTATGTTTTATTACCTCCATCATATTGCTGGATCCTAGCTGAACACCTATTATTATCATAGATAAGGGGATAGTCGCATCACTCAAATAGATAATAACTTCATTGATAGCTTTAGGAGGCTGAATTCCAAGAGCTAAAAATAATATTCCTACGAATATACCAATCATAGCAGGATTTAATATATCCTTCAAATTCTGCAGAAAGTGGCTCTCAACATTCTTTCTTCCAATCTTTAAAAGAATAGGAACTGCACCATAAAGGTACATACAACTTACAACGTTGTGCATTACCATAAGGTAAAATATATCTCCACCAAAAACCGCCTTTGTAACTGGAAATCCCATAAAACCTGTATTTATGCATGTCATGGCAACCATATAGAGACCCATTTCCTCTATAGGTTTAAACTTGCCCATTCTTACGATAAAATAGCTTATCACACTTATTACAACAAAGTATATAGCCGCTGTAACAGATATCTGAAAAGTTGAATTTAAAACTTCTTCGGATAAAGTTTTAGTGTATATAGATGAAGCCGCCATACAAGGGGCTGTTATATACATCATCAAATTTATAAGATGCTTTCTAGACTCAAAAGGTAAAATGCCTATTTTGTTTGAAATAAATCCCAAAAATATAAGGGAAAATATGGCCATAACCCTAACAAATACTATAATCATTAATATTCTCCTTCTTAAAACAATCTTCTCCATTATATCAATTCACCCTGTAATTTTCAAGGAGAGTCCAAATATATAGAATGGTTTATCATCCACATATCCTTGATTTTTCAATATTTCTGCACTATATAAATACAATTTATATAATATCTCTCCACTTTATGATTTTTTTCAGTTATAATATACACATCAATGAGGAGGATAAAGTGTTATGAGAAAGATAGAAAAAAAATATGATGAAGCCTTAGAGCTTCTAAAAAAGTACAATCACGAAGACTTTCATATCCAACACGGAGTTACAGTTGGCGCTTGTATGAAATACTTTGCCAATCTGTTAGGACATGGTGAAGAGGCTGACTACTGGGAGCTTGTAGGACTTCTTCACGATATAGACTTTGAAATGTATCCTGAAGAGCATTGTCACAAATGTGTTGAGCTGCTTGAGTCTGAAGGATACGACATAGAATTCATCAGATCGATACAGGCCCATGGTTATGGAATGGTATGCGATGTAGAGCCGCAGCATCTTATGGAGAAAGTCCTTTATACAGTAGATGAATTAACGGGTATTATAGGTGCATACGCTCTTATGAGACCTAACAAAAGTACTGAAGGTATGGAAGTAAAATCTCTTAAGAAAAAATTTAAAGATAAAAAGTTCGCAGGAGGCTGTGACCGCGAAGTTATAAAGAAAGGTGCAGAAAATTTAGGCTGGGAGATGGATTACTTATTTGAGAATACAATCGCTGCCATGCAGGAATACGAAGCTAGATTTCCTCAACAATAATAAAAAAATAGAGACTAGAAATTCTCATCTAGTCTCTTTTTATAGTCTTTTTTACTAACCCTGCAATCTTTCAATCAGTTCCCACATAGCCTGTGCACTATTAAAGTTTTCAGGAACAATATCTGGCGCACTTATCTCTACGTCAAACTCATCGTTTATTTCTCCAACAATTTCAAGAATAGCAAAGGAGTCAAGCAAGCCATCGTCAATAAGAGTAGTCGTATTCTCAAAATCAATATCTGGGTTAATTTCTTCTAAAATTTCTAATAATCTATCCATTTCTTTCCTCTTTCTTTTCCATATCTTATACGGATATGTTCAATCCATTAAAAGTTAAGCTCAAATGCTTCATACCTATCTCTAACAAGTCTCAAGCCATTCTCTTTATCAAAGATATAAACCTTAGGCAAATCCCTGCTTAAGAACAAAGCTGGAGTCTCAGTCATAGAGTAAGCACCTGCATTTCTGAACTCAAGTATATCCTTTATCTCTGGATTTGTCAAAGGCATCTGCTTAACTATATTATCGTTTATAGTGCATAAAGAGCCACTAACATTCACAATTGTGTCTCCATCAACATAAACTTCTCCATTTGGCTTTAGCTGCCTGTACCAAGGAAGCTTCATGCCCATCATTTGACCAAAGTAATTTAGCTGATGTATACCGCCGTCTACAATAGCAAAGTGAATATTTCCATTGAATTTTTTATCTACGATAGAAGTATAGTATCTTCCACAAGGTGCAGCTATAAATCTGCCAATCTCTAAAGATATCTTCCCTTTGAATCGCATCTCGTCAAGTAACTTTCTAAATTCCTTAACCAGCTCCACATCCAAAGCTCTACTATTTGCTTCACCATTAACCTTATCCACAACTTCTTTTTTTGAGTTAGGCTGAAAGTAATCAAAGAAAAAGCCCGTACCAAACTCCAACTCTTCAGCCTTATATCCATATTCTTTATAAAGCTTATCAATAAGGTCATCACAATAGTCTAACTCTTCTTTATAAATTTTTAAATTTTTTCTCTGAGTTCCTGAAAAGTGTTGAATCCCAACGATATTTACACCTTTAAACTTACTTCTATCAGCTATGATACTACAAAGTTCTTCTTCATTCATCCCAAACTGATTTCCTGTTGTTATACGAAGAATCATATCTACTACGATGCCATTTTCTTCAGCTCTTTCATTTATGAGATGAAATTGATTTACAGACTCACTTGTATATAAAATCTTATCTCTATATGTATCAATAATCCTCTTTGTATCTTCTGCTTCCTTGTAAACACCCGATAGTACGATCTTCTCCATAGGAATATTCGCTTTCTCACATATACGAAATTCTCCATGAGAACATACCTCATATCTATCTACATGATTTTCAGCTTCCTTAACAATAAAAGGATTAGCCTTCATAGCATAGCATATGTCTATTTCCTGCCCAAGAGTTTCTTTCAGCATTATTAGCCTATCTCTAAGAACATCTGCATCAAAAATATATGCTGCTGTTCCTATATTATCAGCTACTTCTTTATAATTTGGAGTATATCCCTTAATCATTTTTAGCCACCAACATTTCCTTTAACTTACCTCTATCAATCTTACCATTCTTATTCAAAGGAAAACCTTCTATTTGCATATATACATTAGGTAACATGAAGACTGGTAAAGTCTCCTTTAACTTTCTATGCAACTGCTTTTTATCGATATTTCCCTCATAGAAAGCTATTATTTTATTATCTTCAAATAAACAAGTTGCTCTCACTATTTCATTTACCTTATCTAGAGAATTTTCAATCTCACCAAGTTCTATTCTGTGTCCCATGTGCTTGATCTGAAAATCTTTTCTTGATGAAAAGCATAAAAGTCCAGATGCATTGTAATACCCAAGATCTCCCGTTCTGTATATATATTCTATATATTTGTCATTTAATGGATTTTGGCAAAAAGCCTTATTTGTCTGATCCCAGCTATTATAATAACCGAGAGCTACAGCTGTACCGCTTATGCAAATTTCTCCCATTTTACCTTCTTCTTCTTTTGAAACCAGAGCATTTTCATCATCTAGAAGAAATACTCTCTCATTTCTAAAAGGCTTACCTATAGGAATTACTGTACCTGGCTCATAATCTTCTTTAATAATATGATATGTGCAATTGCAAGTAATCTCTGTAGGACCATACAAATTAACATATGTAGCGTCTGGAAGATAGTCCTTCCAAATATTAAGGTGCTTTATCGGCATTACCTCTCCACTGAACATCACCTTTTTAATATCCATTGGAACCTTGTAATCGAAACCTTTTAAAGTGCTTATAATAGTTACAGCAGAAACTGCCCAAATAATTGTCGAAACTTTTCTTTCAACGAGAAAATCTAATAGCTTAACAGGCATCGAGAAAAATTGTTTCGGAATAATTTCCATCCTAGCGCCCTTTGATATAGTAGAGTAAATATCCTTAACTGATACATCAAAGTCCCACGGAGCCTGATTACCAATTACTTCATTCTCCCCTATCTCAAAAGTCTCTGTAAACACATCTATAAAGTCAATCAAACTTCTGTGATTAACTACAACTCCTTTCGGAACACCTGTTGACCCAGATGTAAAAATACCATAAAGAGGATCTACATCTATATGAATATCTCTAATCTCCTGAAGAGATTCTTCGTCTATTTCTGTATTTTTTATCTCGTCAAACCTTATAGTTTCACCTGAAAACTCTAGCTTCTCTAGACCTTGTTCATACTTACTGCTTGTTGCTACAACATTTACATCAAGGACTTTAAGGATATGCTCAAATCTCGTTTTAGGCTGCTTTAAATCCATCATGGCATAAAAACAGCCGCCATATACAATACCGAAGAATAAAGTTATAGCATCTACACCCTTTTCCATAAAAACAGGGATAGGTGTGTTCTTCTCAAAATTCTTAGCAATATATGTTCCTATTTGCTTAGCCTGAAAAACTAAATCTTCATAAGTAATCTCTTTTTCTAAGTCTGCAAAAGCAACTTTTTTCGGAAAGTTTTTTGCACTTCTTTCAAGATATTCTAGTACGTTGTACATTAAATTCTCCTATATTTTTAATTCATCAAATTCCATAGATATTTTATTTATAAATTCTATTTCTTAGGCTTTTCATTACCCTTGTCATTTTTCTTTACAATCTCACTCTTGAATCTTATCTTTTTTTCATAAGACTCTAAAGTATCGTTTTCAAGATGATCAATTATGGCATAATCATACTTCATCTTTGATGGACCTTCTGTCTCTATTATATTTTTAGCCCAATCATAGAATTTTTTATAATAGTCGTAGTTTTCATCCCATTTTTTAGCCGTTTCTTGTGATATGTCGCTCTTAAAATTCATATCTTTCAAAACTCTATTATAGAAGTACTCTGTCATCTTTTCTTGCCCAAGAATATTCAAATGACCCCAGTTGTAGAAATCTTTATGACTATCTAAACCAATTGCATCCATCTCTTTGGTAAAGTCGTATACCTTAAAGCCTCTTGCCTCAATCTGAGATATAGCCTCATTTTGCTTCTTTCTAAGTTTAAAGTCCTTCTTCCTTTTTTCTGTGAAATATGTTGGCATATTTACAAATACAACGTTGTCAATCTTTTCTTTCTCTAGAAAATCTAATAACTCATCAAGTTGCTTCTGTGTTTTTTTGCCGAGAGCCTCTCGCTCTGTAAAATTTTCAATAGGATAGATATCTTCATCTGCAATAGGCTCTTTATTAACTGATACGAATCCATCTATACCACTCACTGTTAGAAGCCTCTTATCCTTATTAGCTCTATGCTCCCTCATCTCTAGACTTACTGCTTCTGGAAGTCTTAATATATTGGAATGATATTTTAAAAACTTATATTTGTATGCGGTCTTATCCCCTTCAACAAGCCTGTCGATAGCTTCCTGTCTAAGCTCTGACTCAGGTATATTATCAACCCACATTCTCACGTAGCCTTCAGCCGTTGCTCTCTTATCATTATACTGAGCACCATTTATGGATACTACAAATAATTTTGGTTTCTGAGTCTTCAAAGCAACCTTTATTTGATTTTCTGCAAGTCCCATAGGCGCTCCCGCAGTAGCTAAATTGTAACTCGTTATACCATGGTTTTCCCAAAGATATTCTGGGCTAAAACCTGTATAAATTTCACTTGCACCTATATTAACCACATCTATGGTGTTATCTTCCATTGCAAAGAAGTTTCTAACTCTTACCTCATGAGAGTTAAATTGATGTGTTGAGAACCTGCTTACAATGAGTATTGATATTATTAAAATCAAACCCATTATAGCTATCTCTAAAAAATGTCTCTTCTTCTTTTCATTCATAACAATAAATTCCTAAAATTGCATATATACAAATTGATTTTGATCAAATCCTGGTCCATACATGCCAAACCCTATAATAATCAAAAATCCTATCAAGTATATTAAATATCTTACGACAGGGCGTCTATTTTCAAGCCACTCTCTGACAACCATTTTCTCCTGCATAATATCTACGATTAAAAGTATTACTATGAAAGTTGGTATCAAAGCTACTTCGTAAGGGCTTACTCCAAGTCCCCAATATTCAGAAATAACATTTTTAGGCAAATCAAATACCATCAAGAATTTCTTAAATATTAGCCATGTTTGCTCCGCTCCTTCAGCTCTGAAAATAATGCAACCTAAACACGTCAACCAGAATGTACGGAAAATTTGCCATCCTATAAAAATCTTTGATGATTTGTTTATATGAAGCTTATTGTTCATAGCTTCAAATACAGGCTTTAGCATTCCTCCAATACCTATAAGAAGGCCGTAGTATATACCCCATGCTATATAGTTCCAGCTGGCGCCATGCCAAACACCAACTAGGAAAAATACTAACAAATTGCCAAGAGCTATAGGTATAGCCTTTCCCATGTTGTCTCCAAACTTACCTTTACAAGTCTTGCTAAGTTTTTTTACTCTATCTGTAAGCGCAAATGGATAAAAAACATAATCTTTCATCCATGCACCTAAACTCATGTGCCATCTTCTCCAAAATTCTGGTATAGTTCTTGAGAAATATGGTCTCTTAAAGTTTTCAGCCATATTTATTCCCATAGTTTGAGCAACACCTCTAACTATATCAACCCCTCCAGAGAAGTCTGTATAGTCTTGAATAGCATAAAGAAAGACACCTATTCCAACCATCAAACCAGATAGATTGTCGTGTGTTCTGAAAACTTGGTCTACAACCATGCTCACTCTGTCGGCTATAACTATCTTCTTAAAAAAACCCCAAGCTATCAGTTGAAGTCCAAATTTTACTTGCTGAGCATCACACTTTCTCTCTGCAAATAACTGACCTGCAAGATCTCCGAATCTTCCAATAGGACCTAAGAACATCTGTGGAAAGAAAGAAACAAAAAGAGCCACCTTACCAATATTCCTCTCGGCCTCAATCTTCTTCCAGTAAACATCAATGATATAGGACATTGTCTGGAAAGTATAAAAAGATATGCCTAAAGGAAGTAAAAGGTTGAGATGTGGCAAGCTTTTATCTGTAAGCATCGGTTTTAAAAGGAAATTAAGATTGTCAACAAAGAAATTAAAATATTTTAAAAATCCTAAAATCCCAAAATTCAAAACTAAAATAGAAAGAAGAATTCTTTTTCTCTTCTTCTTTTCTCTAGCCTTTATTTCTTTTTTCTCATCCCTAGTATATTCTTTCTCAGGGTCAGATAAGATAAGCTTTTCTTGCTTATGATTCTCATCTATCTTTATAGCACCAAAATATGTGCTCAGTGTTGTCAATAATAAAAACGGCAAAAATTTAATGCTTGCATAACCATAAAAGAAATAGCTAGCTAGCAAAAGCAATACCCATTGCATCTTCTTTGGTACCAAATAGTACAACGTAACAACAGTTATAAAAAATATGCCGAAAGCCAAACTATTAAAAGCCATATAACTCCCTTTCAATGTTCTTTTTACCGTTCATTATTATACCATAGGAGTCACTAATTGTCTTTATTTTAGTGGTTTTTTAGTATAACAATATTGTAACATAGCTCTATAAAATGCAATTGTATCAAGCGCTTTAATATACATAACTAGCGATGCTATAGCAATGTTTGATTTATATTCTAGTATCTTATATATCAGAATAGAAACCTGGTTAAGTTTAAATCATTATACCTAGAGAAAATATATAGTTTCTTTTATAGCATATTTTTTAATCAGGATAAGCCTAACTATTAAAAATAAAACTTATAACAGATGTCCATATACCTATAACGGATATTATCAGATTATAGAGCTTTTATTTTTATCCTCATTAAAATATTGTAGATTGTTTAATGATATGGTATTATATAAGCTGTTGGCAATTAAATAGTGTGGAGGATTGACCGAGTGGCTAAGGAGCTCCCCTGGAAAGGGAGTAAGGTGTAACAGCCCCGTGGGTTCGAGTCCCATGTCCTCCGCCATTTATCCTTTAAAACGAACTTTTGTAGCAGTCTCACCTTTTGAATTTGCTATAGTTATAGATAGAGACGCAACAAAGTAGCAGTTTAACACTAGTATTATATATATATAATATAATTAGGTATAATATATATATATTGTTATTTGTTACATATATAATTATATGTATTGAAATTCTAATAAAAATCAAAGGTAGCACTTTAAAAAGCTTTGTTGCAAAGTGCTACCTTTTTGTTGCTCTATTTTGATATTTTTTCAATATGGGTGCGTAATAGCCCTTTAATTAACCCTTGTTTGTTGGGCGCGACTTCAAGAAAGGCTATTATATCTTTATCATATTCTTTATGTAGCCTTATAGCCACATTAAAATACGCTTTTTTCTGAAATCGCTTATTGGCTTCTATTCGTGCCTTGCTGGCCATTTTATCCCCTCCTACTTTTTATTTATAATATACCTATTTAATATAAAATATATAACTACAGAAACTAAACCAAGCCTAATTAAAAAATTCATATTCCATTACCTCCTTATTATGTTATAATAGTATACATAGAGGCTTACACCTCTATGTAGGTTTTACGTGAACTTACTAACAAACCATTTAAGCATATCATACAACAGATTTGTTGCAAGGCCGGCTGCGATTGATACGGCAATCGCGATTAGCTGGTCTTTTTTAATCTTCATCTTTAATTCCTCCTTTCTTTATTTGATATATTTATTATAACGCGTTAATTATCATTTGCGAGCCCTTTTATTGAAAAAAGTTTAAAAATTTTCTGAAAAAATAAAGGAGGTAATAACCTCCCTTTCACATATATTATATATGGTAGGATGAGCCTTCATCCAGTCATTAAATTAACTTAGTTTTCTATTAACTATCGCTTGTACTTTGTATGGGTCATATCCAGCATTTGCAAGTCTATTTACTCTATCAGAGCCATTACCCCACTTTCCAGCTATAACCTCGTCAGCTATTTTATCAAGGCTATTAGATGAACCAGAAGACAATATATTATTTACTATGGTTTGAACTGCTCTATAGTCATATCCTGCATTTGCAAGTTTACTAGCTCTATCTGAACCGTTACCCCATTTACCCTCTAGCACCTCTTTTGCTAACTCTTCATTAGACTTTTTAGGTGCTTGTGGTGGTAATGATTGATAGCCAACTAGTTTATTTACTTCTGCTTGCACTAAAGAAGCGTTATAACCTGCTTCAGTTAGCTTTTGACTTCTTATAGGGTCATTACCCCACTTACCTGCCAAAACTTCTCTAGCAAGCTCATAAACGGATTTATCAGCTACTTGAGTAGTTTCTGTATTACCCCTACCACTATAGTGTTCTCTTGCTCTTTGTTTTAACCAGTCTAGTTTATACATATATCTACCCGGACAAGATGTTGCTACAATCGCCTTATGTGGCACGATTGGTAGTTCTCTGCCTACTGCTTTCCAAATATTAGCTATAAGCTCTGCTGTTGTCTCTAAGTCTCCCACGCTCATCTCTGGTCTACACTCAATGCCAACAGATATTGTGTTATGATACCAGTTGCCACAGTGCCAAGCAGTATTTTTCATATCTACAAGACATGCAACTTTACCGGCTTCTACAACATAGTGAGCAGATGTTCTGCAACTAGGATTGCTTGTAAACCAGTTAACTATACCTTGAAAACTTTGTCCGTCTATACCCCAGTGGTGCAGCACTATTTCTTTTATGGATTGCCCTTGTCTTCCTAAAGTGTAATTTCTAGCATCGTATTTTGTTATATAATCATATCCCATTTTTACACATCCTTTCTAGGCTCTACATAAGTCATAGCCTTTTCACTGTCATTTATTCCAATTGTTGTCGGGTCTACTAATATACCTAACATTACAAGTAGGTTTATAGCCATTGCTAACCCTCTGTAAAGCATTTCTTCGCTTATAGGTGCTACTATATCAAATATACTTAAAACTTGATATACAAGCCCTATTAGAGCTGATAAAATAGACACTAAAGTAGTCTTGTTTTTTAATCTTAATTTCCAATTAATTTTCATTTTATATTCTCCTCATCCTAATTTAATTTATCTTCTAAATCATCAAGCCTATGATTTATTACCTTTACCTTTTCTTCTAAAAGCCCTTTACAGCTTACGTGCTTTGCTTCTAAGCCGTATACTCTATCTATAATCGCATTGTGTTTATCTTGCTTCTTTTCTAGCTCTTTAAGCCTATGGTCAAGCAGGGCAAGTATTTTATCCTTTCCTTTATAGCTCCCATAAATTGAGCCAAGTAGTGCAAGCCCTGCGACTACTATATTTGTCCAGTCAATCATCATCTTAAGTCCTTCCTATGTCTCTCCCACTATATGCCAGTTAATTTTGCAAGTATATGAACCACCACCACCTATATTCATAACAGCAAAGGTAGATTTTGTTGTTGTGGCTGTTGTATATCCTACAAATCCCAAATTTACAACATCGTCCATTGTTGCAAATACCATTGGCGCTTGCCTAAATGTTAACGGGAAATTTAAGGTATGTGTTGGTGTAGAGTAGCCTGCTGTTCCTCTTGCTACACTAAAGTTAGTTGCTAGGCTCTGCTGTCCAAATATCTCACACCTTCCTGATTTATATTTGATTATCTTTCCACCTGTAATCCCACTAGCACTCCAGCTGCTTACTGATGTGATGTAGTCTGCTTGACCACTTTTAAAGCTCTCAAGGGTTGATACTCTTGAAGATAAGCTATTTACTGTTGATGTGCTTGCTTTTGAGTTTAAATCCGAAACATTAGCCTTGCTACTTTTTAAGCTATTTATTTCATTTTGTAAATTCCCTGCCGTAGTTCCATTTAGACTTGATTGAACTAGACTTATACTATCGCTTATTTGATTCCACAGGTCTCCCATTTCCATCAAAAAAGGAATTGCTGGCACCACAGTGCCACATAAATCTGTATTCATTCTTGTGTCGGTTATATTTGAGTTTGTTATGGCACTAACTCCAGCCGGAATAAATACCTCGGCGATACAAAGCTCATAGTAGTTTGGTTGTTTTGTTAGTGGCTGTGGTGATGGGTTGGTGGATGCTACACCCTCTTTTACATATAAATCTATATTCCTTTTACTATCACTTGTATCAAGTCTTAGCACAATCCTATCAATTCTTTTTAAACTACTATGTGAACCACTTAAGGTTATTTGTCTATTTGAAGCTTCATATCCTTTTACACCTTCTATATGACAACCACCAGAAGCTACATTAACACGCATACCACCAATACTTGTCACCAAAAAGCTATTTGCTGGGTCTACAAATACACCATTCTTCCAAGTCAGTTTATTAAATTGCCTTTCCATTTCTGCTGTAATAGCTCTGTCCCACACAGGAGCTGTGCTACTACCTATGTTTTTACTTTCAAACGGATAACTTATCATGTTAAATTACCACCTTTCTATATTCTTGCTTTCTAGGTGTTCCTAGTACAAGTTCAATTTGCATTGTATTTTTTGCATACACTTCCCTAACCTCTATAATTCTTGCAGAATACTGCTTTTGAAGCTCGTTTATAAAGATAGTTACTTCATCACCTAAGTCATAATCACGGCGATATAAAAAGCGATTTTGAATTATATCAACGCTTATAGTCTCCTCTTTATAAGTATTTAACATCTCTAGCTTCAAGGCCTTTTTCATCTTGCTTCTTACAGTAACCTCGTTGTTTTCTGTAATTTCATCTATGCTTGTTTTAACAACCTTTTTTGGATAGCTCTCGCCCATATCCTTTGGCATATTGTTTTTATCTTCAAAAGTTTCAACTATAGCCCAGTCAGTTTTCCAGTCTGGACGCCACATAGAAATAGCCGAGGCGTATCTAACGCCCTCAGGCAATATTTGAACCCCTTGTAATATTGGCTTTGCTCCGCTATCATCAAAGGCATAAGTAACATTTTTAACATTTCCAAGCTCTTTTCCAAAAAACACATGGTCTTTTAGCTTCCTGCCTCTTCTTGGCACTATTTCAAGCCCAAGTCTTGGCTGGGTTATGCTTTTACTTGGGTTAAACTTTGGTGCTGCATAGTAGCTTAAATTATCTTGCTTAAAGGCTGTATAAAGGGTAGTTCCTATAGGCTCTCCTGCTTCAATTATTAAAGAGGTTTCATTGTTAAATATCCCATTATCAAGAAGCGTAGTTTCATACAAAAACGGCTTTAACTTGCTTTGTGGGTCTGGAATTGATGAATAATCACGGGTCAGGCTTTGCTTGAGGTTATTTGTCTCTTGTTTAAAAGCGTCATATAGTAATTTTCTAACTCTTTCTTGTCCTCCTTTTTTCGTGCCTTCATCTATTATATTTGTTTGCAGTAAAGCCCCACCATCAAGTAGCTTTTCAATGAAAAAGCCTGATAAAGTTACATAATCGCCTTGCGGCTTTTCCTCGTAAACTGTCTTTTGAATTACCCCTGTTTCAGGTCTATCAAAAATCTGAACATATTTATATTCACTTTTATAGCTAGAAGCTGGCATATAGATTGAAAAATTACCCGCTTCATTAAACTTTCTATTCCAAGATAGCTCTATAATCTCAGGAGCTTTTAGCTCACTTCCATACATATCTAAAAATTTAATCAACCTATATACCTCCATACCTTCCTGTGTACGCTAGAACGCTGCTAATGGCTCCAATATCGCTTCCGTTGATAGTAATAGTATTATCGCCATACTTTAGCTTAAAATTCATTAAAACAGCCATATCGTAGCGATTATATGGGATAGCCAAACTGTTTTTATAAACTTCTTTTTGCTCTGCGTTAATAATCAATACATCGCCGTTTCTTAAAGTCTCATTTATAGCAAGCTCGTGTTCATTTAGGCGAACCCTAATATTTGAGACCTGCCCTGTAGATGTTAGGGCTAATACAATTTCAGCATCTTCACTACCTAGATAATTTACTATCTTTGAATTTTGATTTATCTTAGCACCAAAGTGCAGTTTTCCGCCTTGTCCTTCATAGGCTCTTGTAACAGCCCACGCGGCTTGCTGAGATGAAAAGCTAATCTCATCAAAGGTATCAGCGTATAAATCAGAATCTGGAGCTAAAAACATAATCGTTATGCTTGGCTGGTTATGGGTGTTGATGGTCGGGTAATTAGCCGCTTTAATAACACAGTTTCTAGCTACTAAGGTTTTGCCTAGATAAGTCAAATGAACATCAAAAGTATAATTTGAATTATGAAAACCAATAGCCTTATCTCTTTGCGTGAAATAATCTTCCTTGTGGAGCATTCTAGCAACTACTGTTATTTCTCTTGCTAATTTTCTTTTTCCTGAAACAATAACCCCATTACCAAAGGCTTTAGGGTCTGTTGTTACATCAATTTCAGTAAAGTCTGCCCCTTGAAGCTCTAACAGCTTCCATCCTTCGCCCTCATAGGTAAACCTCTGCCCATCGCTTCGTACTGCTTCAACTTTTACATCTCTCATATACTGCTACCTGCTAAGCCCAAAACTACGGCTTCCTTTCTAATTAGTCTTGCGGTATCGTTTGGCGTCTTATGTGGTTCATAGAAATTAAAGGTCTGATTTACTGTAGAGTTATTGGAAGCACTTTGGCTATTTCCAAAACCTAGCCATTTAGATGAAGCTGATGCTACTTTAAATCTGCCTCTTACACTTGGCTCAAAACTAATATCATCTAATGCGCTATATGCTTCTTTTATTGCACTTGTCTGCTTGTTAACCTCATCTAGCACGCCATCAGTTGACGCTTCAATACCAAGTCCTAAACCTTCGCCTATCCACTTACCAGCTTGTTTCATTAACCTAGATGGCGAGTTAATACCAAAAAAGCCTTTTATTCCGTCCCATATATCGCTACAAAAACCTTTAATTTTGTTCCATATCCATTTCCCCATAGATTTAATACCGTTCCACAAACCTTTTATAAGATTAGCGCCTATATCATATAAAGAGCCTAAGCCCTCTTTAATACCATTCCATACACCTCTTCCAAATTCTACTACCTTACCAATCACCCAGCCTACAAGGGAAGCTATTCCGTCCCATAGGGCACTAAGAAGCTGAACACCAAGCTCTAAAAACTTACCAATCAAAGCGCCCATTGCTTTTAATAAAGCCCATAGTATCTTAGGAGCCGCTTCAACTAACTGTGGCAGGGCGTCAAACAGCCCAGCAATTACAGCCAGAAGAATAGTTATACCTGCCTCAATAATAGCTGGTAAATTTTCAAGTAGTCCGCTAGTTAACGCAACTATTATACTTGGTATTACAGCTACTAAATCAGGTATCGCGTCAATAAAGCCTTGTATTAAAGCTAATAATATTTCAACCCCTGCCTTAATAATATCTGGCAAGGCTTCTGAAATTGCTCCTATTAGCTCTTTAAGGATTTTGGGTAGTTCTTTACTTATCTTTTTAATAATCTTTGGTAGCTTCTTTACAAAATCCCGTATTTTATTACCTAGCTTTGTAATATCTCCGCCACCCTTTATAAATCCGGCTATCGCAACAGTAGCTCCAACAAGTGCAGCCGCTAATAAAAGCATAGGATTTGTCGCTATAAAGGTCTTCATAGCTCTGCCAACTAGCTGAATACCAGTCTTTATTTTCTGAAATTTAGCGATTGCAAAGCCTGTAGTAATAGAAGCAGCGACTGCAAGAAGTGCTATTCTTACTAAATCAGCATGGTTTTTCATCCACTCCATAGCTTTTATAGCCTTTGGTAACACTGTTTCAGCTAACCAGTTAAAAGCCGGCTGTGTAAAAGCACCTAAAAACTCGTTAATTGTATCTTTTAAAGTGCTCATCTGTCCTCTAAAAGTTTTACTTGCTTTTTCCATACCCTGATAAAAACGACCACCTTCACTTGTAGCTGTTTTCATAGCTTCTTCTACCATTTCAAAGGTAATTTGTCCTTTAGCCATTTTATCTTTCAAACTACTCATGGACTCGCCTGTTTTTTCTGAAATTACTTGTAGTGGGTTAAAGCCTGCATTTATCATCTGTAATAGGTCTTGCCCCATTAACTTCCCTTGCGAGCGTACTTGTCCGTATACTAGGGCTAATGAGTTAAATCGCTCTTTATTTCCAAGAGATATATCACCAAGCATACCAAGACTACCGTGAACATCATCTACATTAGTCCCAAAAGCTTGTAGGGTCTGTGATGCGCTAGCTAGGTCTGATAATTCAAAGGGTGTCCGTGCTCCCATTTCTTTTAACTCTCTAACATGCTTAGCTGCTTTGTCAGCGCTTCCTGTCATTACTTCAAAGTTAGTTTGATATTCCTGTATCTGAGCATTAAAGCCAATACCCATACTAGACATATCTTTACCTATTTTAGTAATCAATGCACCAACGCCCAGCTTTAGAAACATACCTTTTAGCTTTTTTAGCCCAAGCTCTACACCCTCAGGGTTAAGTTTTGTATTAAAATGTAAAAAACCATCTGCCATTTACTCACCCCCAAACTTCTTCAAATTCTGCTTTTAGTCTCTCTTCTTCTTCGCTTAATATTCTTGGTAATCTCCACTTATCTTTTAGTTTTAATAGCTCTTTATCATCGCCATTATATAGCCTATAACCTATAATTTGGCTTAGCGTTGTACTCTCAGGTATAGCCTTTAATAAAGCTATGAACTGATGGTAATGTAAATAGGTTATACTTGCTAAATCTATATTGTAGGCTTGTAAAAAAGCTCCATAGATAAAATCTGCGTCAATGATAAAATCAATACTTCTTTCGCTCTCAGATTCTCCTTTATCTTCACTATTACCATTTATAAAATCAGTCATAGCCTTTACAGCTTCCTCTGTATTTGCTGGAATTTTATCCTCAAATATATCGAGCGTAGAAACCTCCCCATACATAAGACCTAGCCAAATTCTAAAATCTGTTTTTATGCTAAATTCTTTCCCTGAAATATTAAGCGTAGTTTTAAGCGGACTAAATAGGCTTATCACTTTAACACCTTGCTTAAATTAGCCATACTTGTAATTGATGAAACAGAATCACCTATTTCCTTTATTTTATTAAAGGCTTTTTCTTGCTCTTTTTCTTCAAATTCTTTTAATGGTGATAGGTAAACATCATCAATCGCTTTTAGCGTCAATATACTAGAAATAATATCTATATCATCTTTATTTGTCGTATCAAATAGCTTACTTATTGCCTCTTTACCAAGTAGCATTTCAATAATCTCAAGGGCTTTATAGTGCAGTCTTACATCGTCTTGCCCGCTTAGACTATTAAACTCATCAAACTTTTTAGCAATAGCTACCGTTCTTTTTGGCAGGCTATAAAACTCACCTTCTAATACGATTTGATACTCTCTTGTTAATTCCATCTTTAAGCCCTCCTACCTTGATTCAAGTTCAAACGTTGGGTTTCCACTTGCCATTGAAACCTTACCAACCTTAACTGTTCCTCTAAATGGCAAATCAAACTCAATTGTTCCATCTACTGCGTTTATGCTTTTTACAACAACGGTGCAATCAGCATTCCAAGCCTTGTACTTGCCTGAGGTTTTGCCGTTTTCATCAAACATATATACAAGAATCATATCGCTTACAGCTTCGCCGCCAGTCTTTAGGTTAAAAGCATAGTCCCAAACTGCCTGAAAATCCTTTTCTTCTCTATACATAGTTAGTGGCAATCCTGAAATCTTAGGAGCGTACGCCTCTAGGTCAGTTGTTGGGTTAACATCTGCTATATAATCATAATCTTCAGTCTTAGGGTCAAAATCAATTGTTAACTCTTTTGATTTTGCTATACGAACATAATTTTTAGAGCTATTACTTCCAACATTTAGAAATAAAGCTACCTCGTGTTTTTTAACTTTTCCAGCCATTTTATTTTCTCCTTCTCTCTTTTAAATAAGTAATTGCAAGGGTACACTGGTACACGCTAGAGCTTGCCTCAGCTTCTTCAAGATGAACAGGGCTTGAAATTGTAATATTTTCTACCTTACCCTTTTTAAGGCTTGGAAAATTCTCACTTTCGTTTTGCTCCTCTATCCAGTCTTCAAACGCCTCTAGTACGCTAACAGCTTTAAGCCTTAGCCCTTTTATTCCAGCCACCTTTTTAGCTAATAAAATATAGTGTTCAGTAATAAGAGCTCCGCCGTCGATATATTCTTCTTTTACAACTTCAGGTATTTTATATAGTCCTGCTGCGTCTTTTTCATCGGCTAAATAGTCTATATCTACGCCTTTTGGAATTTCTAAAACACCATTTGAGTTTATCCATTCAATAAGTCTGTTTATATCGCTCACTTGCTCCTCCTTCCTACTATCTTTTTAACTCCAGCTAGTATCTTATCCTTACCGCCGTTATTTTTCATTCTCTCAAACCACATCTTGCCCCTTTTAGGTGCTCCTTTGAAATTAGCGTCCCGGTAATACCAGCGTCTAGCATACGGCGTTTCATATCTTACTAACCCGCTTCCTATCTTGGTTTTGTCTATACCTGAACGCTGCAAAGCTCCATCATCAAATGGAACATAGGGAGCGCATAGCCGTAGCACCTCGCTATCAATATACTTTTGGACTTTTCCGCCTTTATCTATTCCTTTATCGTGCAGTATCTGTTTTGTAGGCTTCATATCTACCTTAGCCAATTTAATATCTAGCATTTAATCCCCAACCTTATATGTGGCAACTTTTTAAGCATCCTATTATCTTTTATTTCTGTGATAGCATAAGCCTTTTTATCTGCTACCATTTCAGCTATATCTTCTAGGTTTAAATCTTCTTTTAGCCTGTGGGTGATAGCATATTTTAAATCTGATATATCAAGGTCATAAAGGCTATCAAAATTTAACTTTTCAGGAATTGTCACAGAACAGATATTTTCGTTTCTTTCTTTTCCGCTATCTTCAACAGTAATTTTATTTACAGGATTGATTTGAACCCTTGTTAAATAAATCGTATGGGCTACTTCACCCTTTACTGCTATTAGTGTTATCTTGCTATCAAACATAAAACGCACCCATAAGCCCTGTCCCTGATAAATAGGTGTAGGCTAGTGATTTAAGACGCTTTTCAAAGTCTTCTCGGCGTTCTACTTGGTAGGTCTCAGAATAGCCATCATTAGTCACGCTTTTTAAAGCTCCATTTTCATTTAGCTCGTTATACTTTTCTATCTCAGCTTCTAAAGCCTCTTTTAACGCCTCAACTCTTTCAGCCTTAAAGCCTGTAGCCTCTTTACTTCTACCACCTGTCCAGCTTTCAATTAAAATATCTATCTGGTTATTTTTTAGCACCTCTACCACCACCTTTTTTTAGTTGGTTTGGCTTCTTCTATTTCTGTTTGCTCTTCTGCCTCTTCTTCTATTTCTTCTACACTATCTGCTAAAGGCTCACAAGTTTCCTTGCGAGCCTCTTTTTCAGATAGGTCAAGTCCAATAAGTCTTCCCATCTGTTTCCTCCTATTCGTGATACTGTCCAGCTATTCCCATAGCTCTGTTTTCGTAGGCGTCAGTTATCCCAACCTCTCTAAAGTTAAATTGCCATGCGTCCATATCCTTGTTATCCTCTGGAGCAATTGCCTTAGATACGTTGTGCTTTTGGTACTGAATTGTTGCAGGTTTATGGATAATTAAAAAGTCAATTTCTTTACCGCTTGAGCCTTTAGCAAAACCACCTTCTGGGTTTTGTGAGCTTGTGCCTTTCTTTTGCTCAATTTGTGTATAGAACCTGCTTTGCGGTACTTCTATAACCCCTGCGAACCTGTCTAGTATAGCCTTTGATTTTGTTGTGTCTAAATCTCTAATCAAGCCTAGTATTGTTGGTGTTGCGAACAAATATCTTTCTGTTGTTGGCACCTCTTTATTAGTCATAGCATCATATTTTTTAGATATAGCTTTTACTGCTTCAACGCCGTCGTTAATAGTACCGCTTGTTATATCTGCCCCAGATATTCCGCAGTATTTTGCGAATCTAAAAGCGTCTAACTCAGGCACTACCTTTGTTCTAATAAATTCACTAGATAGCTTACCAAATGCAAGCCCTGCTGTTTCTGCATTTTCAACAGAATCTACAGTAAATTTTCTACCTCTATCAAAGTTGCATTTTACTGTCTCGTTAGTGAATTTTACATCCCCCGCTTGATAGCCGTTTGTTGGGTCATAATCTGCTAAGCCGTCCATATCTAGCTTAGAGATGATTAGCTCGTTAGCATTTACCCCTTGTCTTGCAAGCTCAGGTGCTCCATCTAGCACTGCTGTGCAGCTTGCTGTTTTGTATACTTCATCAAGTAAATCTACATACACTTTAAATTTTTCGATTTGATTTGCCATTTTATTTTCTCCTTTTCTTTTCTACTTGGTTTCAGGTGGTAAGCCCATAATTGTTCTTGCCTGAGCACTTAGTGCGTCCACATTACTTTCTTTTGTTCCTGCTGGAAAATTAACTCCTCTTGTAGCTGGACTTTCTTCCTTTGCTTCAAACAAAAAGCTTGTTTCTTCTCCTGATTTAAGAGCCTCAATTGCTGCTTTAATATCTGCGTCTTGGTTCTTACTTTCTCTTAAAGTAGCAAGGTCTAATTCTGCTATTATGGCTTTCTTTCTTTTAGCTCCAGCCTCAGAAATTAAAGTCTCTAGCTTGGTGTTAAAGCGGTTATTTTCAAGCTCGCTTTTCATATCCTCGATTGCTTTTTGGTGCTCCGCGTCTTTTTGACTTGCAGCACTTGTTAACTTAGCAATCTCAGCCTTTAAAGCTTCAGGGCTATTTTCCCCAGTCTCAAGAGCCTTTAGCTTTTCGCTTTGCTCATCAAAGTCCTTTTTAAGCTGCTTAGCGTTATTCTCAGCTGCTTCTAGCTTTGTAACCTTTTCTTTATATTCAGTTAGTTCGCTATGATGCAGATTGAGAACCTTTGTTATAGCCTCGTCATCTAACCCAAGTTGTTTTAACTCTTCTCTTGTCATTTTGTAAATCCTTTCTTTACCCTATCCAAGTAACTTATGGATAAGCATTGTAACTACAGCCTTGTTTTACGACTACGACCAAAGTCAGCATTGGTGTATCGATACAATTTTATCGCGTATATTGTATGTTGTACGCACTTTTGTATTAAAAAACCACGATATACAGTATATATCGTGGTCATTTACTATATTTTATTTTTAATTAGCTAACACGGCTAAACCAATCTAGCGTCTCTTTAGCATTTTTACTAGCTTGCTCGCGTCTTTTACGCATAATTTCATCTCGGTCTACTTCTGCCAAAGTGTTGTTTTCAGCCCAGCGCTCTTTACTTGCGGGCGTTAACAAGCAATATTCTAATTCGTAAATCTTGTTAAGACTAACCCCGTGTTTTTTGTAATAGTCCTCAGGTAAAATAGTATTTACCTTATTTTCCCAGTCTTCTTGCGTCCAGTAGGTATGTTTTGTTTTTAGATATTTAGCTTTTAATTTCTCTAATTTTTTAGTTTCTATTAGTACTAAATCATTCATCAATTATCACCTCTAAATAAATTGTATTATCTTTAACCTCTATAATTTTGTACTTCTGCCCAGCATTCAATATAAATTCGCGTTCATCTTCATAGGCACCTTTACCGTCTATATATACCCCTTGCGTTTTCTTAGGAGCTTTAATATTAACATAATATTCTCTAGGGCTTAAATTTTCTTCAACATTAAAAGCCGCAAAATCTTTTGCTATATCTTCTGAAAATGACGTCGATAAAAAGTTTTTAAATACGTTATTACTTTTTAAGCTATTAAATTCATTTTCTGAAACGCCTCTATACAACATTATATCATCATCTAAAAAGTTTTTTGATAGAATATTCTTCATTGATTCTACATTAGTTGCAATATTATAGGCGCGCCCAGCTTGTGCATCGTAGCCCATAGCGTCTTCCAATTCACCACGTAAATAAGCATTAAATTTTGCGTATTCGTCGCCTGTGTATCTTTTAAGAATAGCTACCTCTTCAGCTGATAGAATACCATCGCCATCACCCTCATAGCCAAATAAGTCCCATGTTTTTTGGTCATACTTGTTTATTAACTCATCATCAGCAATTTTGTAGACTATACTATCTAAGCTATCACCCTTTTATTTTATTTATCGGTTTTGCCTCTGGTATTGTTTTAATCTTTCTAGCTGTTAGATATGGTGTATAATCTTTAACGCCATACACGCTTAAACGCCCACGGTTAATAGTTAAATTAGCCTTTTCACAGAAATTTCTATATTCAATATGCTTATTAACTAGCCTTGCTTCAAGGTTTTTAACTCCTGAGGCTTTACCTCTTTTAAGGGCTCGTATCTCCCTTTCAATCTGCCTTTGTTTCTGCCTTGCTTTGTAATGGTCATATACTCTACCATTCCAGACAATATCAGCTCTTTCAGGGTCTTTTTCTGTTGGTTCACTCACACCTTCAAAAAATGCGTAAAATGTGTGTCTACAGTTATAACCACAAAGCCCTGTCGCGTTATTTGGATAACCTGTAACATCTTCTAGCTTCTCAATCTTATAGCCTAACCTTTGGCTTTCCACTAGGTAGCTTTTACCAGATAGGCTGTAAACTTTACCTTGCCAGCTAGCGTGGTTCATACAGCCATCACCCTCATTTCTCGCACCGCTGTGGTGTGACACTTCAACAAGGTCGGTATTTGTTTCTTTTAGGTTGTCCATCATAATGCTTGCACTCATCTGAGCGTGGGTTGTCTGAATAGCTAGTCTTGCCGCCGTATCAATGTTTCGGCTTATTCCTGATTTAAAATCAATTTTTCGAACTCCGCTTTCAGATAATCGCCTTACAATAGCCTCTGTGGCTTGCTCTTTTGTAAAGGCTCCACTAGATATTTTAATTATAGCTCCGTTTAATTCATTTGTAAACGCTTCTTGTAACTTAACACCCTTACCATCTACTACAAAACCCATACTTCCAGTTATATTTTTTGTATGAGTAGCTACCTGCTTTTTGTAAAAGTTTATAGTCTTTTTTAGCTGCGCTGTTTTAGTTAGATTCTTACCTGCGCTTTTCCATAGCTTTAAATCGTTATTAAAAGCCATATTGCCAGCCTTTGCTGTTAATGCATCGCCTTTCTTCTTAGCTTCTTTTACTGTCTCTTTTACCTTCTTTGCTATTCTTTTCTTGTATTCTAACGTGGCTTTATCTACATAGCGTTTAAACTCATCATCTACATTGATAATACTTAGCACTTCTTTTTGTATCTGCTCAGGGCTATAGCCTAGCTCCTTTAAAGCTCTTGCTTGTAACTCGGCTGTCTCTGTCCACCTTCCAGTCTTGCCTACCCTTCTGATAATATCATATATTACATCTTGTTCTAGCTTTTGAAAAAGAGGGACAAACTCGTCCCCCATCAATTCTTTTTGTATTTCACTAAGCAACTTCTACACCTCTTCATCTTCATTGTCATCGGTAGTTTTGCCTTCAATCCAGCTTTTAGCCTCTTCTTCAGATATGTTGTACTTCATCGTTAAATACTTTACCTGTATTTCTACTAGTCCTAAAAGCCCCACATCTTCCTGTATCGCTTTTAATTGGCTTTGCCTATCGTTTATATAGCTATCATCAAAATCAATCGTTATGGCTTGCGTAGGGTCTATATTTAGGCTGTGTAAAAACTTATATAGCACTAAGCTATTTCTAATTAACTCTAATATATATCCTTTTACATTCTCCCTTTGCTTGTTTAACTCCTGCATCAAGTCTTGACGCTCTCCGATATACTCTGTAGCCGTTTTTATCTGCCCATTTTCAAAGCTGTATTTTCTTGTTCCATAACCAAACATATTTGACAGCATTGACAAACTAAATTCCATTGCCTTTGTTATCTCATCAACTCTAATGCTTGGATTGTATTCCTGCACTAGGCTTTTTTCATCAGGTAGTTTTTCACCTAAAAAACAAAATAACTCATTAGCGAGGTTACTTGGTCTAATCGGTTTGCCTGAATCATCAAACTTTAGCATTTTTTCATTCATTAGTACCAGCTTGTCAGCTTTTTCTAAATCTCTAATAAATGTATTCCAAGCTAGGTCTACGCCTTTTAAATATCCTATGGCGTTATATATCTTTGGAACGCCAAAGCCTTCCATTCCTGCTATATTATTAACACCCGCAGTTCTTAAAAGTGCAAAAGGTTTACAACCTTCTGGATATTCAACAGTTATTTGCTCCTCTTTCTTCCAGTCCTTACTAAAATACTGCGTTGTAGCCGTGTATATATCGCCGTTTCTTATAAATTTAACTACGGCGTGCCTTTTTCCTTCTAGCCCATAGAACGCACAATCAATTACCTGATTGTTTTTTATCTTTAGCGGGATAATCTGGCTAGCCTTCACATAGTTAAGTTCTATTTCACCTTTTTTAACAGTTCCATTATCAAACACATCTGCATTTATTATTCTGATATATGTTCCAGCCGTGCCTGTAGCCGCTACAAGCTCTAATTGCTCTCTTAACACGCTATAAAAATTATTATCTTCTAGCACGCTTGCTACTAGACTGTTTACTCTCTCATCTTCTGCCGTTAGATTTATAACCTCGCATAAGTTGGCGTCATCTGCACAACACCTTTTTGCCATATTTGTCTTTTGCAAATGGTAGGTTGTATTTTGTACAGTCTTACGGTCGTGAAAACCCTCTATATCCTCATTTACATACCAGCTATTACACGTCTTTATTATTCCATAGGGCTTATCGTCTATTTTATAGCCCTCTTTCTTTAAGTAATTTATAACATTTGTATTCATAACTAATAACCTCTTTCTAAATAACCAGCGTAGCTTGTAAACGCGTAACAAAAGCTATCAAACCAGTCATTACAGTTATCTAAATTCTTATCTTCAATAGTATCTTCTTTCTTGTTATCCCACCTAAGCATTGTTAGGGCTGTTCTTACCTTGCTTGTATCATCTAAGAACTTAAGCCTATTACTTTTTAAAAGTAAATCTATAAGCTGAACGCGTCTTAATATTGCTAGTTTCTGACAAGGGGCAACTCTTAATGTATAGCCTCTTTTTTTAGCTTCAGCGTCTAGCTGATTGTTTAGAGTAGGGCTCGCATTGTCTCCAAAAGCAAAAGCAACAGCCCCAAAACGCTTGCTTACCATCTCATAGAAATAACAAAAGGCTTTTACTATATCATCGCTGTCTATGCTTTCCCTTACATCTAAATTATGTTCAGCAAGTAGGGTTATATCTTTGTAATAGTTATAGCCTACAGCTGTAAAGGTTGTCATTGATTTACTTCCGCCGTAGTCAATTCCTATTATGATTTTGCTGTATCTATCTTTTTCTAAATATTCTTTATTATACTTTTTAACATCATCAGCTAAATAACGGTAGACAAGCCCTGCGGATACTGTACGCATTCCAAGTATATCGCGGTTATACCAAACTGTGCCTTCAGTGTATTTGCTTTTTATAAGTGCTAAACGCTCTGGTGTTATACTCGCGTTATCTGCGATAGTAAAATGCTCATACAGATATTTTCCATCATAACTATGCTGGTATTTATCAATATAATCGCTGTATATTCTATCTGCTGGGTGGCAAGGGTTTAAGTCCCATAAGGTCTTTGGCTTTTTAGCTGCTATTTGTCTACCCATAGCTACTTTTATAAAACTCTCTCTTGACTCCTCGCTATCATAATGCTCGTTTATCTCTGTTGCAATCCATAGGCCATAAGAGTTACCAAGTATCTTTTTATAGCTGTCTGCTTTTCCTCCTCCAGCAAATACGACTATTTTTTCACCCGTCTTAGTTTTTAGTATCAAGGCTGGGTTATCTTTAAACTTACCCCAGTGACAGCGTCCTCTGAACAAGTGTTCTAAACCATAACCATTACACTCACCAATATTTAGCTTCGCATTTCCAAGTGTTGAGCCACTAGCTAAATGTATTCTATCTGGGCTAGTTTCTAAGTAGTCTGCTGCTATAATGCAGTTATCTATTGTTTTACCACTTCTTATAGCTCCTTCTGCTACGCAAAAATCGGAGCTAATAGCTGTTTTAATATAGTTTTTATGTTTATCAGAAAAAGGAGACCAGGCAATTTTATTTGTCTTTATCACTTTAATAGCTCCGCGAGTACGCTTATATCTTCAACTTCAATATTAGCTTCTACCTTTCTCTTTTCTAACCACTCATCCGGCTTTCTATTCTTTAACCAGAATATTTGTGCTGTTGTATCTGGTGGCATTTGTTTGTAAAATACTTTTACCTTTTCGCTACCATCATCATCAATCTCTACTACTTTTTCAGTATATTGATAACCGAGCGCTCTTTGTAAAAGCGATTTTTCTACTTTCCTATCAACAACATCTTTTCCACGTTTAAGTGCATTTTCAACTTCTGGGAATTTACAGCGCCATGTTCTTAGGCTATCGCGAGCCACGCCAATTTTTGCGGCTATCTCTATATCAGTCAAGCCATCTCTCGCCATTCCTTCTAGTTTTAATAAGCCGTCTTCAGTTATCCAGTCATGATATTTTGCTCTTCTCTTCAAATCTCCACACCTCTTCACTATTTTTCGTACCAGTTCGTACCTCGCCGTACCGTATCGTACTTTTTTGTACCTTCATAGGCTTTGCCTCTCTCGTAAAATAAAACTAGCGTGATGGCGGTCATAACCATCACGCAACTACAATTTATTAAAGGAGGTCTACAATGATTCACGCCTACCATTTAAATATATCGCGAATTAAATCATTTGTACGCCTTTAATTTTGCTTTAAGGCTTTCAATCAAAACATTTTGTATTTTTTCTTTACCTTGTAATATCCTGTAATATATCTCTTCGTCATAAGTGTCTTTCGTCAGCATTATATAATTTCTAACAACTTTTGTTTGTCCCATTCTGTGAAGACGCTTACAGGCTTGCTGATATAACTCTAAACTTGTTGGCAATGTGTACCAAATAGATATAGCGCCACCACTTTGAAGGTTTAGGCCGTGTCCTGCAGAAGCTGGATGAGCTAACAAAATCTTTATTTTTCCCTCCTGCCATTTTTTTATTGCGCCTTCTTCGTTTATATCCACGGCATCTTTATATCTGTGTAGTATTCTATCTTTCTCGTGTCTAAAGTTGTAAAATAACAAAACATTTTCGCCTTCTTCTCCTGCTTTTTCAATTAACTCATCTAACGCCTCCAGCTTATAATCGCTTATATGTTTCATATTAAAAAATTCATCATAAACCATACCTGAACTAAATTGTGTTAGCTTCGTCATAAGAGCTGCCGCGTTTACCGCGTCAATAGCTGTATCATCAATCTGCATAAACTGTTCTTTCTGAAAAGCGTTATACATCTCTTTTATATCCTTTGGCATTTCAACTTTTAATTCAATATCTAGCCTTTCAGGTAGTTCCAAATAATCTTCTGTTTTCATAGAGACGCACAAAGGTACAAGTCTCTTTTGAATATCGCTTTCAGCATTTTCTTTTAGCTTCCAGTCATAAATAACATGTCCCATTCTTCTCCCGGGTGTAAAAAAGGTATCAAGAAACAATGTTTTAGTTCTACCTAAGGCTTTTCCACCATCTAATAAAAAACACTCAGCCCACAAATCTATATAACCATTAGAGGCTGGCGTTCCTGTTAGTCCGATTATTCTTTCAATTCTGGGTCTTATTTTCTTTAAAGCTCTAAAACGTTTAGCACCTGAATTCTTAAAACTAGATAACTCATCTATGACAACACAATCAAAAGGCCATGGTTTATTCTTAAAATATTCAACTAACTTTACAACTAAGTCTCGTGACGTTATATAAATATCAGCTTCTTCATTTATAGCTTTTAGCCTCTCTTTAGCATTTCCCATAACCACTGAATAGGTTAAATTATTTAAGTGTTCCCACTTTTCAATTTCCTGTGGCCATGTTTCAAGTGCCGTTCTTTTAGGAGCTATAATTAACGCCTTATTCCAATCCCACCTTATATTATTTAGTGCGGTTAAAGTGCTAACTGTTTTACCAAGCCCCATATCTGCAAACACGCCAGCTTCTGTATGGCTAATAATAAAATCAGCTATAAACTTTTGATAGGCATAGGGTTTATAACACTTCATAAATATCAGTCTCCTCACTAATAAAAATTATATCGTGGCCTAACGCTTTAAAATGGGCCGCCACTCTATTTTGTCTTGGGCTTCTTGCTTTTTCACTTAACCCCGGCCTTTTTAATTCTATAAATAAAATTTTATCTTCTAAAATTACAATTCTGTCAGGTACCCCTGAAAACCCCGGACTCACCCACTTAAGGCAAAGTCCGCCTCTCTTCTGCACCTCTTTTTTTAATTTACGTTCTAAATCTTTTTCTCTCATTTTTCTCCTCTTGCAACAAAGTAGCACAAATCACATATACGTATATAGGTATAAAATTAGACTGTATATATATTTATATATGTATCTAATATTATATATATAATATATATATTTATAATAAAATAATATATTAAATATAATATATATTGGAATTCCAACAACTATTGAGGTAGCACTTTCCAAAAAATTTGCTGCGGTTCGCTACACTCAACAGTATAAACGTTGGAATTACAGCGCTTTAAAGGTAGCACTTTTCAGCTAAAATTGTAGCAAATTTTATAAAGTGCTACCTATTGTGCTAAAATCCACACAATTTTGTGTTAAAACAAGCACAATTTGCATTTTTCGCGCGCAGCAAATTTTTCCAAGTGCTACCTCACCTTTGAACTCGTTGTACTCTATTTAGTTCTTACAAAAGCCCTTTGCCTTCCATAAATAGCTCCACAATTTTTGCTAGCTGTATAAGTCCAGCCTTTTAGTTTTCGCATTATATCGTTTAGCTCCCTGGCCTGGGCTTGCTTGAAGCCTCTCATATCTCCGTTAAAACATTCAACCCATAGCTCTAAGGCACAAACATGTTCACGCTCAACAAGAACCTCGTTTTCGTCATCTATAAAATCAGCCGTCCAAAATAGCATGCGGTCTTCAAGGCTTTTATTTAACCAATCTTTTGTAATCTTTCTATTTACAAAAGTTTCGACTACCCCCTGCTTGCTTGACTGCTCTGTATGGCGGGCTTGTTCTTCTCTTGCAATCTTCTCAATCTCTAGTGATAAGTGCCAAGGCTCACCGTTCTTATAAGCCCACATAACTTCAGCCCATATTTGTTTAACTTCGTTACTATCTAAAATCGTATTTACATTATTTTCTTTTACAACTACAGGCCAAAAGCGTCTACCGCCCGTTGAGTCTCTTAAGAATTCGGTGTCATTTGTGCTACCAAAAAAAGCGCATGTTCTAGGGTGGCTCTGTGTTCTCTTTCCAAATGCAGCTCTATATGTGTCTGTTCTTTTACTTATAAAATGTTTTATTTGTTCAACATCTGATTTTTTAGTTGCGGCCATTTCGCTTATTTCTATTATCCAGGCACCTTGTAATTGCTCGTAGGCGTCTTTTCCGGTCATCGTATAAAGTGAATCGCTAAACCATTCACCACCCAGACTTGCGAGCAAGGTTGATTTTCCACATCCCTGTGGACCAACTAAAACAACCATTGAATCATGTTTACAGCCAGGTTCTAAAATTCGTGCTACAGCGCCTATTAAACTAGCCCTTGTAACAGCTCTTATATATTTATTGTCGTCAGCGCCTAGCTTATCAATAAATAAACTATCCACTCTAGAGCTTCCATCCCATACAAGACTTTCAAGATATTCCTTAACAGGGTTACGCTCTTTTGATAGCATAGCAATTTTTAAAGCATCGTCTGTCTTTGCAACAGCAGTTATATTATATTCTTGTTCTAAAAAGTTACGCAGCCCTGCGTCATCTGCGTCAGTCCAGTCTGTATTTTCTCGCCCTTTAATCTTTTGCCAAGGTAAATCGTTCATTATTACAGCTCTGTTTCTGAATACATCATAATAGTATGATTCGCTAATTCTTTTGTCATTTAAAAGAATTATAACTATATTGTTTATAGTCGCAGCAATACTACCTTTCTTGTTTAGTTCAAGTGATTCAATCCAGTCTAGCCCGTCTTCATTATCGTCAAAATCAGCTATTGTATCTTTTAGTATCTCGCTTTTAACAGATGAATCTTTTCCTGCAAAGTCGCACATAGCTATGTATGAAGGTAGTTTATTTACGGGCACTTCGTTTGTGTCTACATCTTCATCAAGTACGCCAAATTTATGGAGCCTAACAAGGTCAAAAGCATTTACAAGTCTTCCGCTTGCTGGGTCTGTCCCATGATGCGAAAAAGCAAAATTCCCGTCATTATATAAGACAAGTCCCCCACTTGTTGAACCTTCTGCGTATGTATATCTACCTTCACCAGCTGGCTTATACGCTTCTTGTATAAAGTTTTCTATTGCACCATCAATATTATAAGCTCTACAAAATGCGCCAATTAAGCCTGGTTTTTCTTGTGGCTGGCCCTGCGCCACCATTTTTTTATGTAGCTCTTTTACGTGACGTTGGCTACCCGGCCACGCGGTTACGTCTCTCCAATTCACATACCGCGCTAATATTTCATCGGGGTCTAAAAACTCGTCGTCTTCAACTCTAAAATAATAGTCTGAATCAACTGAGCAGCTAGGCCAATACATAAGCCTAGAAGGCTCAAAAGTAGTAGGGTCAAATATCTCAAGGCCAATAACACTTGCTATTTTTCTTGCTATCGCCTCATATTCTTCAGGTGATACAGCTCTAGCAAGAGGTGCAACAAGCCTTAGCCTTGGCTTTTTAGTGCTATGCGAACGCGTGCTATAAAGTAGCACAGCGCCGCCAACTGCTAATCTAACAAGGGGCCAAATATCTATAGTCCCAGATAGATTATCAATATCAAGCGTTAAAAGCGTTCTATTAACAACGCTTGCACTTCTACGTCTTCCCTTATCTAAATAACCACCTACAAAGCCGCCCACGTCTTTCAAATCGTCTCGTAATCGCTTATTAAGGTTTATATATCTTTCATACGTCTCTTGCGTCCTCGCTGGCTTTTGTAGCTTATCAATTAGGCTATTCCAGTCTATTTCGACATTAGTCCAAACTTTAGTGTGTCTTGACTCCCCAGTTGCTATTTTTAAAAGTCCGTTATGTTTTATCATTTTCCTGTGCTCCCAAAGGCGCCCTCGCCTCTTTCTTTTAGTTGCTGTTCATGCGTAAAATCTGCATAAATAATTGGCTGTATAACTAACTGTCCTATGCGTTCACCTTTTTTCAAATGAACAATTTTATTTGATACATTTGAAACGATCGCATGTAGTTCGCCTCTATAGCCTGGGTCTATTGGCGGCATTTGACAAACAATACCTTTAGACGCATGGCTTGAACGGGAATATATAAGCCCCATTGTTCCATCAGGTAACTCAATACCAAAGCCTAGCGGTATTTTTAAGGTTGTATGCGCGCCAAGCATTACATCTTCAGGCAAATAAACATCTGCGCCAGCGTCATTGTAATAGGCGCGTCTTGGCGTTCTTGTAAAATTATCAAAAGGTAATATTTTTATTATCATAATCTAATCTCCTCTATCAACTCTTCTATATTACTAGTCATAGGCTTTTTACAGCTCATGCTTCCTTCTTGGCAAACTCCACGTGTACAAAACGGACCTGAGTTTTCAAACAGCTCTGGAAAATATTCCGTTAGCGTTTTCCAAATATGAAGCATAATATACCTAACTTCTTCCGTATTACGCCTGCACGTCCTCTGGCTTATCATGTGTTTTATCTGATAAGGCGTCGCACTAATTAACAGGCTTGTCCTAAATCCCTGCGGTAACACATAACCCGCTAAATCTCTATCGACACCTGCAGCTATTAGCTTTTTATACTTAGCCCCTGCTACTTCATAAGCCCTTTCAATATCTTCTCTAAACTCTTCAACACCTGGAGGTATTACATAGGAAACGCTTTCGCTGTGGTCACTATACTGAAGTGAGCCCGCTACAAATTTAACTTCGTTCTGATGGCGCGTGATTTGTGCTAACGCTCTTCTTGATAAGCCTATTACCACAATATTTACAATACCTAATTTTTGAAGCGTAGGGTGTGGCAAGCCTGCTAACCTCTCTACTGTTAGCGTGGTAAAATCAGAGCGGTACAGCTTGGTAAAATCCCCCAAATCTCCAATATTATGGCTGCGCTGCGTTAATTTTGCAGCGGTCACCATCATACGTTCAGCGTCTTCAATAGAACTTGGATTTATTATGGCTATTTCAATATTTTTCATAGTGTTTTACTCCTTCATCTCTTCTATTTCAGCTTTTAACTCGTCTCTAACTACACCAGATAAAAGAATTAAATAGTTAATAGCATCGCAAATTTTTTCGTTCCAAATTTCAGTTGGCGCGCAGTGCTCTTCTGCGCATAGTTCAGAAATAGAAACTATATGCTTTGCTAACATTCCAAAAAGGGCTTCTCTTGTGTTTATTCCTTGAAGGGACGCGGCTTTTTTAAAATGTTCAAATACATCTTCACCTTTAACGTATTCATCACCTTTATAACTTAATACGGCTTTACATTTTGCTATCTGATAATCAACAAGCATATTAAACGTTTTTCTATCCATCTTTTAGTCCTTTCTATAGTATTCGCAAATATAGGCGTCCGCAGCTAGCGGTAGCCCTTTCGCCCAGCTAATAGGCGCAGCCATAATATTTGCGACATCTTTTTCTGTTATACTATCTTTTCTAACTTCGCAAACTACCTCGTCGTGCACATGAAAAACAACATCAATATTCTTTTCATGTAATCGTTCTAATGAGACAGCAAGGCAGTCTCTTGCTACAGCCTGAACAATGTTTTCGACTAGCTTCGCGCCATAACTCTCAATTCGTCCCCAGCCTCCAGACTGTAAAATTCCTTCATAACTAATAGAGTTACTTTGTCTATCGTATTTTGGCCTAACGTAACTTAGCTCGCGCCCGCTTGGTAATTTTAACCTAAGTAGTGGACCCTGTTTTCTAAATGATACAGGTCCTGCTTTTTGCGGCAAACCTGTGCTAATGCAAAGCCCTGCAGCTTTTCCGACGTCTTTCCAAAACTTTATAACTTTACTGTTTGATGCTCGCCACGTCTCAACAAGACCTGGCAATTCCTCTTCTGTTAATCCCATTTCTAAAGCACCCATAGCTTTTAGCGCGCCAACTGAACCGCCATAACCAAGCGCAAGTTCTGCAACTTTTCCTTTCTGTCTCAATGGGCTACCTTTTGTCACTGAGCCTTCTGGTAGGTTAAACATTTTTTCCGCTGAAGCCTCATAAATTTTGCCATGGCTATTAAATACGTCTAGTCTCCATTTTTCGCCTGCTAGCCACGCGAGAACTCTTGCCTCTATCGCGGAAAAGTCTGAAACAATAAAGTAGTGGCTATCGCAAGGGATAAAAGCTGTACGAATTAGCTGGCTTAGCGTATCAGCTGGCTCATATATAGCCTCCAGGAGCTCCAGATTGTCCGCAGTCGCATTTTTAACTAAATAGCGGGCATTATCTAGGTCAATATCATCCATCTTGTTTTGTGGGAGATTTTGCATCTGTACAAGCCTACCAGCCCATCTACCTGTTCTATTAGCGCCGTTAAACTGCGTTAGCCCTCTAATTCTATTGTCGTGACACTTGCAGCGTAACATTGCATCATATTTAGCGGTTGAGGTTTTTCCAAGCCCTTTTCTTAGTTCTAAAAAGTCTTTTACTTTTCCATATCCTACTTTTTCTAAAAGGCCTGGTATTTCTTTTTTATTGAGCGACTCAACAACTTCTCCAGTCTCTTTATATATCCAGCCTTTAATTTGTGCTATGCTTTTAGGATTTTCAAGACCTGTTAGACTCTGCGCCTCATTAATCAAATTGTTTTTGATTCTAACATCTAACCTAGCTGCATTTTGCGCCATCTCTTCATCAAGCAAAACGCCTCTATCATTTATAATCTGGTCAATCTCCCATAGCTTTTGTTCGCTCTCTAAAAAGCCATATTTAAGTAATATGTTTCTTATAGAAATTTCAGCTACTACGTCTTGCCTATTATATTCTTTGTATAGCTCCCACTTTTCAGGTGCGTCGCTTGGCATATTTCTTGTTCGCCCACCATTTGCTTTTGTCGCTTTACATGGCTTAGAGAAATATTGAATTAAGGCTTTGCCTTCCTTCATCTTAACCTTATCACCTGCAAGACCAAGCACTTTTCCAACATCAGCTAGAGCGCGTGGCAGTCCAAGCCACGAGGCAAGGACTGCAGTGCACTGCCATTGTTCCGGGCGCATTTTTGCGTCTAGGTACTTCGCTAAACAAACACGCTCAAAATTAGCATTATACGCAGTTTTAAGAACATTAGGGTTAGTAATAGCCTCTAATATTTCGTCTGGTATTTTTTCACCTTCTGCAAGGCTTATAACTCTTGGCTCTACACCATCAACTGAATAAGAAAAAAGTAATATTTCAAAATCACTTGCTTCCGTGTACACATAAACACCAGACTTAAGCAAATCTACAGAGCTATATGTTTCAATATCTATTGCTAATGTTTTCATTTTAAGACCTAAAACATATCATCAAAATCGTCATCGTCAAAATCATCATCCCAGTCTTCATCAGTGACAACGCCTCCAGCTAATGGCTCGCCATCTTCTAACTTCATTATTCCGTTAAGTCCTGCAGTTAGTCCAACAGACCCTGACGTATCATAAACATAGAAGTTGATTATTGCTCTACCGTAGCAGCCTGAATATAGCTCAAGTGGCTCAGTCATTGGCGTTTTATCCGCATAGACAACAACAGGTTTCTTTGTTGAACTCACTGTAATAACCATTGAGTTTTCACATTCAGGACCAAAATCACCTCCGTTTGGTCTTTCGCCATCACCGTCATGTAATGTTGTTTTTAGATTTTTAGGTAACTTTTTACCTGGGTTTTTAGACTTAAACTGCTCTTTTGCCGCATTCATAGCAGCTTCAATTTTTGCTAAAGTCTTCTTATCGCTTTTAGGTATAATAAGCGTTACAGAATATTTAACAGGGCTATCAGCTGTCACAGCCTTTGGTTCAAAAATATTTACATAACTAAATCTTACTTTTCCAGTTGTTATTTGTGTTTTACTCATCTTCTTAATCTCCTTTATTCTTCATCAAATTTATTTAATATAACTTCTTCTATGTTTATTGCCTCGCGCTTATCACTTTCAAGTGCAAGGGTTGGTGAGCCTTTAGGCTTCTCAATATAATCGCCAATTAGCTTAGCTGCGTTGGTCTTTCCAAGCAGCTTTTCCATCGCTGTAATTCCAATTAGCTTTTTGTTAAATATGGCGTCATCTGTATAGCCGTTTTCATTAAGCACTTTAGCTATTTCAGTTTCATCTGTGTATTTACGGTTAGTTTTACCCTCTACTAGCTTATATCCAGGAATTGACATGCCACTATATAGCCTGTGTGTTGCTGCCGTCTCTACATCAGCAAGCCAAGCCTTTATTTCTTTAAGTCTTGGTAATATCTCAGCAAAATCCTCATCCGTTAGCATCTCAGACGGTTTATCTTGGCTATCAAATAACGCTAATAGTTCATCAGCTCTTGCTTTACATTCACCAGAGGCTTTACAGAAACGGCATGCTTTTTCTGATGGTTTATATGTACCCGTGCCGTCAAAGGCAGCTTTTGCATTCGGCTTTACAACAGAATTGCCCCAGTCTTCTAGTTCTTCAACTGTATAGCTCGCGTTATCGATATTAGATAGCCTTGGCTGTACTATGTAGGTCACAACTTCTTTTATATCGTATAAGGCTTTATATCTTTCTAATGCGCCCAACGCATATAGTTTTAACTGACTATTATTTTGAGCGCTAACCTCTACACCTTTTCCGTATTTTAGGTCAATTACATACAGGGCTGGCTCTGCTATAATGAGGCAGTCTCCAGTTCCGAAGCCTTCAGGAACATATTTAGTCAAATCTAATGCAACTTCAAATTCACAAAATGCGTCACTACAGTTTTTTGTTATATCTTCATATATCCCCTTTATTAAAAAGCTATATTCGTCAACATAGTCCTGCATATCGTTAGAATAGAAGTCATTAACCTTTAACTTTTTCAGCTCTTTGTTAAACTCTCGTTTACCTATCATACCTACGGCATATTTAGCACTATATTCAGCTAATTCATGGGCAAAGGTTCCTTCTTCAGCATAAACGCTAGTTGTGCTTGGCATTTTCTCTTCAAGAGCCACAGACGCCGTACACGTTAACCATCTATCTGCACTACTAGGTGATAACCTCGCATGTTTAGCCATTTAACTCACCTAACTTTCTGTAAAGTTCCTCGTATTTTTCAAACGCTACGCTTTTTAGTTTTCCATCATCTGCATATTCTGCTATAGTAGCTTTAACCTCTTCAGCTTTACCTTTTTTTGTTAACTCCACAGCTAGGCTTCTAATTTCCGTTTGAGTTATTGACTTTTTTTCTTCTTTAGTCTCTTTCTTAGGCTCTTCTTTCTTTTCTTCTTTTTTAGCTACAAGCTCTGATTTTATATCTGCAATGCTTGTGCTACCGTCAAGTATTGATAATATTTTTGTAGCTTCTTCAACGGTAACCTCTAAAGTCAATTTAATCTTTGTCATTGTCTTCCTCCAAATTCTTTAATATAAGTTGTAATAATTTTTCTAGAGCAATAGTTTCATGCTGTCCTACCAAGTTGTTTGACATTTCAATATTTTTCATTTTTGAAATCGTTTATTAGTTTTTAGTTTCATTTATGAAACAAAATCGTCAAAAAAAATTTTCTCAATCTCGGCAATCGTAAAACCAAGTCTTCCTAATGCGTTGACTTCACTGACTAGCCAGTTCGCTCGAGATTTAAGTCTTCTTGCTAAAGTGGCAGGGCTCCAGCCTGTTACTTTTCTTAAATCATCAAGCGTTTTTTCTTTGCTTTTTAAGCAGTATTCAAGAAAATATATATTTATCATTCGCGTCCTCCTTTCTCTTCAAGCATTATATTATTAACGGCATTTTGCCATTGCTCGCTATTGTCTGGACAATATTTATTAGCGATTGTCTCAGGACTTGTTAGTCCTATCTGAATATAGTTATAATATAAATTTTCAATAAACTCTTTAGCGCCCTCTTCTCTAGTCTGGAATTTAAGGCATTGCCCGCTAATTTGCATACCTCCAAAGTTATTTAAGTTTTTAAATGCGTCGCTTTTCCAGTTTCCTGTTTCAAGTCTTGATATTGCAAGAGCTAGGCACGGGTCAACTCCATAAACATTGCTATATTTAACAATATAATCTCTAGGCTCTAACTTTCCCGGCGACGCCTCGTCATACACGCCGATGGTTATGAGCGACATGCTCGCTATTAACGTTGCTACTACTATTTTTGCTGCTATCTTTAACATTGTTTTCCTCCTACTTAAGTGTTAGCCAATATCTCTCATGAATGTGCTGTTCTACCTTTGTAATTAAAGGGCATTCGTTAAAGGCTCTATGTGCTTTAGTTTTTTCATGCTGAGATATTTCGACATAGATACAATTTCTTTTCCGATTAAAGCGGTGCTTCAAATCGCACATAATATTAACGCCGTAATGTTCACGTAGCATCTTTAATGCTTTTTCTTTTTTATTCATTTTTATAACTCCTTTACTCATTACAATACAATCAATTTAACCCAGAAATATAAAAGTGTAATTAAGATAACTACACGTATTACTTCAATCAGAATAACTTTCTTTATATTTTTCTCTTCAGTCTTCTGAATAAATACGCAAATCTGTTCGCCTAAATTTGCGACTGCATAAATAAGAATACCGGCTAAAATAGCTGTTATAATCGAAGTTATCATTATTTTCCTCCTTTAATCTCAATCAGTAGCTTATGGTTTAATGATACGTCGTCAAAATCGATTTGTAAATATCATTTTTGAATTTTTTTATTATTTTCAACCTTTTTGTTTCATTTTTGATATTTTTAAATTGCTCAAAACCCTGCAAATACGGTTTATTGTATAATTTCATTTTTAAAATGCGATATGCTGTTTTATCGAAAAAGAAAATCTTTTTTGATAATTCTATATCATTTTTGACGAAAGCATTGTATAATATAGATATAAAGTTCATGGAGGGTAAAAGATGGATATTAGTAACAGATTGCATAGTAGACGCAAAACTTTAAATCTAACACTTCGCGAGGCTGCTGATAAAAGTGGTACCACTGCTAGTACATGGCTTAAGTGGGAGCGTGGTGAAATCAAAACACTAAAGGTAAATAAAATCGAAGGAATAGCAAAAGCGCTTGGTGTGTCGCCTGCGTGGCTAATGGGTTGGGAGGAAGACCCTCGTAATTTTGCGAATATCGAACCTAGCAAAGAGCCTGACGATACTGAAATAATGATTGAAGCATTTGACGATAGCTTGATTGGTATTGGTATAACTCCAGGTTCAACAATCTATGCTGTTACTGATGAGGCTCCTCAAAACGGTGATTATGTAGTTGCTATTTTTAGAGGTGATACAATCATTAGGCGCTACTACGACCGTGGTGATTATATTGAGTTTAGAAGTGAAAACCCATCATACGAAACATTATTTGCAGAAAGTAAAGACTTTAAAACCACATTTATTTGTGGTAAAGTCGTTTCTTATCTTAGAAAATTATAGAAAGTACAGTTATATGAATAATAAATGGTCAGAAGATGAGGTTATTATTGCCTACTCTTTATACTGTGTTACTCCATTAAATAAAATAAATCCTAGAAATGAACATATAAAAGCAATCGCTAATTTAGCTATATTTAATCATTCAGTTGATTCGCTTGTACTTAGAATGCGTAATTTTCAGTCGCTAGACCCTGGCGTAAAAGGAGGGTTACGAAATATAGCTAAACTTGATAAGAAAGTATTTGAAAAGTTCAATACAGATTGGGGCGAGCTTGCTACTGTTTTTGAATCAATAACAGGCTTTGAAATATTTGACTTGCCGTTACTGCAAGGTTCCAAAAAATTATCTTCTGTTGTAAATAAGAATAAAACTAATAGGCTACGTGCTGAATTTAAGAAATACGTGTTTGCCACCTATGAAGATAAATGCGCTATCTCTGGTGTTTCAAATAGCGCACTTTTAAGAGCTAGCCACATAAAGCCATTTTCTGCTTGCAAATCAAATAATGATAAAGTGGCCGCGACAAATGGCATTTTACTAAATGCGTTTTATGATGCGTGTTTTGATAAGGGTTATTTTACGATTGATAAAAATTATAAAATTATCGTATCAAAGCATATCAATGATAATTCACAATTTATTTCTGATAACTTAAAACGCTTAGCTAATACATACATCTCCATTCCATCTAGAAATAGAGCACGATACGACTTTATAGAATATCATAACGATATTATTTTTAAGAGGTGAATAACTTGAAAGCTGTTATATATGCGAGATACTCAGCTGGGCCAAATCAAAGCGACCAATCTATTGACGGTCAGCTACGCCTTTGCACTGAGTATTGTAAAAATAACAATTTAAAATTGATAGATACGTACATAGATAGACACATATCAGGCCGTACTGACAAAAGACCTGAGTTTCAAAGGCTCATAAAAGACGCAAGGAAAAGCAAATTTAACGCACTAGTGCTATACAATACCGACCGTTTTGCTAGAAATAAATATGATTCTGTCATGTATAAAGCTGAGTTAAAAAAGCACGGCGTTAAAATCTTCTATGTTGCTGAAAATATTCCAGATACTCCAGAAGGCATTTTACTAGAAAGTTTAATGGAGGGCTGGGCTCAATATTATTCTGATGAGCTCGCTAGGAAAGTAAAAAGAGGAATGGAAGAATCAGTTTTAA